>PLZC01000400.1 GCA_003151985.1 Acidobacteriaceae bacterium
TTTATCGACATGGACGAGCGCAAGAACCGCTTCAAGGTAATGGCTGCGCTGGAAGAGGCGCTGAAGACGGACCGCGCGCCGACCAAGGTGCTCCAGTTCAATGATTTCGGCCTGGTAGCGATTACCCGCAAGCGCGTGAAGCAGTCGCTGGAACGGACCTTGTCGGTGCCTTGCCCTGTTTGCCAGGCTACCGGCATGGTGAAGAGCCCAACCACGGTGTGCAACGAAATTTACACAGAACTGCGCAAGATGAAGAAGCACTTCGAGGGCGCCGATGTTCTGCTTCGCGTGCATCCGGAGACAGTGAAGGTGCTCAAGGCCAACAATGCAAGCTGGCTGACGGAGTTTGAGGAACTGGTAAGCAAGAACATCCTCATCAAGAGCGATGACACGCTACACCCGGAGCAGTTCGACATTCAGGGGTAAGGACAAGTTGGAAGGGCGTTCAAAGGCGGAAGCGACAACGCTTCCGCCTTTGGCGTTTGTGGGCGCGGATAGTTGCCCCGCTTAACGAATCACATGAATGGCAACGCCGACCTTGAGACCCTTCCAAATCTGCTCGGTGGTATAAACCGGGGCCTTGAGGGCAATTGCCAGGGCCAGGCAGGATCGGTCGCCCAGGGACAGTCCGCGACTCTCCGTTTTGGCGATGAGGTTCCCGGCAATGTTCGCCTGCCTGCTTGTGAAAGGCTCGGCCGCTGCAACTGATGAGAGCGCGGCCGCCCAGGCCTGGTCGGGATCGTTCTTCATATTGACGAGTTTGGATTGCACTTCTGCCAGATTGACTGTGCTTGCCACGGCGTTGTTTCGGATTTCAAGCGTTAGCTTCTCCGCACCCCGTTCCTGCTGAAGAAGAGCGAGAATGGCAGAGGCATCGAAGACAACCTCATTCATGCTTGGCTGCCTCGCGCCGTTCCGCACTCAACTCGTCGGCAAGCGAGACTCCCGGTGGCACGACTTGCCGAACCCATTCCTGCGCTCGCCGAAGCCGGCTTTCCCTGGTTGAAATGCACAGTTCACCGTTCTCCACGCGCATATCCAAAACGCCGCCGACGTCCATTCCGAGCGCCTTGCGGATGGCCGCTGGAATGACAACCCGCCCCTTTTCTCCTATTCGCGTTCGAGCATGAAGCTCCATGTGGCACAATCTCCTTTGGTGACACTATTCTATCTCAGTGCCACAATCCGCGCAAGTGTCACCCGCGCGGTGTGATCCGGGAAACGCCTATTTTCGGCCACCGCAACCTTTCCCCCAGGAGTGGTGTCTAATCCGATATCCGGAGCGCGATCCCGGACGGACGCCATTCTATTCGAGTCTTGAGGGTACCTGACATGTCATCCCACCGTTGGATGTCGCTGATGCGGCATGTCTATCTCCTTGGATTTGCGGGGTTGCTCGCAACAGGTTCGGCAGGTGCGCAAACCACCGCTTCCGCCAACCAATTCAGCCTTTCGAATAGCGGCGAATCCAGTTCGCTTCCGCCCGCACCAGCCTTCGATGCGCTTGCGGCGAGCCGCCCGCAGGACCGCAACGAAGGAGCCAGGCCCGACGCCTACCAGGGGCATGGGTTGATGCACCACCTCACATTCGAGGCAGGAGGCGGCGGCAACGCTCCAACCAATGAGTCTTCTCCCTACATCACCTGGGGCGGCAACTTTACTTTCGGCGTGGGAGCCAACTTCACCCGGATGATCGCGCTGATGGCCGAATATCAATTTATCGACGACAAGCTGCCGGGTGCAATTATCGCGGAGACCGGCGCCAACGGCGGCAACGCACACATTTGGTCGTTGACTCTGGACCCGGTCATCGATCTCTTCCCCAAGTCGGAAAACACCATCTACGTGACGGGCGGTGGCGGCTTCTATCGCAAGGTGACGAGTTTCACCGATCCGCAGCAGGCGCTGTATTGCGATTACTACTTCTGCGGAGTGGTGATCGTGAACCAGGTGGTGGGCCACTTCTCCAGCAACCAGAGTGGTTGGAGCGCCGGCGCGGGCTTTGAACACAAGATGGGCGGGATGTATGGGGATAGCCGGTTGAAACTGTTTGCCGAAGCGCGCTACCTCGACGTGGACACGCCGGCGGTCAGCGCGTCTCCAAACGGGCTTGGGCCGGCGACGATTGGGGCTCACACCAGGCTGATTCCGGTTACATTTGGGGTGCGGTTCTAGGGGTGCCTATCCTGGGGGTGGCAGCGATCACTAGAATGGAATCATGAGCCACGAAGGCATCCGGTTTGTCGCAAAAGGCAATGAGGCCAGTGAGTCTGAGGCCCAGCAACCTCTCCCCCGCATCGCTGTCACCCCGGAAAAGGTCCGGGTGCTGATCACCGAAGGCAAGGGAATGGAGATCGACTGGGTTGACGGACATCGCAGCGCCTGGGGATTCGCCTGGCTGCGCGATGCCTGCCCCTGCGCCACCTGCGTGG
The DNA here is from genome assembly GCA_003151985.1 of Acidobacteriaceae bacterium. Classification (GTDB taxonomy): domain Bacteria; phylum Acidobacteriota; class Terriglobia; order Terriglobales; family Acidobacteriaceae; genus Telmatobacter. The sequence goes on from PLZC01000400.1 coordinate 2,433, forward strand.
AGCAGCGGAAGCTGGAAGGGTGCAAGGCCGGCCAGCCCAAGCCAAAGCCCACCGCGGTTCTGCCCATGTATACGGCCCCGGCCAAGCCTAAGAGCGCCCACGCTGTGGGCCGGTACGCCATCCAGTTCAACTGGCAGGACGGCCACTCCAGCGGCATTTACTCTTGGGAATACCTTCGCCGCAGTTGCCAATGCCCGGAGTGTACATTCGCTGCGGAAGAAACAACCGGCACGCCGAACTGATCCGCTCGAAATTTTTCTCCTTGACAGCTTAGGAGAAGAGCGCTACTCTCCTTATCAGCTTAGGAGGGCGCAATGGAACAGGCCCAACTTTTACCGGGGACTCTCGATCTGCTCATCCTGAAGGCCGTTTCTCTCGGACCCCTTCACGGCTACGGCGTGCTCTTGCGCATCGGCCAAATCACAGACCGTGCGCTGATGATCGAACAGGGAGCGCTGTATCCGGCATTGTTCCGCCTCGTGCGCCAGGGGCTGCTGAAGGCGAGCTGGGGCACATCGGAAAACAACCGCAGGGCCAAGTTTTATGAGCTCACCACCGCGGGACGCAACCGGTTCCGCGAAGAGACCGAGGGCTGGAATCGCCTGACCTCGGCCATGGCCGCCGCCCTTGCGGCACAACCGGAGGGGTTATGAATCTCTCCGCCTACCTTCGCTCGGTCGCCGCCAAGTTCTTCCATCGCTCCGAAGTTGCGGAGGAGATGGAAGAGGAGCTTCTCTCGCACATCCAGCATCGCGCCGACGACCTGGAACGTTCCGGCCTGCCCCGCGCAGAAGCCGAGCGCCGCGCCCGGATCGAGTTTGGCGGACGCGAGAAGTACAAAGAAGAAATCCATAAAGCGCTCGGCGGCAATCTTATCGAGACTTTTGTGCAGGATTTGCGCTTCAGCCAGCGCCAGTTGCGCAAGTCGCCCGCTTTCACCATGGCTGCCGTTTTGACGCTGGCATTGGCCATCGGCGCGAACGCCGTGGTTTTTGGGATCATGGACGGCCTCGTCCTGCGCCCGCTCAATGTGCCTCAATCGGAGAGCCTCTACGGAACTCACTATGGGGACAATCCAGCGTGGCAATCGTATCCCAACTATCTCGATCTGCGCGATCGCAACCGCAGCTTCGAGGGACTCGCGGCTTTCAGCATGGTCTTGGGCGCGGGTCTGGACACGGGCAAGAATCCAACTGTCGCAAACGGGTTTGCAGCGACTGGGAATTACTTCGACGTGCTGCGAATTCATCCCTATCTTGGCCGGTTCTTCCATGCCGCCGATGAGCACGGCCCCAACAGCGCTCCCTATATCGTGCTCACCTACGGCTATTGGCACAGCTATTTCCAGGACGATCGCGGTGTCGTGGGCCGGACGGTTCAACTCAACAAGCATCCTTACACCATCGTCGGCGTGGCGCCCCCAGGGTTCCAGGGAACCTTGATGTTTGTCTCTCCCGATTTTTTTATGCCCATCGTCAACCAGGAGGAACTGGTCGGGATTAATCCGAACGATCGCAGCAATACAGGTGGGATTTTTGAAGAGTTCGGACATCTGAAGCCAGGAGTGACTCCCGCCCGGGCCGTAGCCGACGTGGACGCTGTGGACGCGTACCTGGAAAAGACCTATCCCAAAGAGATTGCTCACCACAGCACCGTCCTTGGCCGGGAAGGCCTCACTTCTTTTACCGCGGGAGTGCGAGCATTCGTTTCGGGATTGATGCTTCTGTCCGGCTTGATTCTGCTGGCCGCATGCGCCAATCTCGGCAGCCTGTTTTCCGCGCGCGCCGCCGATCGTTCAAGGGAAGTGGCTCTGCGCCTCGCGCTCGGTTCGAGCCGCAAACGAATCCTGCGGCAATTATTCACCGAAGCCGTGCTGATTTCGCTCACCGGGGGTACCGTTGGACTGTTGGGCAGCGTCATGTTGTTGCGCCGCCTGAGCGTATGGCAGCCCATTGCCGGAGCTCCGGTTCACCTGCCCGTTTCACCCAGCCCGGAACTGTATTGGTTCGCCCTGGTTCTGGCCCTGATAAGCGGGTTTCTGTTCGGTATTGTTCCCGTTCGCCAGGTGCTGCGGGCCAGTCCGTATGAGATCGTGAAAGCCGGATCAAGCGGCAGGGTTGGGAAACGGGTGACGGTCCGCGACGTGCTGCTTGTCGTGCAGATAGCAATCTGTGCCGTTCTTGTCACGTCGTCGATGGTCGCTGTCCGTGGACTCATACGGTCGTTGCACGGCAACTTCGGCTTTGAGCCGCGCGACACCATGCTGGCGGGTGTGAACCTGGCAATGGCCGGTTACAGCGGCGAAAAAGTACCTGCGATGCAAAGGCGCATGATCGATGCACTGCAAACCATTCGGGGCGTAGAGGCCGTGGGATTGGTAGAGGGTTACCCTCCCCTTGCTTATACCGCCGGCTACAAGGTGAGTGTGTTCAAGGAAGATGCCGGCGATCTGAAGCTGGCTAACGCAGAGATCATGCCATACCGGTACGACATCTCCCCCGGATACTTCGCTGCCGCCGGCACAAGCCTGCTGGCGGGCAGGAGTTTCTCATGGCATGACGACAAAAATGCGCCTGCCGTTGCCGTCATCAATCGAGATTTTGCCGAAAAGATATTTGGCTCGGTCACGGGAGCGGTCGGCAAGATTTACAAGCTGCAGGATGGCACGCACGTCCAGGTGGTAGGGGTGGTCGAGAACGGAAAATACCAGGTTCTCACCGAAGATCAGCAGCCCGCGATGTTTCTCCCGTTCCTTCGCTCACCAATAGCTGCGGCCTACCTCGTGGTGCGCTCACACCGCGATCCGCAGGAACTTGCCGCGGTCATGCGGAGCAAAATTCGCGAGCTGGATGCGGGGCTGCCCGCCGGCACCCAGACGTGGAGCAGCCTGCTGGAGACTGTTCTCTTTCCCTCCCGCATGGCCACCATGGCGCTGGGGGTGCTAGGCATGATGGGCGCTATGCTCTCGATCACCGGCATCTTCGGCATGGCCGCGTACTCGGTCAGCAAGCGGCTGCGAGAGTTGGGAATTCGCATCGCCCTCGGCGCGAAACGGACTGAAGTGTTGCAGGCGGCTTTGGGACGTGCGGTGAAATTGCTGGCTTTTGGCTCGGCGGCAGGTCTGCTGCTCGGCATTCTGGCAACCAAGGTGCTGGCCTTCATTGTGTACCAGGCCACACCCCGCGACCCGCTGGTATTGGCCGGTGTGGTGCTGGCAATGGCGCTCCTGGGCCTTGTCGCCACGTGGATTCCCGCGCAACGGGCTATGTCTGTAGATCCCATGATGCTGCTGCGGGAGGATTGAAGCCGAGCAGAGTGACGCGAGCCTAGATGCGCCGCCGCGCGACTACCAAATGAACTGTCATCCTGAGCGCAGCGAAGGATCTGCGTTTGCTTTTGGGACTTCCAAGTGGCGTTACTTCCGAATCGGCCACAATCCTCCCGGACTTAGAAAAGGCCCTTGCTCATTGCACCGCATTTGCCTGATGTTGTCATTCGACCGCAAGACCAGCGTTTTCATTTCATTGCAATTGCAGAAGTTCGCGAACTCACCCGCGATTGTCCGCACCGGCCATTCATCATCGATACCGGGCGCTGATGTGGTGCGTTGGTCATTCCAGAATCTTGGGTGGTGCATCCTCGCGGGACGGCCGATATCGCACTCGGGAAACGCCCCGCACCGCCCCTCAGCGAGCGGATCGTGGTTGATGTCCGGGGAGTGAATAAAGAGTTTGATCGCCGGGAGGTGGAAAACCGGTGGCATCAAACTTGGTTTCATCGACATTCTCCGCCTTAGGGTCGATCACCGTGTTCTGGAAGTGCGCAATCTTCCAGATGCCATCGCGCTTGACCGTCGTAAATGATGCTCTTGACTTGGACTCGACCACCCAGGAAAAACGGGGGTCGAGGGAACCTCCCCAATGCATAGTCGCAACTGCCACAGCCACGTTGGGCGCGATCGATCGGACTGTTGCGGATTCGACGCCCACGCTGGTCTTCGCAGACATACCCTTGTGAATCGCAACATGGCCCTTGTATACGGTAGCCTTTCCGCGCCAATAATGGCCCACCACGTTGATCCACTCCACGTCCTCTGTGTCCAGTTCGTGCATCGCTTTCATGTCATGCCGATTCCAGGTGTTCGCGAACTCGTTCACGAGTGCCCGCACTGCCGATTCATCATCGGCACTGAATGCCGGCGGTGTGTTCGTCATGGCAGAATCCCGCGTGGTGCATCCTGACAGGGCAATTACAGCCAGCATCGCCAAAACAATTCGATTCATGATCAATCCTCCATGGGTGCAGATGTGAGACCTGCACGGCCGCCGGACCGTATGCACTCGGACACGCCCGCACCGCTCCACCACGGAGAAGTGACGTCACGTGAAGGATGATAGGGATTGGCGGCGCAGCTAGATAGTAAGAAGGCGACGCCCGGCAGACTTTCACTAGTGTCGCAGACGGTTTTCAGTCGCGAAGAGCGTATGGAACTCGGGCAAGCCCACGAGGTGCGCCAGGAACCGTGAAGGGGACTCTCCCGTGAAAGCGCGACAGTCGTGCACCAAATGCATCTGATCGTAAAAGTCGTGATCGTTGGCGATGCGGCTCCACGCACGGCTGGGCAATTGGAGCTTGTGATCCAGGGCGGCGTTGAACCTGATGATTCGAGCGTAAAGTTTCGGCGGCACGCCGACCTGCTCGAGGAAACGCCTCTCGAACTGTCGTGGTGATAGCCCGGAATCGGTCGCCATCGCCGAGACGCGATGAATGCCGTTGCTTGCAAACAGGCTGTTCGCCGCGATGGCGACCGAGTCCAGTCTAGCGTAGCAACCGAGCATACGAATGAGGCGCTCTTCAATGATCTGGATTCGCTCGGCAAAGCCTGGAGTGTCGCCAAGCTCATGTTCGAGCCTCGGAAACTCAGGTCCGATGACCGCATATGCATCGTGGGCGGCATCCGTCAACTCCGTCATGGGGATGCCGAACAGCCGATTGAAGCCAGATGGTTGGAAATGAATGGTGAAGTTGTCGATACGTCCACAGACCGACACGTCAGCCCGAGCCTGCGTCTGAGGACCCACCACGGTGACACGCGGCGAGGCGTCGCTGCGATCAGACCCAGGCCGGTGCATACAGTAAGGGTCTGCGAAGAAGAACGTCAGGAGTTGCTTCGGCCGTGCCGGCAGCGGGATAACGAGCGGGACGGAGCCGCCCCACCCCGTAGTCATGCCGTAAGCCCAGACGTACGGCCGCAACACCGCACTCGATGGAGCCATCTTCGTATGAAGCATTTCTGCAACCCTTCATGTGCAGTCTATCCGCCATCGAGCGAATCGTGGGCGCATTTCTGAGTTCCGGGCGAGTCACCACCTATCCGGCAGTAACGAAATAGTAAGCAACCAAGATACTGGATGGATTGGGAGTTTTCCGCAGCCTGATCAGGCCGGGGCGCAAAGCGCCATCTCAATCGCCTCGGCGGCATCGGCTGCCACAAGCAGCAGGTCCCGGTTCTTTGCCTTCAGGAAGCCGGCCGTGACCGCGGTATCGAGGAACGCCAGCAGGCCGTCCCAGTAGCCTGCGGTGTTGATGAGGATGCAGGGCTTGGCGTGCAATCCCAACTGGGCCCAGGTAACCGCTTCCAGCATCTCTTCCAGCGTGCCGTAGCCCCCAGGCAGGACGAGGAAAGCATCGGCAAGCTCGGCCATGCGCGCCTTGCGCTCGTGCATGGTGGAAACCAGCACGAACTCGGTCAGCCCGTCGTGGGCGATCTCGCGGCCTGCCAGCAGCTCGGGCAGAACGCCAATGGTATGCGCGCCCCCGGCAAGCGCCGCATCGGCCACCGCGCCCATTAATCCTATATTTGTCCCGCCATAGACCAGCCCAAGTCCGGCCGAGGCAATGGCCGCGCCCAGCGCGCGAGCCTCGGCGAGATAGGCGGGATTGCTTCCAACGGCCGATCCGCAGTAGACGGCCACGCGGCGAACAGGTTGAAGAGAATCTGTCATTGTCTCTTCAGGATAGCGCACTGCCAAAGAGAATCGCCCCCCAAACGGTACACTAGACGCAGGACTCTTCCCGCCTGGACGCCATCTTGCCGCCGCAGCTCTCCAATTTGAATCCCGAACAGCGCGCCGCCGTCGAGGCCACCGAAGGCCCTCTGCTGATTCTCGCCGGGGCCGGCTCGGGCAAGACACGGGTGATCACCAGCCGCATCGCCTGGCTGATCCGCGAAAAAGGCATCGCGCCGGAGTCGATTCTGGCCGTCACCTTCACCAACAAGGCGGCCAGCGAGATGGCCGAGCGCGTGGACCGGCTGCTGGACCACTCTTCGCTGGCGAAGCCGCTGCTGTGCACCTTCCATTCCTTTTGCGTGCGCATCTTGCGCCGCGACATCGAGGCGCTCAAGGAGGGCAAGGAAGGGCTGACCCGCGACTTTGCCATCTACGACGAGAACGACCAGCAGGCCATCGTCAAGCAGATCATGAAGCGCATGGGCCTGGACACCAAGCAGCTCACCCCGCGCGCGGTCCTGGGCCGCATCTCCTGGGCCAAGAGCCACATGGTCGATCCGCAGGAGTATTACCTCAGCTCCAGGGATCCAAACGGCGAACGCATCGCCCACATCTTCAAGGGCTACCAGGCCGAGCTGCGCAAGTCGAACGCGCTGGACTTCGACGATCTGCTACTGGAGGCCGTTCGCCTGCTCAAGGTCTCCACGGAAGCCCGCGAGCGCTACCAGCGCCGCTACCGCTATCTGCTGGTCGATGAGTACCAGGACACCAATCGCCCGCAGTACGAGTTGATGAAGCTGCTGGCCGGCGAGCGAACAGAACGTCTGCGCGGTGGGCGACGAGGACCAGAGCATTTATTCCTGGCGCGGCGCCGATATCCGCAACATTCTGGAGTTTGAAAAGGACTTCCCGAACGCCAAAATCGTGAGGCTGGAGCAGAACTACCGGTCAACGCAGATCATTCTGGAGGCGGCCGGGGCGGTTGTGCAGAATAATGTCCGCCGCAAAGGAAAGAAGCTGTGGACGGACCGCCAGGGCGGCTCGCTGATCGGTTACTACGAGGCGCCGGACGGCGAAAACGAGGCGCTTTTTATCGCCGATCGCATCCAAAAATTTCTCCGTGACGCGGACGCCGGTCCGGACACGGCTGCGGCTCATTGCGCCGTGTTGTATCGCACCAATTCGCAGTCGCGGCTGGTGGAGGAGGCGCTGCGGCGCTACAACATCCGTTACACCATGGTGGGCGGTTTCAGCTTTTACGAGCGCGCGGAGATCAAGGACCTGCTCGGCTACCTGCGGCTGGTTCGCAACCCGCATGACTCGATGGCGCTGCAGCGGGTAATCAACACGCCGGTGCGCGGCATCGGCAAGACCACGCTGGAAACGCTGGAACGGCTGGCTCTCGAGACCGGCGCCTCAACCTGGGACGCCATCGGCTCGGCAATCTCGAACCGGCTGATTCCAACGCGCGCGTCGATGGCTATCGATACCTTTCGCCGGCTTATTCTGGACGCGCAGGCGATGATGGATCCGGACTTTGCGGGCAAGCTCTCGGCGGATGTGGCGGAAGCGGAGGCTGAGGAGGACGACGCGGATTTCGCCTTCGGCGCGGCTGCGCGGGGTTCCACCGGCCCGGATTCAGCAAGTGCGGAGTCGGCGACGAGTTTCGATTTCGGCGGCGATGCGGGCCAGCTTCCGCTGCTCGACGCCAGCACTTATTCGCCCTTCGCCAAGTCCACACGGCCGTTCCTCACCATGCCCAAACAGACCCGCGAAGAGCCTCCTTCCCTGGACCCGGTTTTGCAACCAGGGAATGCGTCTCAACCCGATCCCGACTTCGAGTCGGACGCGGAAGAGGTCGCGGCTGACAACAACGAGAGAATCGAGGGATTCCGCGCCCCCGGCGATGCCGCAACCCTTCCCGAACTGATTCGATTCCTGATTGACCGCACCGGCTATATCAAGGCTCTGGAGACGGAGGGCTCGCCCGAGGCATTCAGCCGGATTGAAAACCTGAAAGAACTGGCCAACGCGGCCCACGACGCCGAAGCGCGCGGGGAGACGCTGGCGGAGTTCCTTGACCACGCAGCGCTGGCCTCTGATACGGACCAGTTCGACCCTGAGGCGCGGGTTACGCTCATGACTCTGCACGCGGCCAAGGGGCTGGAATTTCCGCTGGTCTTTCTCTCCGGCCTCGAAGAAGGGCTCTTCCCGCACTCCCGCACGCTGAACAACCCGGAGGAGCTGGAAGAAGAGCGTCGCCTATGTTATGTGGGCATGACGCGGGCCATGAACACGCTGGTCCTTACGCGCGCCCATTATCGGCGTCGCTACGGCAACGATGCGCCGGAGGTGAGTATGCCTTCGCGCTTTCTTGAGGAAGTCCCCTCGCAGTTGGTGGAGAACCTGGGCGGCCGCCCGCAGGCAGCCTCGTGGGCCACGCCGGGCTACCCAAACAGCTATGGGCGCAGGCAGCGGCAGAGCGCGGAGTTCGGCGACCGGCACTTCAACTACGAGGATGAAAGTCAGGAAGTCCAACACCCGGCGGCCAGCCGGGGATTTGCTGCTGGCGCAAAAAGCTCCTCATCCAAGCCGTTTGTTGCTTCGTGGATGACGCCCAGAGCCAAAGCGCCGTCGCTGGGGCGTGAAGAGTCCATCGTGGGGGCAATTGAAAAAGGGAAGAGCGCGGAAGCGCCCAAAGGGGGAAGTGTGGCAGAACCGAACTCGATAGACAACATAGCGCGTTTTTTTGGCGGCAAAGGCGGAGTCATGAAGCCTGGCGCGCTGCCCCGCCCGGCCATCGATATTCCTGAGCCTGTGGGCGCTTCCAGGCTCAAAAAGGGCCAGCGGGTGCGGCACAGCAAATATGGTGAAGGCACGGTGCTCATGCGCGAGGGCGAAGGCGAAGATGCGAAGCTGACTGTACTCTTTGCGCAGCACGGCATGAAGAAGTTGATGGAAAAGTTTGCTAATCTGCGGCGAATTTAGGAGTTTGGAACGGTGAAGCGGGCAATTGAGGTTTCCCAGGTCCCAAAATCGGGACCTGGGGCACCCCTGCTGCAGGTTGAAATTGGATTTTACTTGTATGTTCTTTCGAATCTGCCTTTTTGGCTGGCTCTTTGACCTCGGACAAACACGGCTTGCCAATTCGTGCTAGACTCTATTCAATCGTAGAATTCGATTACGAAGTCATTGCCTGTTCCGGTTACCGCCTACTCGCAAACACTTCCACATTGCGTTCGTGCGGTAAATCAGTACTAAGAGGAGCAACATCATGGAACAAGGCNNAGCCGTGAAAATGGCGAAGACGTTTTCGTTCATCACACCGCCATCCAGTCGAACGGTTTCCGTTCGCTTCAGGAAGGCCAGCGCGTCCAGTTCAATGTGACCAAGGGTCCCAAGGGCTGGCAGGCAGAAAACGTCCAGGTCGTCTAAGAATTCAGCGACCGGTTCAACAAGAAACAAAGAGAGGGGCAGCCAACCAGCTGCCCCTCTCCTTTTGTCTAGGACACTCTTGTTTGTGCGATTCGGTACGGAAGTGGGCCGCGGCTTATGCCGCCGGCTTCAGGCTCTTGACGCTGACCTGGGGAATGGCCGGGTGAATGCCTCCCTTGGGCGTATCGTGGGTGCCTAGATATTGCAGGACGTCGTTTATCGAATCTTCAAAACGCGAGCCTGTTTTATGGGTAGCTTTGACCCCTTTGGCAACTAACTGGCAAACTTCAAAGCGATTCATGCCCTGCGCGAGAGCGCGGTGAATCTTGTCGGAACGCATAAGGGAACTCCGGTCAACTTGGTGCGGTTGATTGTTGCGTGGGGTGGGGAGCTCGTCAGGTGCGGTCGGACGGCCAAAGCCGAGCCAAACTTATCAGATTCCTCTCTGATCATTCAGGTCTATTTCCATTGTACGCTGGAAACGCATCGGCGGGCGCGGGTTTGCGCACTTCTGCCGTGTTAGTCGCTTTCGCCGCAGTCAAATCCCTGTTAACATATGGGTCACGTCTACCCGATTTCAGGGAATATTGAAGCGATTGCAGCGAAAGAGGTTACAAGTGGCAGACACCACCAAGATCGAAGACACGCAGGAACGAAAGAAGATCAAGCGCGCAGCCCGCAAGGCAGCGGCCCCCAAGGCGAAAAGGACCGGGGCGCGGGGCGAGAAAAAGAAGAAAGTGAAGAAGTTAGCGCGCGGCGTTTCCAAACGGTAACCGGAAAATAACGGGGTTCACTTAGCCGGCGGGCCCTAGGTGCCCGCCGGCCCTGAATCCAATCTCAATTCCCCTGCCAATGGCCTTTCTCCTTCGTATGTTCCAGGGCCAGTCTTACCGGGACCCGAACTGTTGGGTGAGGATTTCCATGGGGAGATCCTCATCTTGTAGACCTCGGCAAAACCAACCTGAACCGGGGGAAGCGTCTTAACCGAGATAGCCCGCAATCGACGGGACCGGGAGAACCGCCCTGCTGAGACAACTTGTTGCCCGCAAGTCCATCGATAAGTTGATCCGGGATTCCGAAGAGCCCGGACACTCGCTCAAAAAATCTCTTGGCCCCTGGTCGCTGACGGCCTTGGGCATTGGAGCGGTCATCGGGTCGGGCATTTTTACGGTCATCGGCACGGCCATGGCCGGGCAAAAGTTCGATGTGCCCTCGATCCGGGACACGCCGCTGGCGCACTACCTGATCCACCATACGGCCATGGCGGGGCGGCCGGGGGCGGGACCGGCGCTGGCTCTGTCTTTGGTCCTGGTAGCCATCGTCTGCGTTTTTACCGGCCTCTGTTACGCCGAACTTGCGTCGATGATTCCCATCGCCGGCTCGGCTTACACCTACACCTATGCCACACTCGGCGAACTGACGGCGTGGATCATCGGCTGGGATCTGATTCTCGAATACGCCTTCAGCAACATGAGCGTGAGCGTCGGCTTTGCCGCGCATATCGTCGACCTGCTCGATTGGTTCGGCCTCCATCCCCCGGCAAAGTGGATCTCGCCCGCCTTCCTGCCCACCGGCCTCCAGGACCTGTCGGGCCGCGATATTTATCAGTCGGGCTGGCATTACGGTTTCAACATTCCAGCGTTTCTCGTCGTCATGCTCTTGACGGTGATCCTGGTGCGGGGCATTCGCGAGTCGGCACGCACGAACAATGTCCTGGTGCTCATCAAGACCGCGGCCATCCTCGTGTTTGTATTTGCCGGAGCGAGTTTCATCAAGCCGCATTACTGGCACCCTTTTATGCCGAATGGCTGGACCGGCGTGCTTACCGGCGGCTCGATTATTTTCTTCACCTACATCGGCTTCGACTCCGTTTCGACCGCGGCGGAGGAATCAAAAAACCCGCAAAAGGACATTCCCTTCGGCATCATCGCTTCCCTCGCCGTCTGCGCGGTTCTCTACGTTGGCGTCGCGTTGGTCCTGCTGGGAATGATGAAGTATACCACGTTCGCGTCGGGCGCCGCGGCGGATGCGCCGGTAGCCTACGCGTTGAAAGAACTCGGGACGCATCCGGTGTTCCAATCGGTGATCATCATCGGCGCGCTGACCGGCATGCTGTCCTCGCTCCTCGTTTTTCAATATGGCCAGACCCGCATCTGGTTCGCGATGTCGCGCGACGGCCTGCTGCCGCGGCTGTTCTCCGCCGTGCACAGCCGCTACAAGACGCCGCACTGGTCCACGTGGATCGCCGGCGCCGCGGTCGGCCTGCCGGCCGGACTCGTGGACATCGGCGACGCCGCGGATCTTTCCAACATCGGGACGCTCTTCGCGTTCGTGCTCGTTTCGCTGGGCGTGATCGTCCTCCGCCGCCGGCAACCCGAGCGCCACCGCGGTTTCCGCGTGCCTTTCGTGCCGCTCTTCCCGCTGATTTCCGTGGTGCTGTGCGCCGGGTTGATGACTGGCCTGACAGTGATTACATGGATTCGTTTCTTTCTCTGGCTGGCGCTCGGGCTCGTCGTCTACGTCTTCTACAGCCGCCGACACAGCGAGTTCAGCCAGCATAAAACCGTTAAGCCCCGCTCCTGACGGCACTCGGCTGCATCTGGACCAATCCCACACGCGAGACGCCCGTGCCACCCGCCAGTGGCGGACAAGCGTGGCATGGGCGTCCGGCCCATGTCCGGGAAAGTCAAAAGGCGAGGGACGTTGGTCTCACACCTTGCACACCGTCGCGGCCTGCGTGACGGGATTGCCACGCTCGGCGGGCGCATTGGCGAGAGTCTCGCGACCAAGGTCATCTTCTTCGATGCGCCGGATGGCGGGCAGGGCAAGTTCAGGTTTTGGGAGTTGATGCAGCAGCTGATGCATGGCGCCCAACAGTTCTCCGGGGTTGCAGGGCTTGTTAAGCAACGCATGTGCCAACTTCCGGATTTCCGGCACATCAGAGCCATCCGTGTCATCGTGGGAAAAACCGCTCATCGCAATGACCGGGATGTCGGCGCGAATCTGCCGCACGGCGCGGGCCAGCGCGACCCCGCCGAGGCGGGGCATGTCCACATCGGTGACAACGAGGGAGAATTCGTTGGGACGGGCGTTAAACAAGGTGAGCGCCTCCAGACCATCCGCGCAGCTCACGACGCGGTAGCCACGGTTCCCCACGATGACCGTGACGATTTCGCGGAAGGCCTTGTCGTCGTCCACCACGAGGATGAGTTCGCCGTGACCATCCGGAATGGCACTAGGCGCGGCGCTGTCTGGTTGGGGCGCCTCGCCCTCGTCGGCCGGCAAATACACGCGGAAGGTGGAGCCCCGCCCCACTTCCGTTTGCAGTTCGATGAAGCCTTGGTGGGTGATGACGATGCCACGAACCGTGGAAAGCCCCAACCCCGTGCCCTTGCCGATGCCCTTGGTGGTAAAGAATGGCGTCCAGATCCGTTCCAACACCCCGGGCGCAATGCCCGTGCCGGTGTCGGCGACCTCGAACATGAGCCAGGGGCCGGGCCGCGCGCCGGGCAACGTGCCGGCCTCCGCGGCGTTGAGCCGGCGGTTGGCTGCGGTGAGGCGCAGCGTGCCGCCAGCCGGCATGGCATCGCGGGCGTTCACGCACAGGTTCAGTACGATTTGTTGCAGCTGGTTTTGATCCGCGAGGAGCGGTGGCAGCGCCTTGTCCAGGGCAAAATTGAAGGTGATATTGCGGGGAAAGGTCTCGGAAAGCAGGGTGACCAGATCTTGGGTCAACTGGTTGAGATCGAGGGCCGCGAAGCGCACCTCCGCCTTGCGGCTGAAAGTGAGGATCTGGCGCACCAGCCCGCTGGCCCGCTGGGCCGCCCGCTTGATCTCCCGCACGCTTTTCTGCAGGGCATCAGTATCGCCGGCGTTGAGGATGGCGAACTCCGCATAGCCGTTGATGACGGCGATGATGTTGTTGAAATCGTGGGCGATGCCACCGGTGAGCTGGCCCACCGCCTCCATCTTCTGCATCTGGCGGACCT
>PLZC01000058.1 GCA_003151985.1 Acidobacteriaceae bacterium
CGACGTCCGCAGAGTCGGCGACGATGTGCGCGCGGCTTTTCAGTATCTCCTCGCGGTAGGTTTCGCTGCCAGTCGTCATCCACAGTTGCGCGGCCGCGATCATGCGCGCATCAAAGCCCTTGGTCCCATCGCGGTCGGCGCGCCATAAGGCCTCGGCCGCATCGATTGAGTCACGCGCAAGTTCGGGTCTGGTGGCCTTGAGCACGCGTCCGGCGGAGGCCAGGGCAGCGATGGCCTTGTACTCATGGATTGGGTTTTGCTCGGTAAAGACCCAGCGGTCGTCGGGATTACCGGACTCGGTTCCGGATCGCTTGTCCGGCTTCATCGAAGCGTTGTAGCGAAGGTTGTCAGTCGCGTTTGAAGGATCGCCGAGAAGCACATACTGTTCCAGCGTCGCTTCCTGTATGCCGCGATAGACTCGTTCCATCGAGCGGTAGCCGCCGAGGATGGTAAGGATGCCGTGCTCGATCTGCTGGAGGGCGTCGGCCTTGCCATCGGGCACATGAATCTGCGCGCGGTGGCTGCCTTCATCGACGGTAGTGTCGTCGTAGTCGAGGTGGAAAGTCTCATAAGCGCTGGCGAGGATCGACACCTCGTCGGCCTGCGATTCGATGCGCAAATCGCCGTCGCCGGCGTCGTGCCAGCCGCCTTGATCGAGACCGGGAACAGACTCGCCGGGGTGATATTTTGTGAGCGTCGACGGCCCCTGCTCATAGCCGTCGAAGTGGTTGTGGCTGGTCTTGGACATGCGCGCGTCATCGAGGTGGCAGGCACCATGCCAGACGCGGTATTGCTGCTCGACGCGCATATGGCACATCTGCACTGGGAGAAAGTATTCGAGGACAGGCTGCCAAACCCCGCGCTGATAGACGTCGGTCGCGATTCTGAAGGGCTGGGAGATCGTGTCGCGGAAGGCCACTTGGTACATCCCAGGCTCCTCGATCTTCGAGAAGTCGAGCTCGGCATATTTGTAGCGAACAAAGTCTCCCCACGGTCTGGCCGTCGCTAAAAGGACCTCGCGCGTGCCGCCCATGCGGTCGATGCGCAGCACGCGCACCGGATCGGCGCCCGGATCGTCGCGGTCGAGTTCGATGATTGCGATCTTTTTCTGCGCGGGGTGGTAACCGATCTGGCTCACGTGGACCACCGGTTGGAACTTCCAGCCGGGAATGGCGTGCGGGGTGATGACCCACTCGATCGCGCCCCTGGTCGCACCGGCGGCGACCAGCGACCGCACGACGAACCAGCCATTGTTACGCTTGGAGCGGGCATCGAGCAGCACGAGGTCGCCGGTCCTGGACTCGATCAGCATGCGTTGCCCGTGTGTCTCGGGAGCAATGGAGAGCTCGGAACCGGTGGCCAGCGGAAGTGGCTGCACCTCGTTGGAGCTATCGCGTGTCTCAGGGCCGTTCGCCTGCCGCGGGAAGATGCCTGACGTGCTGCCGAGATACCAGCTCCTGCCAAAGAGATCGTTGGGGAAGAGCTCGAAGTTAAAACCGACTTTGCCCAAGAAGGCCGTAGGAATTGGTTTGTCGAGATCGACAGTTACGCGGATTGCATTGCCTTCGCCATGAACACGAACCTTGTAGGTAAAGTTGAGGTCAGGGTAGTCAATTGGGTTGAAGCCGGTACGATTCTTCGTGGGGTCGGGGTAGGACAGCGTGGTGATAATGGTGTTGGAGGCAGCGTCGACCTCGCGTGCATCCTGCTTCGGCATAGGCTGCCACTGGCCCGGCGCTGGATCGAGGCGAAGGTCACCGTTCGTAGCCACGCGTACACCATTCTGGATGATTGAAACACCGCCCTGATGCCCATCGGGATAGATGTCCTGAAAAGCCATGACGTTGATGCCCGGCTCCTCAAAATATTCCTTCTTGTTCAGATGGAGTCCGATACCCTGAGCGAGCAGAGTCGGGACGACTATCGAGGCAAGCATTAAATGAAATGGAACGTGGCTATTGCGCGTCATGCAGTGGTTTCCCCAGCGTTGCACCGAGTTTGATCAGGCGGTGCGAAGCAGTTCAAGCATCTTCCGGTCGATCTTGTGGCCCTTAGAGTCTTCGTAGTTGACGTCTTTGCGGCCACTATCGAGAACGCCGAAATTGCCGCGAAGGTTCCAGAGCGCGTTTCCCCAGCCGGCTTCGCGCCAAACCGCGAGACAGTCGGACATCCAGGCCAGAGCGACCTCGTGCGGGGTCTGGTTATAGCAGCCCCACTCGCCGACATGCACTTGCACGCCGAGATCCGTGAGCGGCTTCCACTTGTCGACGTATTCCTGTTTGAGCTTGGCGCGATCCCAGAGTTGACCCTTATCATCGGTAAGCGGCCAGACGGGCGTCTTCATGGTCTCGTATTCATCAAGCGGAACCCAAGTTGCCCCGTGGTGGCTGATGGCTTTGGGCTGGTAACCGCGCGTGCTCTGCACGAGGTTTAGATTGGCGAGGTCAAGCACGGGGTTCTGTCCGATATTGATGCCATCGGCGAAGATGAGCCGGTGCGGATCTTCGCCGCGGATGGCCCCGACGAGGGCGCGGACGACCTCAACATAGCGTTCTTCGAAGTAGCCCTCGTAGGAGCGCATCTTGGGCGGCTCGTTGATTAGGTCGAAGGAAAGCTGCGAACTCGGCACACTCTTGTAGCGGTGCGCGAAGTGGGCCCAGTGGAAGCAGGCGGCCTTGAGCGCGCGGGCAGCTTCGTCCTTATGGCCGGTAAAGAGGTCCACGGGCTCGAGCTCGCGGCCGTTGATACAGTAGCCGGGGAGGCGATGAAAGTTGAGATTGACGTGGACGGCGTACTCCTTGCCGAGATCGAGGGCACGGTCGATCTCGCCAAGCGGCTCATCGTTAATGTACGTCCAGTCGGTGGGCTTGCCCCAAATCCAGTAGGAAAGCGGCAGGCGCGCAAAGTTGAAACCCCACTCTTGCATCATGGCGAAATCCGATTCTTGGAAGGCTGGCTTGGTGTTGTCACCCGCCCTCCGCTCCCACTGGATATTGAAGCCGCGATAGCGCGGGATGTGCTTCGAGAGAGTAACAGGAAGGTCGGCCGGCAGCTTGGCCGGAATGCCAGATTGCGCCCGGAGAAAGCCTGAGACTGGTACTGCCGCGATCCCGGCGGCAAGGCTGCTTAGAAAGACTCTGCGATGCATGGAGCACCTTCGGTGAGCGATGGCTTCGGAAAGCGGTCGCTCAGGACCCCGTCGATCTTATCGAAATCAATTCGTCTTGAAACCGTCAAGACCCGTGTCAGGCGAACCGGTTTGCGAGAAGGCAACCGCGACTTCCTGAAGACCAGCTCTTCGCCAATTATCGCACCGGATGATGCAGCCTATAAGGTGCTTTGTAATTAAACGATTGATCTCATTGGAGGATTTGGAGGATTAGGACAGCCGAGGGAAAAACTCTTGACACAGTTCCATACCTTGAGTACGCTACTCTCGTTTCAAATGTGCGGCGAAATGTCGGGCCCTATTCCAAGTAGTCCAATGATGAGCCGACGCTTTAAAGATTGCGCGCTCTTTCTCGGGCCAACACGGATTAGTTTGCAAGCTAAGACAACAAAACAAGCCACCAATCCGGCAGGGCATGCGCCCTGAAGCGTCAAATACGACCGTCTTTCCGGCAAAGCCGGGTTATTCCCTTTTTGTGTAAGTGCTCTCCGAGAGCCGTGGCTTTACGATTGCAGACCCCTCAAGTGAGCCGGACCGTAATCGCCTGAAAGTGGAAGCAACGACGGCAGCAAAATCGCTCTCCAAGTTCGACGAGCATATTTCCGACAGGTTCGATCTCGACACGAATCCACTCGAAGCCGAGACGTGGATGTCTCTGTTCGTTGAGAACCATTAGAAGCGATCGACAACACTTCAGGAGGAAACCAGGGCTATGAAACGAATGAGCAGTGCCAGTAGCGCATGTGACCACTTCGAGAAGAACCTTGGTGGGCAGAAATCAACAAAGGCTAGATGGGCAGCTTGCCTTATCTCCAATCAACTCAGTCACGAGCTTTTAAAGACGGGATCCATTCTTCCGCTGGCGGTGGTTGCCTTGGCCCTGCTGTTATTGCCGGGCGCGAAGCTTCGGGCGCAGACCGGTTCAATCAATGGAACCGTAGCAGATCCATCGGGCGCTGTAATATTCGGGGCCAAGATCCAGGTAATCAATGAAGCGACCGGCGGAGTGGCGCGCGAGACGACTTCCGATAATGGCGGAACTTTCCGTGTGCTTAACTTGACTCCGGCCACTTACACGCTCAAAGTAAGTGCCCCCGGGATGGAACAATTGTCTCGCGGCGGAGTGGTGCTTGATCCGGATCAAAGCCTCGGCTTAGGTCAGCTGCAGTTGACAATTGGGCAGGCCACGCAAACCGTCACCGTTAGCACGGAAACACCTACCATCGACACCACGAGTTCCAATAACGCTTCTGTGATTGACCAACGCCAGGTTGTCGAACAGCCATTGAATGGACGCGACTTCGAATCGCTGTTGACGACTACCCCCGGCGTGGTCACGAACAATCAGTCGCAATTCCGCCTGGTCTTCAATGCGACGGATGACTTCTATGTGAACGGGATGCGCGGCACCGACAACAACTTCTTTCTCGACGGCGTAATCAACACAGACATCGGGGCCAATGACGGAGAATACACGGAACTGAGCATCGATGCCGTGGGCGAATTCAAGACTCTCACAGGCAATTACAACGCGGAATATGGCCGCAGCCCGGGAGTAATGATTCTTATAAATACCAAGAGCGGCGGCAACGCGTTCCATGGCACGGCGTATGAGTTCAATCGCAATACGGATTACGACGCTAACGACTGGTTCACCAATCACGCCGGTAATCCGAGAGCCATCCTGAGATTCAATCAGTTCGGCGCCAACACCGGCGGGTTTATCCCTATTCCGAAGATCTCGCCGATGAGCAACAAGAAGGCGTTCTTCTTTTTCAACTATGAAGGCACGCGCGCCAGCCGGCCAAGCGGTGGTACGTTTTACACTGTGCCCCAACCCTCGATGCTTGGCCTGGACTCTTCGGGACATCCAGGGCAACCCGCCGATCTATCGCCAATGTACCGTCCAGGCAGCATTTGCGATTACAGCGGGACTTCGATTTGCACTCCGGTTGTATTCCCAAAGGGGGGCGCTCCTGGAACAGGGTATCTTCAGAACGGGCAAGCGTTCGAGCCAGGGACTGTGACGTATAACGCGGAGGGTGAGATCAACGGTGGGACGCCGATTCCCGGCAATATTATCCCCGTTAGTCAAATTAACACGTCCAACTCGCAATATGCGGCGATGATCGCCGACTTTACTCCGGCCTACAAGGGTAACTTTGCTCGCCCCACTTACAACAACGGCTTTAACGACGAGCAGCAGGTCAACTTCCAGGATACGTACACGTTCAGCAAAAACCAGTACGCTCTGCGCGTCGACTATAACTTCGGACCCAAGGCCAATGCGTTCTTTCGATATGTGGATGACCGGCAGCAGGAGCAACAGGGATTCGGCATCTTCTCCGGTCCCAGCTTTCCCGTTGTCCCCATGTTCAGGCAGAAGCCGGGCAAGAGCTGGGCGTGGAGCTTGGTGAACGTGATTTCTCCGACACTGACGAACGAAGCGACCGTTGGTTGGCTGCACTTGACGCAGGTGGTCGACATCGTTCCGGGGACTTCAAAGAACCTTTACGACAAGACGGCTCTGGGCTTCAGCTTCAGTGACTTATATCCGGCTACTAACACACATAATCTCGCACCGGCCCTTGCAGACGGCACCTACCTCAACACGGGGTTCTTCCCTGCAGGCTGGACTTCTACGGGCAATACGGTTGTTGCGAATGACGACGTGACAAAGATTTGGAGGAACCATGTTGTCAAATTTGGACTGATGGGCGATTTGAATGAGAATGGCCAGGAAGGAAGCTGGCAAGAGAATGTCTCTCTGAACTTCGCCGCCAGCAATCAAAATCCCCTCAATGCCAACAACGGGATGGCGAACATGCTTCTCGGGAACGCAACGACTACAAGTCAGACAGACGTTTATGCGTTCGGCGCTTTTCACATGTTCCAATATGAAGGCTACTTCCAGGATACCTGGAAAGCTCTGCCAAGCCTGACGCTCGACTATGGGGTGCGATATCAGTTTCTCGGACCCACTTACACGGCGGGAAAGTATCACCAGTATTACTTTGAGCCGGACTTCTATTCGACTTCACAGGCCGTGACCATCAATACTGCTCCCAACATTCCCGGATCGGCTCCGACCCAGGGCTCTATCTGCGGAAGTACAGCCTCTTATGGTTGCGGTGGTGCAACGATTGGTAATCCGTACAACGGCATGGTCCGTGAGGGCACAAACGGCTTGCCCAAAGGCGGAATGGACTATCGCTATAACAACATCGGCCCACGTCTGGGCTTTGCCTGGGATGTGTTCGGGAACGGCAGGACCGCGATTCGTGCTGGTTATGGCCTATTCTACGAGCGCTACCAGCAAAACACCTTCAACTTTGGCGGTATAAGCAATCCCCCCGTGGTCTATACGCCGACGATCTATGGCGGCAACATCGGGAGTATCTCCGCATCGGATGTCATCGGAACTCCACTCACCCCATCTGGCGGTGTCTTGACCGTACTCAAGAAGGGCATGATTCCCACGACAGCAGGTTATAACCTTGGCATCCAGCAAGTGTTACCTTTCCGTATGGCCCTCGATGCGTCGTATATTGGCAACCAATCGCGACATCAGATCTATCTCCAAGAGCTGGAGCAATTGCCGCTGGGGACCACCACTGCCCCGGGTGTTTTGGCATCGGTGAACAACGTCGTCGCCGCGCTGTTGCCCTACAAGGGCTATAGCTCCATCAGAAGCACCACAATGGGAGCCAGCTCCGGGTATAACGGACTGCAATTCAAACTGACTCGCAGGTTCAGCAATTCGCTCACCTTTAATGCCGACTACACTTTCGCCAAGGCCGTGGACCTAGACGATGTTGACGGCGACGGGGATGTATTCCCGGACTACTCACAACTTAAGAAGTTCTACGCTCCCGCTGGTTACGACCGAAGGAATGTTTTCAACTTTCAGTATGTTTACGACCTGCCCGGATTCAAGGGGTCCAACAAGCTTATGCAGCTTACTGCCGGAGGTTGGGAGATATCGGGGACTATTCAATTCTGGAGCGGAACTCCCTGTCTTGCGAACAACAGCCCCACGAGCGATTCCTGTGACCTTAATTCGAGCGGCAACTTGGGCGACGGAGGTTTCGGACATATCCGTCCCGACTACGTTGGAGGCAAGATTTCGACCCCCCACAGCCATAGTCAACCGGCTGGCAAGTTTCCGATGTGGTATGACCCATCGGTTTTTGCCGTCCCGGCCAATGGCACTTTCGGCAACTTCCATCGCAATACGATCTATGGACCCGGCGTTGACAGCTGGAACTTCTCAACCTATAAGAACTTCAAATTCACTGAGAACGTACGGTTTCAGTTACGGTTCGAGGGCTTTAACGTGTTCAACCACACGCAGTGGGGAACAGTGAATAACAGCTTGTCCGCGTCAGGGCCGGCGGGGACGACTTACTCCGGCGCCAACGCAGGTTCCTCGGGCCAGATTACTAGCGCACGCGATCCTCGCCAGTTGCAACTGGCGGGCAAGTTCTACTTCTGACTTTTCGCTCAGAGCCAGCCGGACTCAATTCCAATTGAGCCCGGCCAGGTAATTGTGTGATACATTGATGCCACAGAGGCAAGGAACGTTTACGAAGTGTTCTTTGCATGTTCTGAGGCATGGGGCCGTCAATGAGACCTCTTGTTATTTCTGTCGGAATCTCTTTACTCCTCTGCGCAACACCCGGCTTCTGCGCAAACACGGACGCTGCAAGACAGGCATTCGAGTCGGCGATGTTGGCGCTAAATGCAAAAGATTATCCCGACGCAGAGGCAGGTTTTCGCAAGGTACTCCAACTCGATCCACGCAATGTGAGCGCCCTGGCAAATCTCGGCGTGTTATACGCAAGAACGCATCGTTTTACCGAAGCAGTGGATATTTACAAAAAGGCTCTCAGCATTAGCCCTGAGCAGAGGGAAACGCAGCTTAACCTCGGCTTGGCCTATCTCAAGCAGGAGGACTACACACACGCCCTCCCTTATTTCAAGCAATTGCACGGTCGCGATCCCGAGGACCAGCAGGCAACGATGCTTCTGGCCACTTGCCTCACGTTCAGCGGTCATACCGAAGACGGTATTGTCCTGTTGAAGCCACTGACGGAAGCGGACAATACCAACCCCGCAGCGCTTTATCTGCTGGGCATAGGTTATTCGCGTGCGGGTCAGGTGGAAGAGGCCAAGAGTATATTCGGGAGGCTTTTTGCAGACAGTGCGACTCCGGCGCAGGCCAGTTTTCTACAGGGCAAAGCGTACGCCGAAGCTACGGAATTCGAACAGGCGCAGCAGGCCTTTCAAGAGGTCCTGCGCGCGGAACCCGAGTTCCCCGGCGCTCACCGCGAGCTTGGCAAGGCTTACCTCGGGCAGAACCGGAATCTCGACGCAGAGAAGGAACTGCTCCAGTCGATTCAGCAGGACCCAGAAGATGCCGACGCCCTTTATTACTTGGGCGCAATTTTAGTCCAGACCGGACGCCACCAGGATGGACTTCCCTATCTTGAGAAGGCAAATAGCCTGCTACCCGATTCGTGGGCGACTTACTACTATCGGGGCAAGGCGAACTTACTGCTGAATCATGCGGCCGCCGCAGTGCCGCTGTTGCGCAAAGCGACTGAAATCAACCCCGACGATTCAGGAGCTTTCTATCTGCTCGCCAGGGCTTTCAAGGCTGAAGGCCGCGGACACGATGCGGATGCGGCGATGCAGCACGTAATGGCATTGCACGCCTCGGCGCTGGATGTGGAGAGACGAACATTGAAAGACGCAGGGATCGTGAAGGATGGCGGTATCTCGGGCGATCACTGAAGCTATTGCTTTCGGCCAGGAATGATGGCATGTGAATTGCACACCACACAGAGTTCGCCGGTGATTCCCTTTCCTTGAGCAATGGTATAGATACGATCAACTGCTGGTAACTTCACTGTCTCTCTGGCGCCGCCGGGCCAGTGAATTTCCACATGGTCGAGAGTTGTAGTATCACCCAGCCCAAAGTGAACGCGCTGGTCGTTCGATGAGATGTAACTTCCCCCGCTGAGTACGTCGCCGCGTTGCCGCAGACCCGCTCGTGTGAGATAGACCGTGGCGCCGACAGCGTCGCGCGGACCCGCAGGTCCACCTACCAGCTTCAACTCTAACCAATGATGGCTATCGCCATTTACATTACGCAGCAGCGTGGGCGGGCCGTCGATGGGATTAATGACAACATCGATCTTTCCATCGTTGAACAAATCACCAAACGCTGCGCCGCGCCCTGAAGTCACGACAGCCAAGCCCGTGCCGCGCACAGGAGGCACATATGAGAACCTATTACCGCCGATATTGTGGAAGAGCAAGGGGCGTTCTGCAAACGAAGTACCCCACGGATTCTTGTCGACTGCGGGATACACGTGCCCGTTGATCTGCATCAAGTCAAGCCAACCGTCGTTGTCGTAGTCGAGGAAGCCATCTCCCCAGCCCACGAATGGAATGCCGGTCTCCGCCACACCCGCCGTATAACTCACATCGGTGAAGTCTCCGTTTCCTTCATTGCGATAAAGCACCTTGTAGTCGTCGGAAAAGTCCGTGTTGAAAAGACTTAGGCGACCTGAATTCTGATAGTCGCCGATGGCAATGCCCATGGATGCTATTTCGCGTCCATCCTGATTGAGCGCGTAGCCGGAAGCATAACTGTTGTTAGCGAAAGTGCCGTTTCCTTTGTTGATGTAAAGATAGCTCGGCGTGGAATCGTTGGCGACAACCAGGTCCACTTTACCATCGTCGTTAAGATCGGCAAAGATGGCGGTGAAACCGTAGTAAGCGTCAGGGTCGTTGACGCCAGCCTTCACACTCACATCTGTAAACGTGCCGTTGCCATTGTTGTGGAAGAGATGGTCGTGTTCGCCCTTCAATCCACGAGGTCCGCACATGACACTGACGCCGCGAAACTTACAGTAGGAGGACGGAACCTCCTTTGAGCCCGCAATAGGAGGGTTGTCGCGATCAAAGTGGACATATCCGGCGACAAACAGGTCGAGTCGGCCATCGCCGTCGTAGTCGCCAAATGTCGCTCCTGTGGACCATCCATTCAGGGCAACCCCAGCCTCCTCGGCTACATCTGTGAAGGTGCCATTGTGGTTGTTATGGTAGAGGCGGTTCTTGCCATAGTTAGTAACATAGATATCCGGCCAACCGTCGTTGTCGTAGTCGGCGATCGCAACACCGAATCCCCACCGATCGTTTGTCACTCCGGCTGCAGCGGCAACGTCGGTAAAGGTGCCATCGTGATTGTTGTGAAAGAGTGCGGCGTGCGGAGGCGCTTCCTTGCCATCCAGCGCCTTGAATGTTGAACCATTGACAAGATAGATGTCGAGCCATCCATCGTTGTCGTAATCGATCAAGCCGACGCCAGAGCCATCTGCCTCGAGTATGAAATTCTTCTCCGGTGTGCCCATCACGTGGCGCCAGTCGGCGAGCCCCGCCTGCCTGGAGATGTCTCGGAAGACAACGGGGCCGCTGTCGACAAAACCACCCGCGGTGATGGGGTGATGCTCCGAATCGTAAATAGGCGCAAAGGTCCCGCCGGTGCTGTTGCCACCTGTGCCGCCAGTCTGTGTCTGCATCGCCGCCTCTTGCGCGTGCATGACGAGATGAGCAAACGTAAGCAGCAATGCCACAATGCCGCAGGTCAGCGCCGCGGGCCGGGAAAAGGTCCACAGGGACCAGCCGGCTAGTGGACGATCATTCGAAAATCGGCGCAGGGAAATCATTGTTATTAGACGAGCAACGAACAGTATAGTGCCGGCCGTGTCCCTTCATGCTTGCCATTTATCAGAGAGAGTTGTCCGTGCTTTACATGAGCAGAAGGCGCATATCGATCTTACGCCCGCGGATCGGAGTTACTCCCAGCTTCGGGGACTGATGAGATAGGAGCTAAGGGGCGCGTCGATCTTCCTATCTCTCGTGTTACGATTGGGCGCGAGCCAATCGCCCTGGAGGAAATGACCGTGCGAATCGGAAGTTTTTGTATCTCACTTCTACTGTCCTCCGGCATGTCCGCCGCGCAACAGCCTTCAACTCCTTTGCCTGCAATAGCCCCACAGCCAACGCGTGAGACATATCTCAAGCTCGCTGCAGAAGTGGAAGACGCGCTACACACCGACGTTCTCAATGTCTGGTTTCCGCGAACCGTAGATCACGAGCATGGCGGGTTCCATTCCCACTTTACGCGCGAATGGAAATGGGCGCCTAGCGACGGCAAATTCTCCGTCTTTCAAGGACGAATGACGTGGATCGCCTCACAGGTCGTTCTGCACTATCCGAAAACGAAAGACGAGTTTCTGCCGATCGTGCGACAGGGAGTGGAATACCTGCAGAACGTGATGTGGGACAAACAGGACGGCGGTTTCTTCTGGTGGCTCGATGATGCCGGCAACAGTGCTGGGAAGTTTCCAGAAGGCAAGGGTCTTTACGGTATCGGATTCTGTATCTATGGGGCTGCCGCTGCCTATCAGGCTACTGACGATGCGCAGGCGCTGGCTCTTGCGCAGAAGGGATTTCGCTGGGCCGATGAACATGCGCACGACCCGGTGAATGGCGGATATTACGAGTGGCTTACGCGCGAAGGCAGGCCGCTGGTACCTATCGTCGCAGACGGGCAGATTGTTCCGGGGCCGGTAGGCCCCATGAACTACAAGTCCATGAACACGCACATTCATCTGCTCGAAGCCTTCACTCAGCTTCACAGGGTGTGGCCCGACCCGACCCTGCGCGACCGGCTGGAAGAACTGCTGGTTATCGTGCGCGACAGAATATGCGCTGAACCGGGCGTTATGAATCTCTTTTTCACCAATGCCTGGCAGGCGATTCCCGATCATGATTCTTACGGTCACGATGTGGAAACCGCCTATCTTATGCTTGAGACCGATGAGATGCTCCACCGCAAGGCCAGCCCCAAGACCGAGCGCATGGCGAAGCTGCTGGTGGATCATGCTCTAGCCTACGGGTGGGACGAAACCAATGGAGGCTTCTTTCGCGAGGGCACAACTTTCGGCAAGCCAGAAGATACGGCCAAAGAATGGTGGGTCGAGGTAGAAGGACTGAATGCCCTGCTGCTGATGCACCAACGTTACGGCAAGCAAGATGGCGTTTATTTCGAGCGGTTTCTCAAGCAATGGGAGTTCATTCAAAAGCATCAGATCGATGCACAGTTTCACGGGCTCTATAACTTAACTAAAGCGGACGGTACGCCAATTACCCAGGACAAAGGTGTAATTTGGAAAGCGGCGTACCACGACGGGCGTGCCTTTATGAACGTGAGTGAGCGCCTGCGTGAGCTCGCGGGAAATCAGTAAGAATCACGCGTCAGAGCCTAAGGCGTTTGATTGAATTGTTGTAATGGAGATGGAGGCGGGATGAAGCAGAGTTTCACTGACTGGCGTGACTTTCTAAAGCAAGCCGGATTGATGGGGTCGGAGGCTAAGATGGCTGGAATGCTGGAAAGAGCAATGGCTCTTGGCAGAGGGTCTGGGCGGGTGATTGAAGATGCGGTAGTACCCGCGCAGACAGAGGAGGCGCCGAAGTATCACATCGAATTTGCGGTGTGCGGCATGAGCCACGACCATATTTATGGGATGGTGGGAGCCATCCAGCGTGGAAGCGGCGAGCAGGTGGCGGCATGGGATGGCGAAGAGGACAAGCTTGCGGCATTTGCGAAACGATTTCCGGACGTGAAGATGGTGAAGGCGCAGGATGAGATTCTGGACGATCCTTCAGTGCAATTGGCACTTAGTTCACAAATTGCCGATGAACGCGCTCCGCTCGGTGTGCGGGTGATGAAGCATTGAAAGGACGGCTCTGGTACGAATCGCGAGATTGAGTGCGGTACATTGGTGATTTGGCTGAAATGGACCGAAGGTGAGCAAGGTGAGAGGCA
>PLZC01000226.1 GCA_003151985.1 Acidobacteriaceae bacterium
ATCTCGCCCTTTAGCCGCGGCGGGTTTGTCTCGTCCGATTTGTTTGACCACACGTCGCTGCTCCGTTTTATTGAGACGCGATTTGGCGCCGAGGTGCCGAATCTTTCTGCGTGGCGCCGCGCCACCGTAGGCGACATGACGAGCGCCTTCAACTTCACCAAGCCCGATACGTCGCTGCCGACATTGCCGAATACGGTTGCAGCGCTGCCCGGAATCCTCACCGAGTGCACCAACAACCTGGCGGGTTTCACGGCCAGCCAGCTACCCACGCCGCAAGCTATGCCCGCGCAGGAAGCCGGAACGACAACCCGCCCGAGCGGCGCTTGCTAGTCGAATTCGACGGTTGCTGTACAGGCTGCGGAAGAACATCTCGGCCAGGGCTTTGTAACAGGGCATGACTTCNNTGCCGATAAAGCCAATGAAATCAACAGGGCTTTAGCCCCTGCGGATCCACAAATTACCCAGCCCCCGCACCACTCGTGTACCATGAGCAATCCGGCCTTGTTATCCCTTTCAAGAAGGTTCCATTTCATGATTTTGCGCAAGTCGCTCGCTCTCATCCTCCTGTCTCCATTTGTCTCATTGCTTTTGCCTGCCCAATCCACGCAGCCGCCAGTCTTCGGCTATGCAGACTTCACCACCCAGGCGGGCATCGAAGCAAAATTCCTCGCCGTGCCGGATGCGCAGCTGGCCGGCCAGCACCTGAAAACCCTGACCGCCGAGCCCCACCTGGCCTCGACGCCGGAAGACCGCAAGACGGCGGACTATGTGGCGGAAAAGTTTCGCGCGGCGGGTCTTGAAACGGAGATTGTTCCCTACCGCGTGCTGATGAACCAGCCCAAGGCAGTGCGCGTGGAGGCCTTTAGCGCAGCCGGGCAGTTGCTCATGTCCGGGCCCGCCCGCGAGCACGTCGACGGCGACCCCTACCAGGAGGATCCCCGCGTGGTGATGCCTTTCAATGGTTCCTCGGGGTCGGGCGACGTGACCGGGGAGGCAGTCTATGCCAACTACTGCCGCCTTGAGGACTTCGACCAGCTTGCGGCCCAGCACATCGACGTGCATGGCAAGATCATGGTCTGCCGCTACGGGTCCAACTTTCGCGGGGTCAAGGTGTATATCGCCGAGCAGCGCGGCGCGGCGGGAGTGCTCATCTACTCCGACCCGCAGGACGACGGCTACTACAAGGGCGATGCCTATCCCCTGGGCCCGTGGAGGCCGGAGTCGGGCGTGCAACGCGGGTCAGTGCAGTTCCTGATTAAATATCCGGGAGACCCGGAGACGCCAGGGGTGGCCTCCACGCTCGACCTGCCCGACTCGGCGCGGGTTCCCAATGAGAAGTCGGGCAATCAGCCGCGCATCATCTCCATCCCCATCAGTTATCACGATGTGACGCCGATCCTGCAAAATCTAAAGGGTCCAGGCGTGCCGCAGGGCTGGCAGGGTGCGCTGCCGTTTCGTTATCACGAAGGGCCGGGCGGCGTGACGGTTCACCTGGTTTCAGAGCAGGATTATCAGCGGCGCATCATCTGGGATGTGATCGGGAAGATCAAGGGATCGGAGTACCCAGACGAGCTGGTAGTGGCCGGCAACCACCGCGACGCCTGGGTCTATGGCGCCGTTGACCCCTCGAGCGGCACCGCCGCCATGCTGGAGTCGGTGCATGGGATGGGGGCGCTACTCAAAACGGGCTGGCGCCCCAAGCGGACGATCTTGTTTTGCAGTTGGGACGGCGAAGAAGAGGGCCTGATCGGCTCAACGGAGTGGGTGGAACAAAACGCAAAAAGTCTTGAGAAGGCCGTTGCCTATTTCAACATGGACGTGGGCGTCGCCGGGCCGGACTTCGGCGCGTCGGCAGTGCCTTCGCTCAAGCAGTTCATCCGCGAACTCACGCGGTCGGTCCCCAGCCCGATTGGCGGTACGGTCTTTGAGGCGTGGAAGGCGCGCCATTCGAGCGACAACGAGCACCGCGCCTCGAATGCTCCGCCGATGGCCGGCGAAGATGTACGCGTGGGCGACCTGGGTTCGGGATCCGACTTTACCCCTTTCCTGCAACACATTGGGGTGCCTTCAACCGACATCGGCTCCGGGGGCCCCTATGGCGTCTACCACTCGGTCTTTGACAATTTCGCCTGGTTTACCCAGAATGCCGACCCCAAATTCGTATATTTACAACAAATGGCGCGAGTATTTGGCCTCGAGTCCCTCCGCATGGCCGATGCGGATGTGCTTCCCTACGATTACGTGACATATGCCAAGGAGATCGACGCCTATATCGATGCCGCACGGCGAAGGTGTGTCGATACGAAGTTCGGGCCACTCGACTTTGCCCCTGCGCAGGCGGCGGTTGCGCGCCTCACCGCTGCGGCGGAAAAGGTCCATGCCAGGCAAGTCGCTCCCTCGGGCGAGTTGTCCAGGCTGAACCTGGCGCTGCGCCAGGCCGAGACCGCGATGATCTCCGAGGCGGGCCTGCCCAATCGGCCGTGGTACCGGCACACCGTCTACGCTCCCGGCGAGTTCACCGG
>PLZC01000141.1:0-3772 GCA_003151985.1 Acidobacteriaceae bacterium
TCCACTTGGGAATCTCGACTACGTATTCGCCGGGGCGGGTGATGACAGCCTGGCAGCCGAGGCGCGAGTTCAACTGCTGGTCGGCAGCCATGTCCATCCGGTCCAGTTCGTCGTCATCCGCGGGGCTGATTCCTTCCTGATCCTTGATCCACAAGTGGCACGTGGTGCAGGCGCAAACGCTGCCACAGGCGTGGTCGAGAAAGACGTTGTGGTTTTCCGCCACGTCGAGGAACGACATTGGCTTGCCGTGATGTTCATAAGGCATGGCGCCAAACTCGAATTCGACCGTTTTGCCTTCGGGGAGGAAGGTGACGCGGACGAGTTTGTCGGCGGGAATGTTCTTATTGCTTGCTTCGCTCATACAATCCGTCCTTTGATCGAACGTCAGGGTTCCGATGACAGCATGCGTTGCTACTTGAACTCTGCCGGAGCCATGGCATGAGGCGCTGTGACATCGTCGCCCATGTCATTGCCGGCCGCATCCATGGTTTTTCCGCGGATGGCGGTCGAGACGGCGGCCTCCATCATCAGCTCGGCGAAGCGGCGCGTCGCCTGGTCCAGGGCTAAAGTAGCATTGCGAATCGCAGCTGCGTCCTCGCCTTGCTTGATGGCGGCAAGACGGCCCCGTGCCGCGTGAATCGCGGCCTGTTCCTCGGGGCTCAACTGCCGCCACGCTGGGCTCTCCGGAGCGCGGTCCACAGCAGCCAGAATCGTCTCGGCCTCATTGCGGGCTTCGATCAGGAGGCGCTTGGCAAAGTCTTCTTCCGCGTGGTCGAAGGAGTCCAGAATCATGCTCTCGACTTGCTCGTCTGTCAACCCGTAGGTAGCCTTGACTTCAATTTCCGCCGCCAGCCCGCTCCGCTGCTCGCGAGCCCGCACCTGCAAAATGCCATCGGCGTCGATGAGGAACTTGACTTCGATGCGCGGCAACCCGGCGCTCATGGGCGGAATGCCTTTCAGGTCAAACCGCGCTAATGAACGGCAGTCGGCGGCCAGTTCGCGCTCACCCTGGACGACGTGGATGGCGACGTTCGTCTGCCCGTCAACGCCGGTAGTGAAGTGCTCGGTGGCCGAAGCGGGAATGGTGGAGTTGCGCTGAATGATGCGCGCCACCGCGCCGCCCAGGGCCTCAATGCCCAAGGAAAGCGGCGTCACGTCCAGCAGCAGCATTTCTTCGGTGGTCTTGGAGGCGCCGGCCAGAATATCCGCCTGCACCGCGGCCCCCAGCGCAACAACTTCGTCGGGATTCAGTTCGATTTGCGGCTTTTTGCCGCGCGCCTTCAGGTGAAAGAGATCGTCTACCAGTTGGCGCACCGCCGGAATGCGGGTGGACCCGCCGACAAGCACAACTTCGTCGATCTGTTCCGGCGTGAGTCCGGCATCTTTCAAAGCTTGCTTGCAGGGACCGGCTGTACGTTCCAGCACAGGTTCAATCAGCATTTCGAAGACGGCGCGGGGAATCTCGCGTTGGTAGCGGTCGCCATTGGGCAGCTCCATGTCAAAATGCGCGGCGCTCTCTGTGGAAAGGCTGATCTTGGCCTCGATCGCGGCCTTGCGCAGCACTTGCACAGCGCCAGGATTCCCGCGCAAGTCGACGCCGTGCTCTGCGTGAATCTCATCCAGAGCAATTGCGAGCAGCAGGTTGTCGATGTCGTCGCCGCCCAGGTGAGTATCGCCGTTTGTTGACTGCACTTCGAATATGCCGTCGCGCAGCTTGAGGATGGAGACATCAAAAGTGCCGCCGCCCAGGTCATATACGGCGATGGTGCCTACCTTGGCGTGGTCGAGGCCGTAAGCCAACGCGGCGGCGGTGGGCTCGTTCACCAGCCGCAAAACGTCCAGGCCGGCCATGCGGCCTGCATCTTTGGTGGCCTGGCGCTGCGCATCGTTGAAGTAGGCGGGAACAGTAATGACAGCCTGCGTGACTGGCTCGCCAAAGAAGCGTTCCGCATTCCGCTTGAGCTGCCGCAGCACATAAGCCGAAATCTCCGGCGGCGTGAACTTGAGCTCACCAAGCCGGATGCGCGGGACTTCACCTTCTTCAATATCGTCCGCCAGGTGGAAGGGAAACAGCTTCAATTCCTCCTGGATTTCGCCAAGCCCGCGGCCCATCAGCCGCTTTACGGAGTAGATAACCCGCTCCGGCGTCTCGATAAGAGCCTTCCGCGCGCTGTTGCCTACGGTGACCGTGGGCCGGCCGCCTGCGGCCGCAATGGGGTCCAGTGCAACAACCGACGGCACCAAGTTGGAGCCATCGACGCCGGGAATCACCACCGGCGTATCGCCCTGCATATAAGCGACCAGGGAATTGGTGGTTCCCAGGTCGATGCCGACTACGCGTCCTTCCGCCATGCTTTCTTTCAAGCTCCTAAAGTCTCGGTAACATCACGAACAAGATTGCTGAGATAGTGCCGCCGATCGAGCAAAGCCACCATTCTCTTTTGCGAAGCTTGCCGTGCGAGTTCATTCCCTTCGTCCCATGCTCGCCACTCGGCCCGGAGGTCCTCGTCCACAGCTTTCAACAGCCCACTGAATTTCTCCTTCGCTTCCGCAAGACTGGCTTCGAGCGCTGAATCCTCATCGCCGATCTTGCGCGCCATGCGCATCTCTTCCAACTGCATGTTCAGGTCGAAGACCTCTTCAAGCAAATCGGCCGGCACTCGCGACGGATCTACCCGATCCTTCCCGCTGTGCTCTTCGCCAATCTCCGCGCCTTCCAGCTTGAGCAGATACTCGGTGCGACGCAATGGGTCCTTCAACGTGCGATAGGCGTCGTTGAGCAAAGCCGTATCGGCCAGGCTCCACTCTTTTTCGTTAACGAGAGCGCGGGCAAAGCGGTCCGGGTGCAACTTGCGGCTCAGGCGGTGAAACTCCTGCTCGAGCGCTGATAGGTCCAACTCCAACCGCGGCTTCAACCCAAAGACAGAAAAGTAATCGCCCCCGGGTGGAGGCTGAATCTTGCTGCAATGCGGGCAGAATAAAGTCGAATCGTTGTGTCCTATGGAACAGGACCAGCAGGCAACCGGAACGGCGGAATCGAGAGTCTTGAACATAGTTAGTTGAACCCCTTGCGAACTTGCGCTACGAGAAGGACGAACCGCAGCCGCAGGAGCGCGTGGAGTTCGGATTGATGAAGTTGAAACCCTGCCGCATCAACGTCTCCTCGTAGTCGAGTGTCATGCCGTGGAGATAGAGAAACGACTTCGGGTCAACGAAGACGCGCACACCGTCGAACTCATAAATGCGGTCGCGCTCGCGGGGCTTCGTATCGAACTTGATTGAGTATGAAAGCCCCGAGCACCCGCCGCCCATGACACCGAGACGCAACCCACCCTCCTCTGGCGAGATGCCTTCCTTGGCCATGGCCGCACGAATGCGCTTGATGGCGCGATCTGTCACCTGCAGACCTTGACCTGGCACCGCGGCCTTGGTGTCTTGCCCGGCAGGGGGCGGCGGCGATGGTTGCGTTCCAATTGTCACCATGTTCGACATAGTTGATCTTTCATTTCCTTTTTAAGGTCAAGTGCCGCTTATTGCGCTACCGCTCCGGTTGTTGCATGAGCCGATTCCGTCGCGCCATTCTTCTTCTTCCAGTCGCCGATGGCCGCGCGAATTGCATCTTCGGCCAGCACCGAACAGTGGATCTTGACGGGCGGCAAGGAGAGCTCTTTCACGATGTCGGTGTTCTTGATCGAGAGAGCGTCCTCGACGGTGCGGCCCTTGATCCATTCCGTGGCCAGCGAAGAACTGGCGATCGCCGAGCCGCAGCCGA
>PLZC01000141.1:3780-6978 GCA_003151985.1 Acidobacteriaceae bacterium
GGATTGTTGTAGTGGTCGATTACCTTGTCGCTGTATGCCATGATTCCAAATCCTCCTGCGGGGGAAGCCGCCGTTCTGTCATTTGATTCGGCAGCCGTGCCTGCCGACTCGTTCGAGTGTCGTCCTAGTGCGCGGCCCAAACAATCTTCGTCAGGTCAATGCCTTCTCTCACCATCTCGTAAAGGGGTGAAAGTTCACGCAACTTCTTCACAATGTCGATGACCTTGGCGCCCACGTAATCCACTTCGGCCTGGGTGTTGAAGCGACCCAAACCAAATCGAATGGAACTGTGTGCCACATCGTCGCCCAGTCCCAGCGCCTTCAGCACATAAGAAGGCTCGAGGGTAGCCGACGTGCAAGCGGACCCGCTCGAGACCGCCACGTCGTTGATGCCCATCAACAACGACTCACCCTCCACATACACAAAGCTCATGTTCAGATTGCCGGGCAAACGGTGCTCCATGGAGCCGTTCACGTGAACATAATCCAATTCGGACTCAAGCCTGGTCTTCAAACCGTCGCGCAATCCGCGCAGATAAGCCGCCTCCGAGTCCATCTCATCGAAAGCGATCGCGCAAGCCTTGCCCAGGCCCACGATTCCGGGCACATTCAATGTGCCGGACCTCATGCCGCGCTCGTGGCCGCCGCCGTCGATTTGCGCGGCAATCTGCACGCGCGGGTTGCGCCTGCGAACATACAGCGCGCCTACTCCCTTGGGGCCATAAATTTTGTGCCCGGAGAGCGACAGCACGTCGATATTGTCGGTCATCACGTTGACAGGTACCTTGCCCACAGCCTGCACCGCGTCGGTGTGGAAGATAACGTTCTTCTCATGACAGAGCTTGCCGATTTCACGAATGGGCTGGAGTACACCGATCTCATTGTTGGCAGCCATGATCGAGACCAGTATGGTCTTGTCGTCCATGGCCCGCCGGAGATCTTCGAGGTCGATCAGCCCGTCCGCCTTCACCGGCAAATAGGTTACGCGGTAGCCGTATTTTTCTAGCCGCTTGCAGGTGTCCAGCACTGCCTTGTGCTCCGTCACCTGGGTGATAATGTGGTTGCCGCGCTCGCGGTACATCTCCGCGATGCCCTTGATGGCCAGGTTGTTCGACTTTCCGTGGCGCCGGACGTGAAGATGATCTCCTTCGCGGTGGCGCCAATGAGCTTCGCAATTTGCTCGCGCGCAGTCTCCACAGCCTGTTCCGCCTCCCACCCAAACGAGTGGTTGCGGCTGGCCGCATTGCCGAACTTAGTCGGTGAAGTATGGCATCATCGCTTCCAGAACCCGCGGATCGAGCGGGCTGGTCGCGTGGTTATCCATATAGATTGGGAGCTTTACGCCTGCTGGGACTTCTACATTGCTGGCAACAGTACTCATTCCGGTCTCCGTCCTCGTCAATACTTTGCTCCGCTCAACACGGAGGGAAAAACTGCTCTGGTTCTGTTACAGCGTCAACTCAACCAGCACGCCGTTCGTGCGAGCCGGTACTGCGGGATGCTCGTGTTCCGCCAGGTCCTGAATGCTGATGCTCTTCAGAACTCCGGCAATGGTCTCGTTCACCCGCGCCAGGGGCTCCTTGATGGTGCAGCTTGGGGTCAGTTCGCAGGACTTGGCCCCCTTGGTGCAGGAGGTGATGAAAAACGGGCCGTCGATGGCGTGAATCACTTCGTAAGCTGAAATCTGGCGCGCATCCCGCGCCAAGGCGTATCCGCCGTTCATTCCCGCATGAGAACGCAGCAACCCCTTCTTGGTCAGCGTTTGCAATATCTTGGCCAGCAGTTGCGCGGGAATAGCGTAGGCGTCGGCAACATCCTTGGCGCTGAGCGCCGCCGTCTCCGGGTGCTCGGCAAGGTACTTGAGCGCCATCAATCCGTAATCGGCCTTTTTGGTCAGCTTGAGCATTGAATATCCGACTTCTTCGGTCCGTGTTCAGTATACGACCATTTCTGTCGGCATTTCAAGTCCTTCAGGGCAGGGAGTGCGGCTCTTACCGGAAAAACTTTCAACAAAGATCGAAGATTCTAAAAATAGCCATTTTATTTTGCCGGAAAGCCCGCTACAATCTGGCGGAAAGAGCATCTATTCCAACCGATAATACGAACGATGGCCACCGCCTGCAGACACCCGAAGGTACGAATCGTCTCCCGGCATGAAGACACCGAATTTGTCGAATGCCTGGAGTGTGGCGAGGTCTTTGACTCCGAGGAGTTTCACGACATGGAGATCGAAGACACCGCTGAAACCGAGGACGTTTCCGACGACGCATAAGACCGCGCGCGAAACGCGCTCTACTTTGTGACGGTTCCGTTGGACGCGTGGCTGTTTCCCCGGCGCGACACCGCCCAAGCGTAATGCAACCCCGAGACTACGGTCAGCGCGACCGTGGCATCGAGAGCCAGTGCGCGAAAGACCACGACCCAGGATGCGGTCGTGAGCTGGTGCAGCAGCACCGCGGCCACCGCGGTTACCTGGGCAATCGTGTTGGCCTTGCCAAAGATGCTGGGTTTGAACTCTCGCCGCCCCACAGCCGCATAGAGAATCGCGGCCACCAGCAGGATTCCAACATCCCGGCCGAAAACCAGCACCGTCACCATGATTGGAATCAAGTGCTCGTGCATTAGCACCAGAAAGATGGTGCTGAGGAGCAACTTGTCGGCCACTGGGTCGAGATATTGGCCAAGCACAGTGCGCTGCTTAAGAATGCGCGCCAGCGTGCCGTCCAGCGCGTCGGTCAGTCCGGCGGCAACAAACAGGGCAAAGCTGAGAGCAAACCGGCCCTCCAGAATGGCGTCCACCAGAAACGGCGCCAGACAGATGCGCATCAGTGTAAGCAGGTTGGGAGCGGTGCGGAATGGATTCGATCGGGTTTGCGAAACGTCGTCCATGGCAGTCTTCTAGCAAGCAGCAAACCGAAGCGCCCAGCCCCCAACAATCTCCGGAGCAATCTCAATAAGCGGCATCCTTCCCGCAAGAGCTTGAAAAGGCCCTGCCACCCGTGAAAGCGCCGGTACGCCTACTGCCGGCGGAGGAGAGTTCTTCGTTTGTCAACGATGGTACAGCATGGCCCATGCGCGCGGCAGCCCAACCGCTGTTCCTGCCGCCCCAATCCTGATAAACTACCAGATATTGCTTTGCAGGCGCGTAGCTCAGTTGGTTAGAGCGCTTCCTTGACACGGAAGAGGTCGCTGGTTCGA
>PLZC01000251.1 GCA_003151985.1 Acidobacteriaceae bacterium
CAGCCTGGAGTTGGAGATGGCGACGAGCATCCGCAGGCACATTGTCCTCGCGACACTGCCAGAGGCGGACCGCAAGGCAATAGAGTCCGGAGCCTCCTCAAAGAAGATCCTCGCACAAAAGGCGATCGTTGATCGCCATAGACGCTGGCAGGCGCGACTGGATGAGGACCGAAGGACAGGTGCTTTGAGTGACAAGATCGCGACGGACATTCTCGAGTTTTGTCGCGCCGGAAAACAGCTTCGAAAGAGCCCAATTCTGACGGGGGATGTCCCCATCCTACTTAACACTGTCGAATGGCATCTCTCGCAGTTCGCTGCCTCCA
Organism: Acidobacteriaceae bacterium; assembly: GCA_003151985.1. GTDB lineage: Bacteria > Acidobacteriota > Terriglobia > Terriglobales > Acidobacteriaceae > Telmatobacter. The sequence goes on from PLZC01000251.1 coordinate 324, forward strand.
GCTATAGAGCAGTAAGGGTCTCAAAGAAGCTCGAATTGATGGCACAATTTAGAAAGATGCGACCCCCTAAGGCGAAGGACGCCTTCTGGATGGAATACCAGGGAAAGTGGCTGGCCAACTTTGTTTGGGCGAATGCACCGGAGGGTCCAATTCGAGACAGGGCGCTCCAGAAGGTCGTAACCCGGACCGGCGAACTCACATCACCGAGGACGCCAATCGAGATGTATAAAGACAGGGCCCGGCGGTTGGCCGAAATCTCAACTCCTCCACCTTGGCGAAAAACCGATAAAAGAGCGTGGTCTCTTCAGCGGCAAGGCAGCTTAACACCGAAGACAGGGCGCACGTAGACCCTTTTCATAAGGCTGTGCGAGCCTTCTGATACATTCCGACCGGTCTCCGCTCATGCTGCGCGTTGAAGATCGCTCTCAGCTCGATTGGGCGAGGTGACTTTTACCTCAATAATATTGCCGGATATATTCGTACGCCTTGTCAAACAGTTCCTGATCCGTATGAAGCTTGTACTTGAGCAGAGTCTTCCGAAGCTCTTTCTGAACCAGTCGCTCTCCTTGGCTTGTATGCTGCCAGTCAGGGAAACGCACCTTCTTCACAATCTCATCAATATCACTCACGATTCGCTCGACGATGATGTGGGTATTACTGGTCTTTGCCTCGGCAAACAACTCCGTCAAAGCCTCTTTAGCGCGGTCTCGTTCATCATCCGACGAGACCGTTTTCTCGGCCTCGACAACCTCTTTGGCAATCTCCAGCACCGCTTTCAGGAACTCCAGGCTTGTCAGGAAGCCCTGCTCGTGCCGCTCCTTCACCTTTTCCAGACGCTCGCCTAGAGCCGTGAACTTTGGATTGTTCCCATGCTTTCGAAGCCGGGCTATGATCTTGATCTCAACCTCCCGCGCCTTCTTCTCTGGTTGCGCGTCCTTCAAGATCCCTTCCAACACCTGCGCATCCATGACCAGGGTTTCCACATCATCCCGGACAGACTCAATATGGACGTTTTCATTGATCAGCTCGACCGTCTTTGCGCCCAACGCGTGCCAAAGCAATTTGCCGTTTCCGCTGGGTGGCTTCACGGATTCGTAAACCTGCGTGAGCCAGCGATAGTCGGCCTCATACGCGCTGAGCATCGGGTCAGGAGACAACGCCTCCCATATCCGGCCGAGGACACAGTATTCCGACGCGAACCTGTCACGCACTTCGTTATTGGGCAGGCGCTCTTGCGCAGCCATCAGGCCCTCATAGCCGCCAATGCTTCGATCAACGCCGGCAAAGAACGCTAGACATTTCTGCACTTGAACGGGCAGCGCTTTCCGCAGATCGTCAATATTCGAAACGACCTGCTGTACAGCCTTCTCATCGAAGTCCAGTGCCCGCGCCACATCGTCGAAGATGCCGATATAGTCCACGATCAGGCCATGTGTCTTTTCCTGGCCGTATGTGCGATTGGTTCGGCAGATCGCCTGGAGCAGGTTGTGGTCCTTCATCGGCTTGTCCAGATACATGACCTGGAGAATCGACGCGTCAAAGCCGGTAAGCAATTTGCTCGTCACTATCACGAACTTCAGTGGGTCGGTTTGATTGCGGAAGCGGTCCAGCAACTTCTCTTCGGCATCCTTGTCGCGGACGTGCTCCTTCCATTCAGGAGGATCGCCCGGCGATGCGCTCATCACGATGGCGCTTGCCTCCGAGCCAATCAGCTCATCCATGATCTGCTTGTACAGAACGCAGCATTCACGGTCAAAGGTCACCACCTGTGCCTTGAAGCCATTTGGTTCCACCTTCGACTGGAAGTGCTGAACCATGTGACTCACTACCGCGCGCACGCGTTCTGGATTCTTCACCAGGACCGCCATCTTGGCTGCCCGCTTGGCCAGATCGTCCCGGTCCTGCTCACTCAAGGCTCCGGTGATCTGTTTGTAGGCTTCGTCGATGGCATCCTTATTGATCTTCAGTCGGATCTCAGGCGCTTCAAAGTGCAGCGGCAGCGTCGCCTTGTCGCGGATCGACTCCTGGAACGAGTAACGGCTCATGTAGCCATGCTCATCCTCGTCCGCTCCAAATGCCCAGAATGTATTCTTGTCGGCCCGGTTGATCGGAGTGCCGGTCAGGCCGAAGAGAAAAGCATTCGGAAGCGCCTCGCGCATCTTGCGGCCCAGATCGCCTTCTTGAGTGCGGTGGGCTTCATCCACCATCACAATAATGTTCGACCGCTCGTTTAGCTTTCCGCCAGCCTCGGCAAACTTGTGAATGGTTGTGATCAGTACCTTACGCACATCCTGCCCAAGCAGCTGTTGCAACTCCTGCCGCGTTCCCACGCCAAGCATGTTCGGCACGTCGGCAGCGTTGAAGGTCGCCGTAATCTGCGTATCAAGGTCGATGCGGTCAACCACAATCATCACTGTGGGACTGCCGAGCTTCGGATGCATCCGGAGCTTCAATGCGGCAAAAACCATGAGCAGGGATTTGCCGCTGCCCTGAAAATGCCAGATCAGGCCCTTTTTCGGATAACCCGCCACCACTCGATCCACAATCTGGTTCGTGGTGAAGTATTGCTGGTAACGGCAGATCATCTTGATGCGGCGGTGCTTGCTATCGGTGGCGAAAAGCGTGAAGTTCTGTAGAATATCCAGCACGATCCCAGGCCGCAACATGCTTTCGACTGCGCCTCTCACATGGCGCAGCTCGCCTTCTTTCTGGTTCTCTTCATCTCGCCACGGTCCCCAGATGTCAATTGGCATGCGAATGGAGCCATAGCGGAAGAGCCTCCCTTCGGTCGCGAATGAAAACACGTTCGGCACAAACATTGCCGGAACCTGCTTTTCGTAAATCTCATTCACCTGGTATGCGCCGTCGAACCAGGTCACCGCACTTCGAGTCGGAGTCTTGGCCTCGCCAATGACAATCGGCAGTCCATTTACCAAGAACACAACATCGAAGCGCTTCTCCACCGTGCCAATCTGATACGTCCATTGGTTGCAGACGGTCAGGCGGTTGTTACTGGGCACCTCGGCATCGATCAGGCGTACCGGCACATGCTCGCCATCCGGCCCAAAGGGCATGGACTTCTCGCCGCGCAGCCAGGCCATGAAGTTTTCGTTGGCCCTCACCAGGCCGTCGGCCTGTACAGAGAGGATGCAGGCGCGGAGGTTATAGATCACCTCATCCGCGCGATCAGGCTGTGCGGCGATCTCCGGGTTGAGTCGAACGAGCGCCTCGCGCACCCATGACTCGACCATGACATCGCCGGTCTGGCGCGGAAGTTGAGGACCAAACACGTAGGTCCATATTGCTTCGGTGCCGATGAGCTTCGTGGCAGCATCGAGAATCATTTGCTCTACGGTATTGGCTTCGTTGAAGTGTCCCATCATCAAAACTCCGTAGCTCCGAGGTAGGATGATCCCGTTTGTGACGCGTGCCGCTTTATCCGTGAGACAACTTGAGGGAGTGTCATCACACCGGAAAGCAACAGGTTGAAAATGTGGCCGTGATCGAGCAATAACATTGGCGTCTTCTGCTTGGATGCAGAGGCCTTTGCACCCTGATTAAATCCTGAAATGGAGATGAGAAGGCCCATTGTGTTGTCGGCTTTGGACTCGATCTTGGCCATGAACGTGTCGATGTCTGGCGACCCAATCGGCGTCGTGGTGAACTTGGTCTCAACGAGAAACGTGGTTCCATCAATGGTAAGCGCTCCATCGATCTGGCGACCATTTGCTACATAACCAGGCCGGGCTTCCAACTCAAAATAGATCGCTAAGTCATAGAACCATCGCTCAAAAGCATATCCACCATCCTGCCTCTCAAGCTGCCCGGTAATCTCTGTGAGACGACTCGCTAGCTTTTCGATGGATTGCTGAGCTGCAATGTTCGCTGTCATCTGCTCAATCGCAGCTTTTCTTCTGTTCTCGGCATCCTTGGTTTCGCGGATCGTTTCGTTGATTGAGAGCACCGCCCTACGAAGCCGGGCAATTGCTTCTTTTGCTTCGGGGATGCGAATCTTTGTGTCTTCTTTCCGCTCCAGATCTGGGAAATGCTGCATTTCGGCCAACGATCTTGCCATACTCAAGATCACATTCTGGCCCTTTTCATCTTTTACGAGCTGCGGCCAAAGCCAGAGAATAAAATCACGCTTGCTTTGGTCAGCATGCCATTGAGCTAGCGCTCTCTCGGCAATACTGTGCTGCTGAAGAAATATCCGCAGAGATGGCTTATACCAGAACGCCTTAAGCAGTGCATCCTGAGTCAGCTCTACAAATGCTGGCGATAGTTTCTTCATCCGTCGATCCTCGATCCCACTTCGAACCCGCCAACAATCCAACGAGCAGTACGAATCGTCGTGTCGGCTGTTTTGGGTTTATTGAAATTGGTATTCTTGTTCATAGGGAATTCCAAATCGATTGGCTCAGACGCGACACAGCTAGCAATACCGACGCCACATCCCGTTTGAGTGTCGCAAATTTGTTCGCCGTCCAAACAGCCTCCTGGAGGATCTCAGGCGGCGGAAGCGGAACCGGAAGGTCTTGAGCAAGTTCCAAAGTAAGATTTCGCTGACCAGAAGTCTTCTTTGATCGCCGCTCCAGCCACGCTTGTGCAAGGTCCGTGCGCAAGTACTCGAAAAAGTAGTTTCTAATAACAGGGTCTTCAATTCGATAGATAGCGATCGCCTGGTTGATATTGGATTCTGGAAACCCTCCCGGAACCATTGCGGTCTTTCCTAGCGGCGGACCAACGATATTCATCAAGATGTCGCCGGCTCGCACCCGGGACCGCTTGAGTTCCATTTCATGGGCTCTACGTTCAACATAGGTAGGGTCAACGCTAAAATCAAGATCACCTGAAAACGTCAGGTTGTATACCTTCAGGAACGGAACAGTTGCACTCTCAGTGTTCAACTTGAGAGACGGCGTCGCACCCTTTGTAATCGGGCTCGATACGAGATCCTTTGCCCGTCGCACGGTCCATCCAAGGGGCGCCGAGAACTCTCCGATGTCTCTTAGAATTGAATCAGAAGCGGTGGCGCCGATCGCGGACGTTCGAAATTGAGATAAACTCGCATATTCGATATCTGCTTTCACTTTTTTCCAACGCTCTGATACTTTGTCCAACTCCCAAAGCACCTCTGCGATCCGCCGCTGCTCATCGAGTGGGGGGAGGTCGAATTCGAATTTTGCGATATCCGGGAAGTTGATATACGGATTTGTCGAACCCTTTGATTCACGAACTGAGTGCTCGGTAAACCTTTGTGACAGCATGACCCACGGCAACAAGGGCTGGTGAAGCTTTCCTGCAATTCCTTCCAAGACAAAGGTTGTATTGGCGGTTATTCCCTCGAACTCAGCGACCGCCACCTTCTTGAGATAGGTGCGGCGTGATCCGTATAGCACTTGCCCCTTCCGAAATCTCCGAATAAATGCGGGGCCGAGATACCCATCGCCTACAGTGCCCCACTGCCGAATATGGACGTTCTCGGTCTCCATGTGCTCGCCGGCAACGTAGCGGTCAAGTTCGCCGGAGTCGGGGTCCACCGTGTCTTTGACAAAGGTCACGACATCGCCAAAACGAACTGGCGTCCATTTCTTCCTATTAATTGATGAGTGAAAATCTGCAATCTCAGCGAACTTGAGCGATTCGACCTCTGGCCCGTTGATCTCTAGATTCGGCAACAAACGAACGAGCGCCTCCCTGACTAGAACCCGAGACTGACACCACGCTTTGAAGGCACCCTTCAAACTGCTTGTCTGTTTGCTGGCCATACTACTGTTGCCATTGCTTGCGGTCGGAGTGGCAACGTACAGGTCAACTTTCAGGCTGTGTTCATTCTTCCGCAACTCATCCAACGTCACGACTTTTCCAAAGCCTGGTTGGTCCTTGAATGATATGTATGCTTCAACAATGTGCTCGATGTGCTCTTCCGTCAGGAAACTCTGCGCACGTTCGCGGGAGACCTCATTCACCGCGTTGATGAAAAGGGTTCGTCCTTTCCGCCCTTTTGGTTTGACCGTTCTGCAGATGACTACACACGCCTCCATTGCGGCGTTATAGAAGAGATTCGGTCCGAGCCCAAGAACACACTCCACCAGATCGGCCTCTACGAGCTTGCGGCGCATCTCGGCTTCTTCCTGCCGGAAGAGCACACCGTGCGGAAACAGAATTGCGCACCGTCCAGTCTTCGGATTTAGGCTCTGGAGGATGTGCTGCCAAAAAGCATAGTCCGCCCGCCCCTGTGGCGGAGTGCCGTACAGATTGCGTCCCCAAGGGTCGGAGGCAAACGCATCACGATCCCACTGCTTGATGGAGTACGGCGGATTTGCCAACACCACATCGAAGCGCATGAGCCGGTCGCCCTCGACCAACTTCGGTTCCGCAAGCGTGTCGCCGCGCACGATCTGAAAATCCTCAATCCCATGAAGGAAGCAGTTCATCCGTGCGATGGAGGAGGTCATCAGGTTCCGCTCCTGCCCATAGAGGCGGACATTGCGCCACTCCTTCTTTTGCCGGCGCAGATGCGTGATGCAGGAAAGCAACATGCCACCGGAGCCGCAGGTGGGGTCGTAAATGGACTCGCCTGACTGCGGTTCAAGCATCTCTGTCATGAGATGGACGACGGTTCGGTTGGTGTAGAATTCGGCGGCCGTGTGGCCGGAGTCGTCCGCGAACTTCTTGATGAGGTATTCGTAGCCCTGGCCCAGCTCATCCTCAGGCAGATTGGCAACCGTGAGTTCAAGGCAACTGAAGTGCTCGATGAGGTCGCGCAGCATGGCGTCGGGCAAGCGATCCTTGTTGGTCCACTGTGCATCGCCAAAGATGCCGTAAAGCTTGTCAGGATTGGCCTTTTCAATGGTCCGCATGGCGGATTGAAGAGCTTTGCCGACACTATTCGAAGTCTGCCGCACCTCAAACCAGTGCGCTTGCTGTGGGACCTGGAAGCGGTGGTTCTCAGGATAGGCAGCGAAGTCCGCATCGCCACCAGATTCCTTCAATGCGAGTTTTGTTTCCTCATCGAAGACATCGCAAAGCCGTTTGAAAAACAAAAGCGGAAAGATGAACTGCTTGTAGTCGCCCGCGTCAATGGTCCCGCGCAGAAGCGTAGCGGCGCCCCAGAGATACGATTCGAGCCGCTGCTGCGAAATGCGGGTGATCAAGACAGGATTCCTTCCCGCTTCAAAATCGAGAGGAGCTTCTCTTCGGCGGCGAAGGCGGCCATGGCGCTTTCCCGCAATTGCTCCATCGCCTCGTCAACTGACAGCACCTTCTCTTCGCTTTTCCGCGCAACATAGCGAGTGATATTCAGGTTGTAGTCGTTACCGCCGATGTCGGCGAGCGTAACGACCTTGGCGATGCCTTTCACATCCTTGTAATCGCGATACCAGCCGAAGATCCGGTCTACATTCTCAGGCAAGAGCTCGTTCTGCGCGCGGCCGGTTTTGAATTCGCGCGAGGCATCGAGGATGAGTACCTTCTTTTTGCGGTCTTTCTTCTTGCGGAGACGCAGCATCAGAATGCACGCGGCCAGGCCGGTGCCGTAGAACAGGTTTGGACCAAGGCCAATGATCGCCTCAAGCAGGTCCATCTCAAGGAGCTTGGTGCGAATGGCGCCTTCCTTGCCCATTCTGAAGAGAGCGCCGTGCGGCAGCACTACGGCCATGCGCCCGGTAGATGGGGCCATAGACTTGATCATGTGCTGTACCCAGGCGTAGTCGCCGGTCTTGCCCGGCGGCATTCCAGCGAAGTTGCGGTCGTATGGGTCGCTGGTCCAGACCTCTTCTCCCCACTTTTCCAGTGAAAAGGGCGGATTGGCAATCACGCAGTCAAACGTGGCGAGGTTGTCTCCAGAGAAAAAGGCCGGCTGGCGCAGTGTGTCCCCGCGCACCACCTGAAAGTCGGAGGCGCCGTGAAGAAACAGGTTCATACGCGCGATGGCAGAAGTGGTGAGGTTCTTTTCCTGCCCGAAGAGTTTTCCCCAGAGGGTGCGGTCGTCGCCATGGTTCTCACGGACATGGTGTATGGCTTCCATCAACATGCCGCCGGTTCCGCAGGCCGGATCGTAGATGGATTCGCCCTCTTTGGGGTCGAGAATGTTGACCATCAACCGCACAACCGCCCGCGGCGTGTAGAATTCGCCGGCTTTCTTGTTGGTCAGGTCGGCAAATTTCTTGATGAGGTACTCGTAGGACTGACCCAGGATGTCGGCCTCTGCCGCGGTGTTGCCGAGATTGATCCTGGAAAAGTGTTCAAGCAGATCCCGGAGCAAGGAATCCGGAAGTCGGTCCTTGTTGGTCCACTGAGCGTCGCCGAATATGCCATACAGTGTTTCCGGGTTGGCCTTTTCGATCCCCCGCATGGCCTTCTGGAGCGCCATGCCTACATTGCTGGTGACAGCGCGGACATCGGACCAGTGGTTCCCAGCCGGGACCTGGAAACGGTAATTTTGGGGAAATGAGGCGTATTCTTCGTCGCCACCGGACTCCTCCAGCGCAAGCGCGTACTCCTCGTCATAGACGTCGGAGATCCGCTTGAAAAAGAGAAGCGGGAACACGTAAGTTTTGAAATCAGCCGCGTCTACGGGGCCGCGCAAAATGTTCGCGGCCGCCCAAAGATGCGACTCCAGGGCCGAAAGTTCGATTTGATCACTCATGCGTATCCGTTCGGAGGGCGAGTTAACTATAGAGGATTCGGTGGGCCAGAAGAATTGGGCACGTGGTTTCGGGCAACCTCGGCTATATCTTCCTCTTCGACTTTGCTCGGCAACCGTCCTGATCAGAGAATTCGTGCGGCCATTTCTGATCCCCAAAACCCGTTGTCGTGCACACCGTCCGTTGTCGTGCAAAACGAGGGTAGAGGACGGAATTGAGGCGACTCAGGCGACTATGACGACAAAGGGGTAGGAAGCTAAGGGCAGTATTTTCTGTGATTTATGTGTATATTCAACAAGATAACGCTTATGCTGGCGGAGAGAGGGGGATTCGAACCCCCGATAGAGCTTTTGACCCTATAACGGTTTAGCAAACCGCCGCCTTCAGCCGCTCGGCCATCTCTCCGTCGTGTCTGCACGGATTATACCGGAAGATGTCCTCGCGGTGCGCAAGACCAATTCGGTTCGACTTATTTCAGCTTCCGCTTCCGGTCGCGGCTGGGATCAAAGAACGCCCAGACGTCATTTCTTTCGAGTCTTGAGAAACCCACTCGAAGCTGCGCCACACAAGGCGGCTCAACTCACTGGAAGAATCTGATTTAGGGGTCATTTTTTTCTTCGTGCAGGGGCCATAAGTTGTTAGATTCACATCAATGCATTTTGCCCTCAAACCCGCTCGGCGCAAGATGCGCTTCCTTCCGCTGATTGCCGCCACCTACTTCATGGTGTCGGGCGGCCCCTATGGCATTGAGGACATTCTAGGCGGGGCAGGTTTTGCCAGGGCAATCGTAATTCTGCTGGTGCTTCCCGTTCTGTGGTGCTTGCCTACTGCGCTCATGATTGGCGAACTGGCTGCCGCTATTCCCGCCGATGGCGGTTTCTACATCTGGGTGCGGCGGGCCTTGGGTCCCTTCTGGGGCTACCAGGAGGGCTGGCTTTCGTTGTCGGCCAGCGTCTTCGACATGGCTATTTACCCGGCCATCTTCGTTCTTTATCTGGGCAAATTCAATCCCGCGCTTACCACCGGATGGAACGGCTACGCCTGGTCCCTTGCCGTGGTTGTGGTTTGTTGCACGTGGAACCTCCGCGGTGCGCCGGCCGTTGGCGACGGTTCAATGGGGTTGTTCGCGATTCTTCTGGCCCCGTTTGCGGTCCTGGTGGTTCTCGGCCTGTGGCACGGATTTACGGTGCACCCTGCAATCCAGTGGAGCCAACCAGCATCAGAGTCCGCCCTGTCAACGGCGGTTCTGGTCGCCATGTGGAATTACATGGGCTGGGACAACGCCTCCACNNAGGTGGAGAATCCGCAGCGCAACTACCCCCGCGCCATGATTGCGGCAACTATCGTGGTGGCCATAACTTATGTTTTGCCGCTAGCCGCGATGGCCATGACCGGCCTCTCTGTGAACAGCTTCGCGACCGGAGACTGGATGACTGCCGCCACCACCATTGGCGGGCCGCTTTTGGGACTGGCCGTGGTCGCCGGCGGCGCCCTCACCGGCATTGGAATGTTCAATGCGCTGGTAATGAGCTACACCCGCTTGCCCATGGCCATGGCCGAAGACGG
>PLZC01000306.1 GCA_003151985.1 Acidobacteriaceae bacterium
GAGGCCAGTATACGACGGATTCCGGGAGGGTTTCACGAGGCGGACCGCGGAGCCGGATGGATGCGCGGTAGAACCCGCGAGGAACCAAAGAGGTTGGCACGGCATCCGCCGATTCCCAGGCGGATGCCGCGCGGAACGCCAACTACTGTGGCCGTTGATCCTTACGCTGCGGAGCAGGCTTCTGTTGGTTCTGCGGCGCAGCCTGGTGTTGCGGCNNGAGCTTGACGTTGCGGCTGTGGCGCTGCCTGGCGCTGAGGGGGAGGCTGTGGGCGCTGGGGTTGCGGCTGCGGCGCCGCTTGGCGCTGTGGCGCAGGTTGCGGACGCTGGGGTTGCGGTTGCGGCGCTGCCTGGCGTTGGGGCATCGGTTGAGGCCGCTGGGGTTGCGGCTGTGGCGCTACCTGACGCTGCGGCGTTGGGTGCTGTGGCAGGGGCTGCTGATGCTGCGGCACGGGTTGCTGAGGCATGGGACGAGCGGCGGTTGGCTGCTGTCCGCGTTGCTGCTGTGGGTTCATCCCAGGTTGTTGCCCGCGCGGCTGCTGCGGGTTCACGACTGGCTGCCCCCCGCGTTGCTGTTGCGGGCTCATCGCAGGTTGTTGACCACGCGGCTGTTGCGGGTTGACCACTGGCTGTCCGCCCCGTTGCTGCTGCGGGCTAACCGCCTGTGGTGGCTGGACGGTCCGCATCGGAACCGGGGCCGGTGGGCGGATATTATGATCGGCTTGAAGCGGGCGGCTCTCGGCCACAACAGCCGGACGCCCCCGATTGACAGCCGCGAAGTTATTGCGATTGGACTGCGCGGCTTGCACGACCTTCACCTGGGCCGTCATCGGCGGTGTGTGCTGCTCGCGTACCGCAACGAATTCCGCAGGGCGTGGCCGTACCGAAAGCCCGCCCGAGCCGCCGTTATAACTCACGCGGTTGTTGATATTGGTGATGTTGGTGGTGTTGTTGATGACCTTGTAGTTATAAACGTTGTGCACGACCGTGGTATCTACCCTGTTGACCGAACGATTGTAGTTGAAGTGATCTCCGTTCCAATAGCCGCCGCCGTAGCCGGAGCCAATGTAACCGAAGCCGTAGTTGATGCCNNTAGCCGAAGCCGTAGTTGATGCCGCCGTAGTAGCCGATGTGGCGGCCCCAATATCCCTGGTGGAATCCGTATCGGCCGGAATTGAAGCCCCAATACCCGGGTGTCCACAGGGCTCCCTGGTATGGCGCGAAGACCCAGGCGCCGGGCACCCAATAGTAGCCCTCCGAGGAGTAGTTCCAGTAGCCGGGGGTCCAAATATAGCCGTCGCCGGGACACATTGGCTGTTCATACTCCGGCAATGGCGGCGGAGGTTGCTGTGCATAGGCTACCGGCTTGTCGTAGGAGTCGTAGTCCGAGTTCGAATACTGGCCGCCGCCCTGGTCCGATGGATACTGGTCTGCCTGATCCGATGGATATTGGCCGGCTTGATCGGCGGAATTCCGATCCTGCTCACGACGTTCGGGTCGACGCGCCGGCGGTGGCGGAGAGGAAGCCGCCGGCGCACTCTGGTCGTATCCACCGCTGCTCGGCGCGGGTGCAGGTGAGGTGGCGTTCGAAATTGGGGCAACGTTGGCCATGGCCGGGTCCTGCGACGGGTCCTGCTGCGCCTGATCCTGCGTGGCCGCGGGATTGGTCGCGGTCTGATTCCCTTTGCATGCTGCTACAGTGATCGCGAATACAAGCAAAAGCGACGCCCAATATGCATAACGTGGTATGACTTTCATCGGTACCTCTCTTCAGCAGCATTGGATGCCGCCGGTTACGGAACATTTGTACGCGGGCGCGGGCGAACCGGCCAGTCAATCTGAAAACAGCGCTCTAAACCACTGAGATTACTAGAACATCCGGAGCCTCTGGCGCGATGGTCCGTATCGCTCAGCTCAGTGGCGAGCGCCAAGCGGAACCGATTGGCCGTGATTGTTTGCCGGCGGGGTGGTGACCGGCTTGCGCTCAAACCGCGGTTTCAGGATCTGCTGGCACAGCGCCGAATCCTGCCCCCGCGCCAGCCCCGAAACCGCATCGCTGGCGCGGCACAGTCTCTGTTTCATGGCTTCCGCATTCTTGGCGCTAAGCAGTTGAACCCTCTCCAGCCTGCTGCCGGGGTCCAGATCGTACTGGTAAACGAACTCCTCGGGCGGTTTCTGCTGGCCGTAATCAAAATAATTCCAGGTCCCGATCAGCTCGCGCCCATTTGCCTCGGCCATCACGGCATAAACCTGGGTCAAAGCCACGGCAGCCGGCGGCTTGGCGCTCCAAATGGGCACCGCTTGAGTGCCTCTCATCCAGCGGGCAGCCCAGACGTGCTGGGAAAAATCATAGTAAAGGGCTGTGAGATATGTATCCGCGCCGCACTCGTTGCAATTGTCGTAGAGAGCGCCAAGCTCCGGCGGGGCGCCCTCGGCAAAGCGCATCCAGTCCAGAAGTCGCAAATCCGCGCCCTTGAGCAGCGGTGTGACGGCATGGGTGGTGAGCGATACGCTCCACATGGAAAATGTGTCCGCATTGGCCTGGGACTGTGGAGTGGCGCGCAGCGTGGTGACGACAAGCGCCGCGTCGAATTGCACGCCGATTTCCCGAATCGCCGTCCACTTCTCGGCATCGAGCGCGCGTGTGACCCAGACGATGACACTCTGGTCCTCCAGTGAATGGAAATCCATCCAGCGAAACGGGTCCTGCTGTGTATCGGCCGTCGAACAAAAGCAAAAAAGCAATAGCCAAGCCACTCGACGCAGTATATGGCCAGCCCCGTGATGAGGCGCTTGAATTCCGGTCACTCTTGCCTCGCCCTTAAATATCAGCCAATAGTTTCTCTGCTGTCGCAAGTTTCTCGTTCACTTGCAATGCTCGATCCCGAACTAGCGTGTGGAGACTTCCAATAGCATCATAGATGATGTCCTTTGGAGAGAGCATCGGAGCATTCACTGTCTCGTCACTCGAAACTTCTTCATTTAGAATAATTTCCTGGTGCTCGTCAAGTACCAAGAACTTACGGATATCTCCCTTGACCTGAACAACAAACGCGAGTCTGCCTCCTACTAGCGTTTTGAACTGACCGTCCTCAAATCCGGTAGACCAAGAAAGTTTTCCCTGTTCAGTTTTCTGTCTGAGTTGTCCTATGAGCCTGGGAGCCAGTTGCTCGTTAAATGACTGTTTATCCATGGGAAGCCTCCTCCTCAGAACTCGCGCGAAGTTCGCCGCTCTGGGCCGCTAACATCTCCAGTATCGCACCAGTGATTCTCAACAGTCGAATCCTCTCAGATGGACTCAGGGCACTCATATCCCCGTTGAGTCCATCCGTCACCAGCTTGAGGTCCACGAGTTTTTCACTCAATTGGCCGGAATGAGGAGCGAGGAATCTTGTAGTGGCCGATTGCCAGAGCCAACTCCGACCGCAAATCCGTTGTGCGCAGGCGCGCTTCCGCCAGCTTCCCGTCCTCGACGTAACTGTGAAGCTCCTTGGCCAAACGCGAAAGGGTACCAAAATCGACTTCGGCAGTGTGACGCCGCACACTCTTTCCAGCGTTCTCCGCCGCAGTCTTCGCGCCCGTTGCCTGGACAATCGCTGCTATTGTCAGGAGCAGCCCAACGCTGCCTACCCCGGCATTCGACCAATCGAACAAGTCGTGAAAAATCATGTGGTTCTCTACCGCCAAGCATAGCGTATCAAACTGGATGCACTACAATCCCAGCTTGTCCCAGAGTGCGTCCACCTTGGCTTTTGTCACCCGGTCCATCTCGATCATCGCCGGCCACGGCCGATCGAATCCTTCCGCCTTCCATTTGCGCGTGGCGTCTATGCCCATCTTCGATCCGTAGTTGGGCAGCCTTGAGGAGTGGTCAAGCGAGTCGATAGGGCCGAGCGTGAACTGGATGTCACGCTCAGGGTCGATGTTGTTCGCCACCCGCAACACAACCTCGCCCACGTTCTGCACGTCGCAGTCCTCGTCCACCACCACGATGCACTTGGTAAACATGGCCTGACCCAGTGACCAGATGGCGTTCATCACCTTGCGCGCCTGGCCGGGATAGCTCTTGCGAATCGACACCAGCATCAGATTATGGAAGACCCCTTCCACCGGCAGATGGATGTCAACAATCTCCGGGATCGTCATCTTCATCGCCGGCAGAAAAATCCGCTCCACCGCCTTACCCATCCAGGCATCCTCCATGGGCGGCTTGCCTACGATGGTTGCGGCGTAGATAGGCTGCTTGCGATGGGTGATGCAGGTGAGGTGAAAGACCGGATACTGGTCGGTCAAGGTGTAAAAGCCTGTGTGGTCGCCAAAGGGCCCTTCATCCCGCAGCTCGCCCAGTTCGACGTATCCTTCGAGCACGATCTCGGCATGTGCCGGAACCTCAAGGTCAACGGTTTCGCATTTGACGATTTCGACCGGCTTGCCACGCAGGAAACCGGCGATGAGGAATTCCTCGACCTCCGGCGGCGCGGGGACGATGGCGGCAAAAGTAGTAGCCGGATCGGTGCCGATCGCTACCGCTACCTCAAGCCGCGAGCCCTTCAGATTGCCCATCGCCACCTGCGGCAACCCGCCGATGGGGCCGTCCGGAATGGAGACTGCACCACCTGCCGACTCGGCCATGGCGGCCACGCGGGCTGTCTTGGGGTCGGCATCCGAAGCCGAAGAGGCCGCGGCCCGGAGCGCTTCCCGATAGTGCTCGGCCGCGACTTTCTGCCGCTGCCAGTGCATGCCGGTGGTCTGGCCATCGTAAACCTGCATCCTGTACATTCCGATATTGCGCTTGCCCGTGCGTGGGTCGCGGGTATGCACGCAGGGCAGGGTGATGAACCGGCCTCCATCGTGGGGCCAGCATTTGAGAATGGGAAACGCATTGAGGTCAATGTTGTCGCGGTGAATTACTTCCTTGCAGCGGGCTTCCCTGGCGCTCACAGTCTTGGGAAATGCGCTGGTCAAAGCGCCAAGCTGCGGCAGCATCTTCAGCTTGTCGAACAGGCCCTCCGGAGGTTTCATGCGCAACAGGCCCTGGATGCGTTCTGCAATCTCGTCAAGCCGGTCTACGCCGAGCGCCAGCGCCATACGCCGCTCGCTCCCGAACTGATTGATAAGAACCTTGTGGCCCGGGTGACCCTTGATGTTCTCAAACAGCAAGGCCGGACCGCCGGGCGCATACTTTTCGGAGGTTACCGGACCCTGAGCCGTTTGCGGTCCGGCTCCAATCTTTGAAACCCGGTCGGTAATTTCCGTGATTTCGAGCTCCGGCGAAACCTCCTCGCGGAGGCGCCGCAGTTCGCCGTGCTTCTCCAGGGTTGTGATCCAGTCGCGTAAATCGTCGTAGGCCAACAGTGTGTGCTCCGGACGGGGCTGCCGTTCCCTCACTCATACTAAGGCCTTTCGCTTGCCGGCTGAACTCAAGCGGCGTTTTCCGCCTCCACCTGGATCTGGTCGAGTATGGCTCGGCTGGTGAATGCCATCTCCGCGACGAGCGCGCCCAGCTGCCTGGAGAGACAAAAGCGTGTCGGATTCGATCATGCAGGCGAAGTTGTTCCGGTCGACGAAGCTGAGTTCCGCTCCGCCGTGGGCAACTGCCGTAAAGGCGTGGGGTGCGCCGTCCATCAGGCTCGGCAAGCCAACCAGCGAAGGCGCTGTTGTCTGTACTTTGATGTCGATCCTGCGCTCGCGGCAGCGAATGGAGAGGGTGGCCGAGCCCCTGTGCAAGATATAAAGCCCGGTGGGTTCCTCCCCCTGATAGAAGAGAACGCGATCGCGATCGCGATCACCGGCGATTGATATGGATTCCTTTTGAAGTGTCCGGACAAGATCCGGGTCGGTTACGAATGCAGAAGAGTCAAGATGCACGTGCGGCCTCCGGGGAATCTGGACGTTAAGATGGGGTTTCCGCAGGCAATGGTTGGTCCCAACGCCGTCTAAATTCATGATTTATTTGATCTTGCGTGACATAAATCACATTTCCAACGGGACGCTCACCAGCTTTGCAAATTCGGTCGCAAGCGTCCGCCGCTTCCACCCCCTAGGTCGCCTCTGCTAGTCTGCTTTGCCTTTCGTCCCGCCCATGTGGCATACTCGCGCCGTTGCTACTTCTCTGGCAAAAGGATTCTTCCCCATGTCCACTTCCCCCTTTCCCCACGTCAATTGCAGGCCCTACTTCAAGCTTCGGTCGCAGGTAAAGCGAATCACGCGCATCGTTGCAGACGCCGCAGCCGCCATTCCGTGGAACCTGCCCGACATTTGCACCGCCTACAACTGGCCGACGGGTCTCGCCGGCGGCGGTGTCATCGCCATCGTGGAACTTGGCGGCGGTTGGGTCCAATCGGACATCGATTCGTTTTTCCAGTCCATCGGACAGCCTTCACCCCAGATCACCGACGTCTCGGTGGATGGCACAATGAACACCCCTGGCCAAAGCGGCAGCGCCGGTGACGCGGATTACGAGGTGGCGCTCGACATTGAGGTCTCCGGAGCGGCTTACTTCGCGGCTACCGGGCAGCCCGCCACCATCCGCGTCTACTGGTCCCAGGACATTGCAACCGCAGTTCAACAGGCAACCTCGGACGGCTGCGATGTCTGCTCCATCTCCTGGGGCGCGGACGAGGCCACCTGGGGCAAGACCGCGGCCGATCAAATGGAGTCGGTTGCCGCAGCTGCCACCCAAGCCGGCATAGTCGTATTTTCCGCATCGGGCGACAACGACTCCAGCGATGGCGGCCCCACACCGGCCAACGTCGACGTGCCTTCTTCCTGCCCGCATGCCGTGGGCTGCGGTGGAACCTACAAGACCACGACCGAGGAGATCGTCTGGAACGACAATCCTGGCAAAACCGATGGCCAAGGGACAGGAGGCGGCTACTCCACCCTCTTTCCTGTTCAGGCCTTCCAGATTGGCGCGCCCCCGCCCCCCGCGGGATCAACCGCTGGCAAAGGGAGAATGGTGCCCGATGTCGCCGCCGACGCCGACCCCAACACGGGCTACAACATTTTCGTCCACGGTTCAGTCACGGTGGTAGGCGGCACCAGCGCGGTTGCGCCGCTTTACGCCGGCCTTTTTGCCGCATTTGGAACCAAACTCGGCTTTGTTACGCCCGCGCTTTGGAAAAACCCGGCAGCCTTCAAGGACATCACCGCCGGCGATAACGGCCTCTACAAAGCCGCCCCCGGTCCCGACCCTTGCACCGGCCTTGGAGCCCCAATCGGAAAAAGCATCGCCGCCCTGTTCAACGCGAAATAGACACTCAACTCTACCCCGCTCTCTCAATCTGTACCACCGAAGGGGCCGAAACGGCTGGAGGCACCGCATCCATGGGATAGCCCAGCCGCTTCCACTCGTCGTAGCCCCCGCGCAAAGGGCGCACCCGCTCGATGCCCAATTTATGCAGGATCATCGCGGTTTTGGCAGCGGTGGCCTCGCTCGGGCAGGTGCAGTAAAGAACAACGTCGCGGTCGCGCGGAATCTCAAGATGGCGGGAAGCCAGGGCCTCCGGCGAAAAATGAAGCGCGCCGGGAAGAGTGAAAGGGTCCGACAAAAGCTCCAGCGGGTGGCGCAGGTCCACAATGTAGACCTGTTCGCCGCTATCGAGCTGCTGCTTCAGTTCTTCGGGATCCAGGCGCGCCGCCACCAGCTTTTTCAGCACCATCCGGCGCCGGTAAACGCGCACCGCGAAAAAGCCCAGAATGCCCAAAATCAACAGCGCGCCGGAGAAGCGGCCCACCCAGTCCAGCAGGCTGGGATCGCGCTTGAGCACGTCTCCGAATAGCCGGCCCGCTCCCAACATCGCGCAAATCCAAAGCGTGGCGCCGATCGAGTCAAACAGCAGAAAGCGCCCGTAACCCATTCCATTTTGGCCGGCCACGGGCGCAGCCAACGTGGCCAGGCCGGGCACAAACTTGGCATAAAGCAGCGTGGAGGCGCGGCGGCGGCCGAAGGACTCCTGGGTGCGGCGGACGCAGATGGTTGGCTCAAGGGAAAGTTTGCAAAGGATGCGCAGAACGTGGTGGCCGTAGCGCCGCCCGATCAGGAACCAGGTTGTGTCCGAGGTGAGCGAGGCGATCAGCGAAGCCAGCAATGCCAGGAGAAAACTGATTTGGCCCTCCGCGGAGAGGGCTCCGGCGGCCAGCAGGACCGGCGTGGCAGGCAAGGGAATCCCGAATTGCTCCACCAAAACCCAGCCGAAGAGCAACAGGTAACCGTAGACGATGAGAATGTGCGTCGGTAAAGCCATGGGGAAAGACCTGTTTTGTCGTGCGCGGTATAAGCCGCGTGCGCTCGACGTGCAGGCGCAGAACTTGATCGCGGAGTCTCATACTATCCGATGATCCGTGGCGGGATACGTTGCAAACGATCAAGGATCGACCAATCCGCACCACCAATTCGGCTTCTACACACAGACTTGGAGATACCTTGAGAAAGTTCCCTGACGCAGCAAAAAAGCCGCCCGAAGGCGGCTTCTCCTGAATTCGAATAGGCCGCGAAGCTGTGCTACTGCACCGGCGCCACCGCTGCCGGCAGCAGTTCAGAGGCTCCCGGTGTGGCTTGCGCTACCTGCGGG
This sequence comes from Acidobacteriaceae bacterium, assembly GCA_003151985.1. Classification (GTDB taxonomy): domain Bacteria; phylum Acidobacteriota; class Terriglobia; order Terriglobales; family Acidobacteriaceae; genus Telmatobacter. The sequence goes on from PLZC01000306.1 coordinate 8,571, forward strand.
CCCTTGGGAACAAAGTAGTTGCGATCCCACAGATTTCTGTAGAACGCGCCGGTCAACTCCGCTGCCCGGGGGCCAAACGTTGGCCTGCCGCCTTCAAGGAAGAAAACCGTGACCAGGCTGCCCTGGGGTGAGTCGGAGTAGGATGCAAACCAGCCAAAGCGGGTTCCCTTGTCCGAGCAGGTTCCGGTTTTGCCGAACACCGGCAACTCGTTGAAGTTGGCCCGCAACCTGCGGGCGGTTCCGTACTCCACCGCGCCGGCCATGCCGTCCTGCAGGTCGGGAACGAAACGTGCGATATCGAGAGTGCGTTTCACCTTGGGAGTGAGAGCTGCCACTTCTTCCGGGGTGGTGGGGTGCTGGAGGTAATAAAGGGTGCCGCCATTGGCGAGTGCTGCCACATAGGCGCCGAGTTGCAGCGGGGTCATGGAAACACCCTGGCCAAAGCTGCACATGCGGCCCACGCCGCCCTCTGAGGCAGGCAGTTCCTTGTCGGGATAAACCCCGAGTTGTTCGCCTTCGATGTGATAGCCGGCCAGTTCGCCCAAGCCAAACTGCGTTGCATAGTGGCGCACACGGTCGAAGCCCAGTTCCCTGCCCAATTCCTCAAAGTAGAGGTTGTTGCTCTTGGCCAGGGCGTCGGTCATATTCATGCGGAATCCGGCCAGTTGTACCGGTGTGTCGCGCCGGACCAATCCCTCGGAAAGGGCCGCCATGGCCACGGTGATCTTGATCGTGGAGCAGGGCTCCGCGCCCGGCGAAAGAGCCAGCTTCTGGTTGACCATGGCCAGGATGCGGCCGTTTGCCGGATTGATGACCACAGCCGTGCCGTTCATATCGCCCAATGCGTCGAGGGCTGCCTGCCGGACCACCGGATCTTCGCCGGCCGTAATATCGCCCGCAAAGATGTCTCCATTGGCAAAGGAACTGGCTGTGAAGCGCTCGTAGAAACGATGACGGCGATGAGTGAGGGCCGCGCGGCGCGCGCCGGCTCTGGCCAGGCCTCTGGTGGTGAGCCTGGCGGGTGAATGGGTGGCGGCTGAACGGGCTGCCCGCCCGGCAACGTGCGCGCCGGAATGGTTGGCGCGATGAGGCTGAACCAGGTGGCGCTCAGCGCTTCGGGCATGATGCAGCGTGTGTGGCGCGGTCAAGGCCGCAGCCCCCAGGGCTCCGAACCCGAACAGAACCAATCCAATTGCCCAAACGCGAGAAACCGTCATCCAGTCAGCATCCTCTCAACTTTGGATCACGTGCCAAAAACCTGCCCACGGGCCAACAACCCACTGTCGCTTATCGGCATTCCGGGGCAGTCTTACAGTCTTTCCCGCGGATAGTGCTTACTTTGTTCCAGACTTGCCGGTCGCTGCGTGACCAGAATCACCGTCTTTTCCCAATATACCCCAAAGGTCAAAAAGGAATGACCCAAATACGCCATAAAACCTAGAATTGCAGCCGTCGCATGAATGCGGGAACATCCAGGTCCCGATGCGCCTGTTCACTCTCTTCCGGAAATAGCGACTCTTTCTCTTGGACGCTATCTTCCTCTACTGGGTAGGCACTCGCGGCCCGCATGCCGCCGACAAAGTCAGAGGCGTAGTCCCTTGGCAACGGAGTGTAGACAGGTTCCTCCACCAGATCGGTGAAACGCGGCCTGGTCTGCCTTGTATCCGATTCCACTTCAAGCTCCGCCTCCGTCCCTTCCACTCTCGCAGCAAAGCCCACGGTAGCGGAGGCCGGCGCTGACGCGGAGAAGTACACTGGCTCGTCCGCCCCCATCGTCTCCTCTTCCGGCTCTTCGTCTTGACTTTGGAAGCGCGGCTTGGAAGGAGGCTGCGCAGGTGTCGCTGTGGGCTCCTCCAGCCACTTCCCAATCGACTGTAATGGAACAGATACCAGCGGCACCGAAACAATCGGCGACTCCTCAACACTCAACATCCGCGCGCGCCGTTCCGGCATCTGGTCGCGAAACCCGGTGGCGATCACGGTGATCTTCACATCGTCGCCCATCGTTTCGTCCAGCACAGCCCCGAAGATGATGTTGGCATCCTCATGCGCGGAAGATTGAATCAGCGTGGAGGCGGCGTTGACCTCGGAGAGCTTGAGCGTGCTGGAACCGGTGATGTTGATGAGGAT
>PLZC01000195.1 GCA_003151985.1 Acidobacteriaceae bacterium
CATCAGAATACTTAAGTGAACAGTATTAGGTCTAACCCAGGTCTCGCCTTGCCAACATTCTCAAACAAACCGATCAACGGAGACCGACATGAGATCTTCCCCTGAAATTCTTATGCCTTCCCAAGCGGTACGCAGGCCTTTCTCAAGAAGGCGACGGACGGAAAAGATGGTTGCAATTGCCCTGGCTTCTCTCGTTTGTTCCGTGGCGGTCGGCCCAACCGGCTGCACCAGTGGTTTACAAAACACAAAAATAGGCTTCGGTCCGTCCGGGGCCGCGGTCGCCGCAGCCGCAATCGGTGTTGGCGCCGGGGTGGTCGGAGTTGTCATCCTGGTGCATCACAATAGCCACACGAAGAAGGGATGTATCCTCAGCGGCCCGAGCGGGCTCGAGGTCCAGAATCAGTCCGATGCGACAACTCTCGAAATTACCGGTGTAACAGCGAACGCCAAGGTGGGCGACCTCTACCGCCTGCACGGATCGATGCTGAAAAAAGCAAAATATGCCACGGGCAATCGGACATTTGTGGTGGAAAAGGTCGGCAGGGACTTTGGACCTTGTCCGGTAAAGGCAACTGCGATCGCTAACAGCGCGGGCTACAGGTAGCTTGCAGCTAAAACCTTGTGTTGCGAGGCTTCCGTCACCCGAATTTTTGGGCAGGAACGGGTTTTTTGGCAAAGGCTTTGGAGTCGTGCCCTTTTGCAGGGCGCCATGGATGGAGCTTTTTGCAGCTTCTGAAGGCCGGTGCTCCCTCCGCTGGGCCTTAAAGGCAAGACACCAATGGCCATTACACAGAGTTCTCAAAATGCTTTAGAGTTAAGGCATGGGTGGTTATCGACCCGTTCCGCAACCCGAAGTTCTGCCGCCGGACGACAGCTATTTGCCACCGCCTCAACCGGTGAGGAGATCGCGTCCGTCATGGGCGGCCGCGCCGGCAACTTATCTGCTGGTGGGGATCAATTGCCTGGTTTTTCTGGCCATGTTGTTGAACGGGGTCAGCATCTTGAGCCCCACCTCAGACCAGTTGATGCACTGGGGAGCCAACAATGCCGGCGCCGTGCTAATTAACGGCGAGTGGCTGCGCGTCGTGGCTGCCATGTTTGTGCATGTGGGCATCATTCACCTGGCCACCAATATGTGGTGCCTGTGGAACCTGGGCATGCTTGCCGAGCCACTGGTGGGCTCGGCGGGATTGCTGGCGGCATACGTTCTCTCCGGCGCGGCGGGCAACCTGCTTTCCACCTGCGTCAACTGGGTGTGGCCGCTCCATGACGCGATGGGAAACGTGGGATTTCCAGCTGGCGCGGGCGCTTCAGGAGCGGTGTTCGGACTGGCCGGGGTGTTGATTGTTCTGCTGAAGTCGCCGCGGTTGCCGGTGCCGCCTATCGAGCTGAAGAAGCTGCGCAAGTCCGTGATTTACTTTGCCGCCATCAATTTCATCATCGGCATAGGCACCATGGCCCCGGGATTTGGGGTGCATATCGACAACATGGCCCACCTGGGCGGGTTCCTTTGCGGACTGCTCTTCGCCGCGCCGCTGGTGCCCAAGTTTGGCTCGCCGCGAATTCTGTTTGAGATGCGCAGGCGTGTCGCCGTGGGAATGATTGTGGGAGTGCTGGTGCTGTTCGGGTTTTTCCTGTCCAAACTGGCGGGGTGAACCAGCAGGGGCTAAATCCAATTGATTTTATTGGCTTTATCGGTACGACTGTAGTCGTGCCCTGTTACAAAACTCCCGAAGTTAGAGTTTTCCGCAGCCTGTTCTTTCCCTAGAACCTGTGCAAGAATATCCACAGAACGCCGCTCGACTCATCCGCTTCCCTGGAGGTAAATCATGAAACGTCGCGAATTTCTCAAGAATGTTACCGCTGCCGCGGTGGCTTCAACCAGCCGGCTGAACGCATCGCCGGCGAAACCAATCGCCCGACGCACACTGGGCAAGACGGGCGAGAAACTCTCCATCATCGGGTTCGGCGGAATCGTGGTGATGAACGAGGACACCTGCGCGGCCTCGAACATTGTGGCTGAGGCGGTGGACCGCGGGGTCAACTATTTCGACGTCGCGCCCAGCTACGGCAATGCCCAGGAGCGGCTTGGGCTTGCCCTCGCGCCTTATCGCAACAAGTCTTTCCTGGCCTGCAAGACCGACGGCCGGTTGAAGGGCGATTCGCGCGCCGATCTGGAGCAGTCGCTGAAGCTGTTGAAGACCGATCATTTGGATTTGTACCAGTTTCACGCGCTCACAAAAATGGCCGATCTGGACAAGGTGCTGGGACCGGGCGGCGCGATCGAGACCTTCGAAGCGGCGAAAAAGGAAGGCAAGATCCGCTTCATCGGGTTTTCGGTTCATTCGGTGGAGACTGCGCTGGCGGCCCTGGACCGCTACAACTTCGACACGGTGCTTTTCCCGGTGAATTGGGTTCTGTTTTCGCAGGCCAACTTTGGCCCGCAGATCTTGAAGCGCGCGCAGGAAAAGAATATGGGCATTTTGGCGCTGAAGGGGATGGCCAAGACGGTTTGGGCGGCTGAACAGAAGCAGAATCACCCTCAGCCCAAGTGCTGGTATCAGCCGGCTGCTTTCCCCACCGAGGCTTCGCTGGGGCTGCGCTGGACGCTGGGACACCCGATTACGGCCGCCATCCCGCCGGGCGACGAAGGCTACTTCCGGCTGGCCATGGATGTGGCGCAGAACTACAAGCCGCTGGAGGCTCACGAGGAGCAGGCGCTGCTGAGCGGCGGTCACGGGCTGGAGCCGATCTTCCACCTCGGAAACGACGTCTAGCGAGCTTGCACGGGGACGGGGTCAGGCAAGCGGAGGAGCTTGCCGGAGCTTTCTGTGACCGTGACGGCGACTCCCTTGGGAAGGAAGCGGGCAACGACGGCTGGCTGGGTCAAATCAAGTTCCCAACCGGCCTCGATGGCTACCACCGTGTATTGGCCGGGAACGACATCGTGAAAGGTGAAGCTGCCGTCGGAGTCGGCCTGATCGCGGCGAATGAGCCCCGCAGAGCCTTCTGCGCTCTTTGGCAGCAACACCACCATCGCGCCCGAAGCGCTTTTGCCGTCTTTCACGGCATGGCCGTCGATCCGAGTTTCTCCCTGCGCTATAACGGCTGCGATCGAGAGTGAACGGTCGCGTACGATGAGGACGTTCCCGGTGCGGGGCGCTCCGTTCGAGGTGATGGAAACGACAGGGAGGGATTGGCCTGCGCCCGAGGTCGAGAGCTCCCAGCGGCCCGGCAAAACCTTGTCGAATCGGAACTGGCCTCTTTGGGCGGTCGTTACCACCTGGTTCTGGCGACTTGAGCCGTCAATCGGACTGAGAGCGACGCTTAGTTCGTCGGGCAGCGCGGAGCCGGTGACAGAACGAAGGGTTCCGGAGATAGAGACGGCGGGTGCGCCTTCCGCCGGGTCCACCCGCCGGCTGACGGAGGCGTCAAGAGCTACGATGCGCGGCGGGTCGCCGTGTTCCAACTCGTAGCGGCCGGGGGCCACGCCGGTGAACTCGGCTGCCACGGAGTGAGCTGGATCGGAGGTGGCGGCGGCGGTTGACGCGGGGAATTCGATGCCGAAGATGGTCTGCATCAGCTCCGGCCGGGCAAACGACCCGTCCTGTTTGACCGGTGTGTCGACCACGAGATGCAGGGCGGGAACCGCATGCAGAGCGATGTCTGCCTCCTCGTGGCCGCCGGGCAAGAGGGCGATCGGCGTGGCCGAGGCCTCCTCGGTGGTCGAATCGTAGAAAGTGGTCGAGTAGGCTACGTCGAGCGTCGAGCTTCTCCCTGCTCGCCGGCCGGTTTGGCTGGCGGACTGGTGAAGCGCATACCATGGCTCCGCCATCACCGCCAGCAAGTATTTACCCGCAGATAAATTGCTGAATTCGTAGGCGCCGGTGTCGTCGGTGGTCGCGGAGTCTACCTGGGTGATTCGTTGGCTTGGAGCGCGGCCAAGGGCAGGGCCGCGGCCATGCTCGGGTGGGACAAGGAAGAGGTTTACCCTGGCTCCTTCGACAGGATCGCCGCCATCGGCCGTGACCACACCGCGCAGAACTGCGTTGGGTGACAGGCGGAACGCGAGATGGCTCGTATCCTGACCGGGGCCAGTGACGATAGCTGTGCTGAACTCGCCATGTTCGTCGTAAAAGGCGGTGCGAAATCCACGCTTGGAGGCGGTCAGCTTGAACTTGGAGGCCGGCAACTGGCAGAGCGCAAAGCGGCCATCGGTGTCGGATTCGGCGGTTGCTACGGTTTCGCTGTCCTTCTGCGCCAGCAATGCCAGGGTCGCGCGGCTTACCGGCTCATTGGTGACGGTGTTGACCACGATTCCGGCGATGCAACGTGTGCCGCCGGTTGCTGCCGGTGGCGCGGCTTGCGGCAGGGCGGGCAAACACGCCAACGCAAGCAGGGGGAGGAGGTGCGGCAAGGAGCGAGCGAGACTGCGGGGCATGTTTACGGCGCCTCGAGGACGAGGTTGCTGGTGGATCCGGGAGAGAGCGTCACGGATTGACCTGGGTGACGGAACTCTGCGAGAACCGCCGGGTTGCGGTATTCAAAGCGCACGGGACGGTCGAAGACATAGACATGGTAGCTGCCCGGCGTGAGCCCATCGAGTGTGCGGGTGGGTCCGGAAGAGGGGTGGATGTCGATGGGCGGGATGTCTGCGGTGGTGTCGAATTCCGGAACCACATAGACAGTGTAAGTGGGCTCCTCTCCGGGAACGAAGTCGGCGAGGGCCGGAGGCAGTTCCAGCGCCAGCGAGGAGCAATCGTCGCGCAGGGTCAGTTCCATGGCGGGCGGCGCCGCTGCCAGGCTTAGGTTCAGCGGCTCGCGGGCCAGGTTGGTTCCTCCGGCGGTGAACGAGGCCACACACATGCTTCGGTCGTTGACCTGGGCGTTCAACCAAACGGGGCCCATTCCGGCGCCATTCAATTCCAGCACGTCCGGTCCGGCCGCCTCCGCTGTGCCGCTTCCCGCGCCGGCATCCGCGGGTAAGTCGCCGGCATCGGTGGTTGAGACAGTGACAATACTCTGAAGCCTCTGGCCTGAGTGCCCAGCGGATTGCGCGGCGCGCATGGAGGTACGCTCTGCCCTGAGGCGGACCGGCCAGCTTGGATTGCGCGCCAGAGGGATGCGCAGGTTGACGGCCGCGTTCCCTGCGAGCCAAAACTGAACAAAACCGGAGTAACCGCCCGACCGCTGATTCGCTCTTCCCGAGGTGTCCATGTTTGGATCGTTTGTTGTGACAGAGACCATGAGAGTGTATGCACCATCCGGCAGGCTGACCTGAATGGTGTGCGATTCCGCGTCGAATTGCCCCGTGTAAGGCAGGCGGTGTCCCGAGGCATCCATCACGGAGACAGCTTGCAGGGATGCTTCAAGGCCGCTTTCCGATGGGGCGTTGGGCACGAAGGGGCGGCCGCTGGGAAAGTAAGCGGTGGCCATGACGGTATGAAAGGCTTCGAGGGTGAGGGAGAGGTTGGCCTGCGCCTGTTCTCCGCTTGCCAGGCGGATGCGCGAGGCTCCGGCAAAATCGTGCGCATCGGGGTAGAACGCGCTGCGGTAGCCGCCCCGCGCAACGCTGGCGGCACGGCCCCGCACCACCGGCGTCACTTCCGGTTCGCTTTCCATGGCAGGCTGCGTGAAAACGACGTACACGCCGGCGGGCAGGGAGGCAAAGCGGTAGGCTCCTTCGCCGTTGGTTTTGGTTGTTCCGTTCTGCGCCCAAACCGCTCGGCCGTTGTGCATCACCCGCTTGACCAGCGTTACAGTCATCCCTTGTGTAGGGTCGCCGGTCGAGAGGTCCACATGTCCGTATATGACGCATGAGGGCGTGAGACTGAAGACGAGTTCCGGCATCATTGCGGCTACCAGTACGCTGCGCGCCGGGCCGTCGGCCTGATATGCGACATCTTCCGATGCGTAGGGACGATCATGAAAGCCGGGCTTGAGCAGGCGGAAAGACTGGGCACCCACCGGCACGGCGGGAAATTCAAATCGTCCTCCGCCATCGGTCAAGGCGCCGGCCTCGGCGTCGCCTTCAATTTTGACCAAAACCCTGGGCAGCGGCTGGCCGGTGGCGGAGTTGTGGACAACTCCACGCACGGGTGCAAATGCGGTTGTGCGAACAGCTTGCTGAGGTTGGGAATCATTTTGGGAGGGGTCCTGAGGGGCCGGGGTGCAGTGTCCGGAGGTTAGTGCAATGAACAGCACAACGATTGAGGATAGAGACTTGAAAAGTTGTTTGATTGATGACGAATTCCCGGAAAAGCCCCCCTCAGGGGCTAAAGCCCAGCGGGATTTATTGGCCTTTTCGGCACGACTGAAGTCGTGCCCTTTCAAAGCGACGCCCTCCTCGGCAGACTGTGAAGCCCTTCCCAAATTGCGGATCGAGTTTCCGCGGCATTTCGCCATTCATGGATTGTCCGGAGGTCCACTCTTTATTGTGACGGGTTGCGGCGGGGAAGGGAATCGCGGGCTTGCGGAAAATTCGGGGCGGGCTTGCGAACCGGGAGGGACACATCGCCCTCAATTCAAATACCACGGAATATTGATGACGATGATTCGGCGGTTCCCGCGCAGGAGAAGCATGACTTTGAGAAGGTCGGCACGACGGTTGTGAAGGAGATTCTCCCACCAGTGGCGCACGACGAGTTCCGGAACGAGGACACAGATCTTGTTGAAGCTGGACTCGCGCTCCACATCCAAAATGTACTCGACCATCGGATGGAGCACGTAACGGAAAGGCGACTGCAAGGTGATCAACTGGGGCACACACTTGCCGGCGGCGCGTAGGGGACCGGCCACGTTCAGTTCCCAGTCCCGGCAGATTTCGTCCGGTTCTTCGCCGATCTGCACATGCACGCAGCGGATTTCGTTGGACATGGACAGAGCGAACGATAGGGCTTTCTCCGAGACGCGGCTCCAGCGGTCGAGGGGAACCACCACAATGGGTTCGGTGACCTCGGCAGGTACGATGGGCCGGTTGAGGGCGGTTTCGCGCGCCACACGGTTGTAGTGGCGCTTGACTGCGTGCATGGCAGCAATCATGGCGGCAACGAGCAGCGCCGTGATCCACGCGCCCTCAGTGAATTTGGTGATCAGTACGACGAGGGTTGTGATTCCCGTGGCTACTGCTCCCAGGCCATTTACAAAAATGTGGGCGAGTGAGCCGCCATGGCGCTTCCAGTGAACAACCATTCCGGCCTGAGAAAGCGTAAAGGCCAGGAAGGCGCCGATGGCATAGAGAGGAATGAGCCGGTCGGTAATGCCGCGAAAGACGATGAGCAGCACACCGGCAAGCGCGACGAGGACATAAATGCCCCAGGAGTAAAGCAAACGGCGACCACGAAGCATGAAAACATGCGGCAGGTTGTTGTTGAGCGCGATGGCGCGGGTAAGGCGGGGAAAGTCGGCAAAGGCGGTGTTGGCGGAGAGAGCCAGCACCAGCAGTACCGAGCCAATGGTGACGTAGTAAAACCAGCCGTGGCCCATCACCGCGCGCGTCAGCATGGAGAGTACACTCTCGTAGCCGGGACCCTCAGGATTGGTGGCTCCGATTCCATAGGCGCGGCACATGAGTGCAATGCCTGCCAGCAGGGCCGTCAGCAGAAGGATGATGATGGTAAGCGTGATTTTGGCGTTCTTGCGGGTGTCGTCGCGGAAGGCCATGACGCCATTGCTCACCGCTTCGACGCCGGTCATGGCCGCGCAGCCGGAGGAGAATACCTTGAGCAAAAGCCACAGGGTCAAGGTGGCCGTTGCCGCAGGAAGTGGGGGCAGCGGGGTAACTGGAAGCGGATGACCGCCGCTTTCGAGGAAGTGCCACGCGCCCACGGCAATCACGATGAGCAGCGTTCCCGTGAAGAGGTAAGTGGGAATCATGAAAACAACGCCGGTGTCGTGGACGCCGCGCATGTTGATGAGGGTAAGAATGGCCAGCACGCCCAGGCATAACCCGAGCTGGTGCGGCTGCAACGATGGCACCGCAGAGATGAGCGCGCCCACGCCGGCCGAGACGCCTACGGCGGCGGTGAGGATGTAATCGATCATGAGCGCGGCGGCGGCGAGCAGGCCGGCGTTTTCGCCCAGGTTCTCAGTGGCTACGGTATAAGAGCCGCCGCCCTGGGGATAGGTGTCGATGGTCTGCCGGTAACTGAAGTAGACGATGCCCATCAGGACGAGGATTGCCGCGCTGACCGGAACGATGTACTTGACGCCCATGAGCCCCAGGGGGATGAGCAGCGTGAGCGCGGCCTCCGGGCCATAGGCGGCTGAGCTGAGCGCGTCGAGGCCGAAGATTGGAATGCCGGCGGACGGGCCGATGTGCTCGGCGCGCTCCTCGCTGGTGGCGAGGGGGCGGCCGAAGAGCAGGGTTACTATGCGTTCGGATATAGGCATGAGGTTGTCAGGCGGCAGGAGTTAGAGCGGGGAGGCCACCGAGGGCATTGTCTCATGGCGATGCAATTCGGGCCCTGATGGAGTGCAAGGCTGCAAATCGAAAGCCGCGCAGGGAGCAGTGGACTTCAGCCCGCTGGAAGAGGTCGATATTGCGGGGGCTTGTGGACTATGCGGATTTGCAACATAAAACCGGCTTGACAGGAGCAGCGGAACCGACGAACATTGGGCCACATTTCCATGGTCAAGAACTGGCATTGAGGTGATGCTGCTCACGTTTTACTTACACGGCAAGGGTTTAGCATGGGCTGTCCGATCTTTCGAGGTGAAAGCATGAAGTCAAAAACGTCTCGCCGTGCCTTTTTGTCCGCCGGGTTGATTCTTCCTGTGGTGAGCGCCAGTTCCCGCATGGGCCTGGCGAGTACCGGGATGGGGCTTCTGCAGCCATCCGAGGGAGCCCTGGAAAAAACCGCAGCCCCGGTCAAGCTCGATTACAGAACCCTGGGCCGCACGGGTTTGAAGGTGACCACGCTGGGATTCGGATGCATGATCACTTCCGACCCCAGCGTGATTGAGCGCGCCGCCGACATCGGCATCAACCTCTTCGACACCGCCCGCGGCTACCAGCAGGGCAACAACGAGCGCATGGTGGGCGCCGCGCTCAAGGGCAAGCGCAACAGCATCACGCTGTCGAGCAAGACGCATGGGCTCACCAAGCAGGACGCGCTCAACGACCTGGATGCCAGTTTGAAGTCTCTGCAGACCGATCACCTGGATATCTGGTATCTCCATGCCAAGAGCAAGCCGGAAGAGGTCACCGACGATTTGATCGACGCTCAGCAGACCGCCAAGAAGGCCGGCAAGATCCGCTTTGCCGGGGTCAGCACTCACGCCGGCCAGCCGGTGCTGGTACCGTGGCTGGCCAAGAATCCAAACGTCGATGTCATCCTGAGCGCCTACAACTTCACGCTGGAACCCGCCGTCACCACGGCGCTGGAGCAGGCCGTCGCAGCCGGCAAGGGCGTAGCGGCCATCAAGGTCATGGCCGGCGGCTTCCGCAGCCTCAAGCCAGGCGACCCGGCCTACACCAAGCTCAAGCAGGACGGCGGCTTGCTGGCGGCCCTCAAGTGGGCCATGCGCAACCCCAAGGTGGTAAACACCGCCGTTCCCAGCATCACCGACAACGACCAGCTTGAAGAAAACCTCACCGCCATGCAGAAGCCCTACGGCCCGGCGGAAGAGAAACTACTGGCCGAGCGCATGGAACTCATCCGGCCGCTTTATTGCCGCACCTGCGGAAAGTGCGATGGCGATTGCCGCCAGGGCCTGCCGGTGGCCGACATGCTGCGCATCCTCACCTATGCCGATGGCTACGGACAGTTCGCTTTGGGCCGNNTGCACGGTCCAGTGCCCGCATGGAGTCAAAGTAGTCGAGCGCCTGATGAAGGCGCAGGAACTATTCGCCTGTTAGTGTAGTGCGGCATCCCGGCAACCGCTCTCCGACGTTCGCGGCTCCGCAAAACCAAGCAACTCGAACCGAGCCGGGCCCAGAGGGCACCCCGTAAGAGAGCGGTGGCATACTCTACAATCCATGGCGCCCACTCCATCGGCACCGAGGTCGTCCACGGAACAGGAACGGGCGACTTATCGGAAGGTCACCTGGCGGCTCATGCCCTTCCTCTTTGTCTGCTATGTTTTCGCATATGTGGACCGCGTGAACGTGGGCTTCGCCAAGCTCCAGATGCAGCAGGATCTGAGGATGAGCGACGCGGTCTATGGCGTCGGCGCCGGAATCTTTTTCCTCGGCTATTTCATTTTTGAGATTCCGGCCAACATGATCATGCAGAGATTGGGAGCCCGGCTCTGGCTCGGGCCCATCATGATTCTCTGGGGGGTGGTTGCCGCTTGCACCATGTTCGTGAGGAGCGCCACCAGCTTCTATGTTCTGCGCTTCGTGTTGGGCATCGTGGAATCCGGTTTCTTCCCTGGGGTGGTCCTCTACCTGACGTACTGGTATACGCGACAGCACCGGGCCAAGATGGTGGCGGCGTTCATGGCCGCCAATCCGGTGAGCGGCGTGCTGGCGGGTCCCATTTCCGGGGCGATTCTGGCATTCACGCCGGGCGCGGGAGGCCTTCGGGCATGGCAGTGGCTGTTCTTGCTCGAAGGAATCCCTTCAATCCTGGCGGGCGCCGTGACCATGTTCTACCTGGACGACAACCCGTCGAGAGCCAAGTGGCTGACGAGCGAGGAACGGGGTCTTCTGCTCGACCGGCTCCACGAGGAAGAGGACGCCAAGAGGAGCCAGGGCGAATCCCGGCACCGCCTCATCGACGCCTTCAAGAGCCGCCAGGTCTGGCTCCTGTGCGTGGTCTACTTCGGCTTTGTGATGGGCAACTACGGGCTCTGGTTCTGGCTGCCTCAAATCATCAAGGACACGCTCACCAGGAACCCCTGGAAGATCGGACTGGTTTCGACGATCCCCTGGGCCGCCGCGGCAATCGTCATGGTGGTCTTCGCCCACCATTCCGATCTCACCGGTGAGCGACGCTGGCACCTGGCACTGGCCGGCAT
>PLZC01000345.1 GCA_003151985.1 Acidobacteriaceae bacterium
ACTGCGCCATTCCTCGTCTGAACGTCGACCTTCGTGTTGCCTCGGACATAGACGCTGCCGTCAAAATCCCATCCTGGCGGAATTGCTGGAGCAACTCGGATAACGCCGTCATAGTCTTGGACTAACGCTTCCTGCAGCGCGTCCGCAACCACGGCACTCTGCTCAACATAAAACTCCTTCGCCGACGTTTCCCACTTCGCCATGCCATTCACAAAGCCCTGAAATTTCTGGGTGGTCTCGATCAGAGTTGACCCCACTTCGCTGCCCAGTCCAAGACGCGCAGCCTGGATGGGGTCGAAACTCCAGTCAACGGCCGAAGAATTGGGTCGATGCGCATAGGTGCGCTGTGCCAACGGAAACAGCGGAGAAGTGTCCCCAATGACATCGTAAGGCCACACTGGCTCAAGGCCGATGTTCTCGATGTTATGGTCTTCCGAACCTGGCAGGTAGGATTCCGCAATCACATCCGCTGCATCGAGGTCGGCAGAGGATGGCAGCAACGTGCGCGGACCGATCTGCTGAGTTCGCGGCAACGGAGGAACCTTAGGCAGCGCTGCCTGCAACTGCCGAACCAACGCCGCATCTTTGCCCAGCAGATTGGCTGCCCGAATGGTTGCGGGATAAAGCGCCATAATGGCCGCGATATCTGTAGTTGGATCGGTGACGTCCCATTGAGATTCGTGAGCGTTGGAAGGGCTTGTATGCAATAGGCCGTCCGGACCCATTTTCTGATAAGCAAGAAGAAAGCGAGCGGAGGAGGCCATCAGCGGATAATTTTCGGAAAGGAACTTGCGATCGCTGGTCGCAAGATACTGCTCCCAGACCCACAGCGATACCTCTGCTCCTGTCGTTAGTGTTCGCGCGTTGTAATAGGGCTTGAAGTCCGCGTCACAATCCTTGCCAATTAAGATTGGTTTCCAAGTGTGTTCGTACTCAATGCCCGGCCCGTTGAAGCGCATGGTCTCCGGCACGCAACTGCCGGCGAGTCCCTTCATGTGCTCTCTGGTCCAATCCTCGATATGCGCAAGGTTTTCCCGATAGAGATTAAAGTAGGGTCCATTGAGTTCCGGCAGGCCCGCACCAATGTTGGCCGCTACCTGCATACGCAAGTTCCAGTGCCAGAATGCGGACGGATCCCAGCGGTGCTCATCCTGCGCCGCGGAGATCATATCTGCGATGCCCGCCTGGGAACCCGGATGCTCGACACCTTTTTCGATCGCCGCAACAAAAAGATAAATGTTCCGGAGATTCTCCATATACTCTCCGGCGCCATCTTTAGAGTTGATCTTGATGATCGCAGCGCGCTTCCAGAAATCCCGCCACCAGGATAAGTGCGCTGCATCGGGCCCAGGAGAAAAGGCCAGGTCAGCGATATCCTCCGCATTTCCGGTGCCGTCATAATGAGGAGACGCGACGATGATCCGAAAATGACCGTCCTGAAAAGGCTTGAACAAAACGGTGATGGTCAAAGGGTCCGTGACAACGGCGGAAACGTCGCGTCCCACCGCAGTAAATGCAGAAAGCGATCCGAAAGCGCGGCCGGAAGACCCTGGATTTATGTTGTCGATCCAGTGTTCTGCAAGATACCCCGCGCGGATGTGCGCGATTGCATGAGGGGCACGAGGCGCCCATAGCTTCAGCACCGCGGTTTGCGGCTGGTCGGGATTCGCGCCGGTTACGTCAACGATAAAGGTATCCGTACCCGGCTCCACAAAGGCAGTGGCGGCCAAACCGCCGCCCTGCTCTCGAAACTCGCCGCGGTAGAGGTCCAGGCGCCCTGAGTAATCCTTCGAGCCCGTCAGGGCAGAGAGTCCAGGAAGGACAACCTGTCCCGGCGACAAGCGATCCGGCAAGGTGTCATTTCGATTGAGTTGCGCCGTGAGCCCATCGGCAGACCACACGGCAACCCCGAGCCTGCCATTGCCGAGCGGCATCGCCTCACCGGGTTCCAGGTTTGGTCTTCCCAAAATTACGTCGGATCGACTGATGACGCCGGGAACATCCACTTGAAACCTGCCACCATGCCTGGCCGAGGTAGTTCCGTGCGCGGCGGATTGTGCCAGACCAAACCCCGCAAACGAATCGAAGAAGACGACAAGGCAAAAGAAGTGGGCAGGTAGCCTTTTCAACATGGATCGCCTCTTTCAGCGGTGATTGCCACGAATTGTACCATTGACCAGCTTGCTACTCGGGCCTGGGTTGCCGGGCCGAACGCCCGAGTAGTTTGAAGGTTCCAGGCTAGTATGTCTTGAGCGCGATGACGCTGACTTTCGGATCCGGAGCCTGCACAGGGACATCGATTTGAAGTTTGCCTTCGGTCTGGCGAAACTTCAACGGTTGTCCATTCGCGAGCAGGCGGGCCGATAGTACACGCGCCTCGATCCCTGCAATCTCGCAGACCGCTGCCTTCCAGTCAAACACATGGACAAAGATGGACTTGTCGTTTGCCGTCGTGCGCAGTCCGGCAACGCCTTGAATTGGCCCAAAGGTGCTGTCGTAGATCGAGTCGCCGTTTAGCGTGAGCCAATCTCCAATCGCCCGAAGCCGTTGCTGGAACTCGGGCTGGATTTGACCATCGGGCTGCGGGCCGACGTTGAGCAGGAAGTTGCCGCCACGGCTAGCTACCTCAACCAGACTGCGGATCAGCGTTTGGTCAGATTTGAAATCGCGATCGTTCTTGTTATAGGCCCAGGTATTGTTGATCGTCATGCACGTTTCCCAAAGTCTGAAGTCTTCCGGGCGAGGAATCGCATTTTTCAGCTGCTGAGATACTTTGGGGTCAATGCCCGTGAGGACGATGCCTTTGGTTGGAATGGCGGTGGGAATGAACTGTTCCGGTGTTTCATAGTCGGCATCAACGCCAATGCGGTCATTCACAAGAGTGGCTGGTTGCAAATCGTGAATCATTTGCACCACCCGCGCACCGTTGTACTTTTCCTGATTGTTGAGACCGTCGAACCAAATGATGGCCGCCGAACCATAGCGGGTGAGCAACTCCGCCAGCTCCAGCTGCATGTATTGGAGATAACTTTCCCACTCCGGGCGCTGCGGCTCGCCGTGCCAGTTCTCCTTGGCGAGTTTGGTAGTATCGCGGAAGCCCGGATGGTGCATGTCCGGCGGCGAGTAGTAAAAGCCGAGGGGCATTCCGTCTTCCTCGCAGGCTTTGGACAGTTGCTTCACGATGTCCTTGCCGTACGGTGTGTTGGTGATCTTGTAGTCGGTATACGAGGAATCGAACATGCAGAACCCGTCGTGGTGTTTGGTGGTGAATACCATGTATTCCTGCCCTGCCAACCGCGCCAGATCGACGAACGTGTGGGGATCGAACTTGACCGGGTTGAAGGTTTGCGGCAAGGCCCGGTACGCCGCCTCGGTAATCCCTCCCGGCGTGGGAACCATAATCGGCCAGGATGCCTCGACGCTGGCCTGCGAATACGGGCCCCAGTGGATAAACATGCCAAACTTGGCTTTGCGATACCAGCTTGTGCGGTCGTAGGCCAAGCCTTCTCCCCATGCCAGATGAGAGAAAGAAGGCACACAGGAACCCGCAAGAGCGAGTCTCATAAAATCACGGCGATTCGGCGTAAAGGCACTTTTGCGCACAGAAGAATTGCGGGAATCCGGAATCATCGTCAATGGGTTCTACCTTTCCACCCCGGAAACAATTGAAGCTTTCCGCGGCATTGCTGCTGAACTGCACCCGACGAGGGGCCCGAAAGAAGCGCGCCCCATTCCTGTACGAAAAATGCGCCAGCGGGCCTGCCCGGCGCTCTCAATCGAGATGGAATACCTCTTCCATCTCTGCCCACCATTCGTCTTCTTTTCTGCTTGCCAGCGGCTCCTGAAGTGGTTTCATCACAGCCCACCACTCCTGTGTCTTGGTGTCCGCGGCCATCTTTGCCCAATCCGCCTTCATATCGCTGCCGTGGTACTCAAAGTAGCTGAACAGAATGTCGTCCTTGAAGTAGATCGAGTAGTTTCGGATGTTGCACTCTGTGATCATCTCGAGTACTTCCGGCCATACCGAGCGGTGATATGCCTTGTAGGACTCAGCCGCGCCACGCTTGAGTCGTAGGGTCATTCCGAAACGTTGCATCAGTCGTCCTCTCATCATGTTGCGAGCAATAGCCAATCTGGCGTTTCCGGTTACTGGAGCCTGCTGATGCATCGTTCTTGCCGTCAGCAATCGCGAATGCTATAGCTGCGGTTCCGCGATTCATTTTTCCGGCCCATTTAGTCAACCGTGAACTGGCGGTCAATTTCAAACGCTCATTACCAGGCTTGACCGGGATGATTTGCAAGAATACCCTACTTTGCGACCTGATAAACGCTTTCCTGCACCTGCTTCACAGCAAGGGCCTAGTTAATGTTGAGCAGGTCCCGCTGCTGCGCCTCGACCCATCGCTGGCGGGCATAAGCCTGGCCCTTGACATGTAGGCCTGGCCCTTGACATGTAGGCATGTAATGGAGTGCACTTCATTGCATGCCGATGCCGCGCTTGCCTCATCTTCTCCAGAGGCCGCTCCACCTTCGAAGAAGTTCCACGTGCAGACAGATTTCTCCCCGGAAAACCTTCTATTCCGAATCCCGATCTTCCCGAATTCTCATCAGTACATCGCTGATTTGATGCCTGTTACACGCGCATTGCCGGGTTCTTAGAAATTCCTTGACACCCCTGCTATCCGTGAGTAGCATGGGCGCGTTAACGCTGCATCGCAACTAGAGTGTGACGTCGGATTCAATGTTGCTGACGCCACTGAGGTCCAGGGCTTTGAGGTCGACACAGTTAATGTTCTTGTGGCGCTCTTCGCGTTAACGGTAACGTCATCGTCGGTGGCGGATGTGATAAGTCAAGCTCGATATCAATCTAACAATGGCGGTGCCACGTGCTGGAGCCCTGATTTGTTGCCGACTTGCCAATGTGCAGGTTGAGCAAAACTAATGTGCAGGTTGAGCAAAACTGCGTAGTCAGGAGACACACTATGGGATGGTCAGTCAGAAAGCAACCGAATAGGCGCCGGTATCTCACGGTGCTTTTGATGCTTTTGGGTGTTGCGGGGCTCATTTCCCCGGCGGTCAAGGCCCAACAGGCATCGGCAAGCATCAATGGAGTCGTCAAGGACCCGACAGGTGCTGCAATCGCAAATGCGCGGGTTCAGCTCGCGAACGTCAATACAGCGGTCGTGAAGACAACTACAACGAACGGCGACGGCGTATATGTCTTCTTGAATATCGTTCCCGGCGCCTATACGATGCGGGCGTCCGCATCAGGCTTCGGCACGGTAACGCAGCCGGAGACAACCCTCGAGGTGAACCAGACTGCGACGTTTGATTTTAGCCTTAAAGTCGGCGCAGCGCAGGACACCGTCAGCGTGCAAGCTATCTCAGCTACGGTGGAGACTTCAACCTCGGAATTGGGTACGGTCGTTTCGCCGACTGAAGTCAGCGACCTGCCTTTGAACGGCCGCAACTTCACCCAACTATTGACAATCACGGCGGGTGTTGCGAACGTTAATCGCGACCAAAGCGCAGGCGGAGGCGGCGGGTGGGCCGGAAACTCGATCGGGAGCTTCTCGTTCCCGGCAGTGAACGGCGCTCGCAACCGCAGCAATCTGTTTCTTCTGGACGGCATTAACGACCTGAACACCATGCTCGGCATGTACAATTACGCGCCGATTGTGGACGACATTGAGGAATTCAAGACCCAGGGGCATAACGATCTTGCAGAGTACGGCGGGGTCGCTGGGGGTATCGTCAGTGTGGTCACCAAATCGGGTACCAACCAGTACCACGGTACCGTTTGGGAGTTCCTCCGCAACGAGCAGATGGATGCGCGCGGCTATTTTGAGTTAGCCCGNNAATAAAAGCTTCGTCTTCGCATCCTGGGAGGGCTACCGGCAACGCACTGCGCAGGAAACCGGAGCGCTCGGACCAACGGATGCGCAGCGCAATGGCGATTTCAGCGCGTTGCTCGCCTTGGCCAAGCCAATCATCATCTACGATCCCGCTACGACGGTTTGCACTCCAGGCGGAGCTTGCACGCGCCAGCCATTCCCGGGCAACATAATCCCCAACGGGACCAACGGCGCCAATCGGATCAATCCGATCTCGGCCCTGTACCAGGGGATCATCCCAAAATCCGGTGCGTTGGTTAACGGGTCCAACCTCTTCATATCCGGAAAAGCCTTTACCAACCAGGATACGGGAACGATTCGCGGGGACCAGTACTTCGGCAACAACAACCAGTTGATGTTCCGCTTCAGCCAGTTCGATCAGCAAGAGGCGTCTCCGTCAAACACCATCGGCCAGGGGACGATCCACGTTATGGGCAAGAACTACGTAGGTCATTGGACTCACACGTTCAGCCCGACGACCTTCTCGGACGTATATTTCGGCAGAAACTTCGGATTCACCCAGGTCGGCACCAGTCACGCCGGTGAAGATGCAGCGTTTCTTGCTCAGTTGCAGACCCTCGGGTTGCCAACTTACTGGTTGACCCTGAATAACACTCAGTACGCACCGCAGTGGAGTGCGAACGGATATGTCGGGCTGACCGGCTCGCAGTTGCAGGGGACGGGGTTGGCGGATAACTGGGCGTTCGGCGGCGCATTCACCAAGATCCTGGGCAGGCACACGATCAAAATCGGTGGCGATTTCCAAACCAACGATATGCAATCGCCGATCGCTTATTCCGGAGAGTCTTTCTCAGCCGCGCAGACCGCGGGACTGGGGGCCAATCAGGGACTGGGCGGAGATTCCTGGGCATCCCTGCTGATCGGCGATCCGGGTGAAGCCAACTATAGGAACATCCACGAGGTAACGCATGGTGGCTACACCATGGCGATATACATTCAGGATCAGTGGAAAGCCACAAGCCGTCTTTCGGTGAATGCAGGCTACCGCCATGACCTGGTGCTTACGCCGATTTACGGGAGTGGCAACGGCGGGAACTTCTACACTGGCAATGCCAACCCCCTCAGTGGCAAATACGAGCTCAACGCGCTTCCGCCCGACTGCTCGGCAACTCAGGGCGCGCCCTGCATTCCCACCGGCATCTACACTTCATCGAGCACGCCCGCTCCCGGCGGACTTCCTGCCAACGCTTACGTCAACCCCAACTCCAATCACCGCGTGATCAACAACTCGCTGGGCGACTGGGCTGGCCGCCTGGGCCTGGCCTACCGCCTCAACAATAAGACGGCCCTCCGCGCCAGCTATGGCCGCTTCTACGACGCGTGGGCCACTGTGATCCAGTTGGCGCAGAATTTCGGTGGAAACTGGCCAGCAGTCGCCACCATCGAGAACAACGGTTTGAACACCAGTGTCCAGACCGCGTCTGCCCACGATCCGCTGAACTTCGGCAGCACTGGAGGGATCGTTTATCCTTCGAATGACCAAAGCCAAGTCAGCCAGTGGATGGTGGATCCGAACTTCCGCAGTCCGTACATGGATCAGTGGAACGTGGGTATCCAAAGAGAGTTGCCGGGTAACGCCGTGCTCGATGCCAACTATGTAGGTTCGGTCGGCAGACATCTGGACTGGGGCCCCGTCGAGAATGTCCCCACTCCAGGACCCGGCACTGTTCAAACCCGGCGGCCATACCCCTACATGCAGCAGCAGTGGTTTGACCAGAGCGTCGGCAACAGCCGCTACAACGCCCTGCAGGTCACCGTCAACAAACGTGCCAGCCATGGTGTTACCTACCTTGTTGCTTACACGTTGTCGCGGTCGCTGGAAGACGGCTGCGGCTTGGGCGCGAGCTGTCACTCGACAAATCCCTACAACCGCTCCGTTGACTACGGCATCTCTGACACCAACCAGACCAACGTGCTGTCGGCGGCCTTTACGGCGCAGTCGCCATTTAACAAGGGTTCCAATAAAATGGTCTCTGCGGTGGCAGGTGGATGGTCGCTGAACGGTATTCTGCAACTCAGTTCGGGGTTGCCATACGCGGTGACCACCAGCGCCGATCCTGAGAACATAGGTTCGGGTGGTGCGGTCGAGGAACGAGTGAACTTGTCCGGCAGTCCAAACGGCGGGTCCGGTACCCACACCCCGACGCAATGGTTCAATACGAGCGCCTTCTCGTTGCCGGCGCCCTACACGTATGGCAATGAAAAGCCAAACACGTTGAATTCCAACTGGCGACGCAATCTCGACTTGTCCATTTTTCGGCAGTTCCACGTAGGGCTCGGAGAAAGGCGATACTTTGAATTCCGCGCCGAAACATTCAACATCTTCAACAACGTTGTCTTCAATGTTCCGCATACAGACATCTCGAGCACGAATTTCGGAGCAGTCACGAGCCAACTGAATCAACCACGTCAGCTGCAGATGGGCTTGAAGTTTACCTACTAGCCCGCGTCTGCGGTTCGAACTCAATGGCGTCACTGCCGCGCGAAGGATAGCGGCAGTGATGCCATTTATCTTCGAAGCATTGAACTAAGCAAGCTGAACAGTGAGGATGATGCGCCCGGCGTTGATCATGCTGCTTTCCTGTGTGGTGCCAGGTGCGACCGTACTTGCGCAGGGCAACATGTCGCACCCGATCCGGTTCGAGGACATCGCTCAAAGAGCCGGCATACATTTCGTGACCGAGAACTCCCCCACTCCAGAGAAACATCAGCCCGAGACAATGCCTGCCGGCATCGCGTTGTTCGACTACGATGGGGATGGACTGCTCGACATCTACCTGGCCAACGGCGCCGAGATGCCATCGCTCAAGAAAACGGGTCCCAGGTATTTGAACCGCCTGTACCACAACAACGGCAATGGAACGTTTACGGATGTTACTGAGCGCGCCGGAGTCGCCGGAGCGGGTTACGGGATGGGCGTCGCTGTAGGCGATTACGACAATGACGGCCGGCCTGACCTGTTCCTCGCCAATGTCAATGGAAATCAGCTTTTTCATAACAATGGCGACGGCACCTTCGCCGACGTCACTGCGAAAGCGGGTTTAAGCGGCGCTATGCATAACGGCCGCAAGATGTGGTCAATCTCGGCGGGCTGGTTTGACTACAACCGCGACGGACTGCTGGACCTGTTCGTAGTGAATTACGTCGAATGGGATCCGCGCTATGAACCTGCCTGCGTGGGCCTGAACGGCCGGGGTTACTGCCATCCCGGTAGCTTCGCCCCGCTCCCGAACACTCTCTACCGCAACAACGGCGACGGAACCTTCACCGACGTTTCAGCAGAAACCGGAATCTCAGCGCATCTTGGGAAGGGAATGGGAGTTGCGTTCGCCGATTATGACGGCGACGGCTGGCCCGACGTCTTTGTGGCAAACGACAACAGCCCCAACCTGCTGCTACATAACCTGGGAGGAAAGCGATTTGAAGAGGTGGCTCTTCAGGCAGGCGTCGCTTACAACGAAGAAGGGAATGTCCTGGCTGGTATGGGCGTCGATTTCCGGGATCTAAACAACGACGGGCTGCCAGACATCTGGCACACCGCTATCGAAAACGAAACGTTCCCCTTGTACCTTAACCAGGGTAACGGGAATTTTCTCAATGCCGGGCGGGAGAGCCGACTTGCGAATCTCACGCTGCCGATGTCCGGCTGGTCAAACGGGATCGTCGATCTCGACAACGACGGTTGGAAGGACTTGGTGGTCGCCCGCGGCAATGTGATGGACAATATCGAGGAAGTCTCCCGGCATTTTCGCTACGCCGAACCGAACTCCGTCTTTCGGAATCTCGGGAATGGACAGTTTGGAGATGTGAGCGCTACAGCTGGGGCGGACTTCACGCGGCCAGNNGTCACCGAAACGCGCAATCACTGGATCCTGCTGAAGCTTGTTGGAACGAAGAGCAATCGGATGGGCATTGGCGCACAGATTCGGATAACTACTGACGACGGCAGAAGGCTTTACAATGAGGTGACGACCAGTACGGGCTATTCCGCCTCAAGCGACCCGCGCGTTCATTTCGGTCTGGGCAGCTCGCGCGTGATTCGTGAAATCGAGATCCGTTGGCCGTCGGGTACACGCCAGTTGCTCCACGATGTGGCCGCCGATCGCGTGATGGAAGTGACCGAACCGGGTGGAGTGGGTCAGCGATAACGTGGTCGAACGTGGATGGGTTATCTTGAGGGCGGATCTATCATGAATCGGTCGCTCGTCTGCTCTTGTGCACTCCTGCTATTTATTGGCGCAAGGTCCTCGGCGCAACTGCCGGACGCCTGCAAACTGCCGGAGTCGGCCGCGAAGGCGCCAGCCGGCACGCCGCCCGCGAGAGTTTATGACGCTGAGGGTGCCTGGTTCGCCGAAAAAGGCGATCTGAAATGTTCAGTCGCGGCGTTCGAACAGGCCTTGAGGCTGGAGCCGCGGTCGGCGGAGGCGCATTTCGATTTAGGGCTCGTCCGGCAGCGGCAGGAGCAGTCCGCAGGCGCAATCAACGAATTCCGGCTGGCCCTGAAGTATGATCCCGGGTTGCTGCAGGCGCGTTGTGCGCTGGGCTCGGCGCTCGCGGACCCGGCGGAGGCTGAAGCGGAATTTCGCAAGGCGCTTGAACTGAATCCGAATTTGGTCTGCGCATTGGATGGGCTGGCGCAGGTCCTCCTGAACGGAGGACGATACGAAGCCGCCCTGGCGTATTGGCGGCAGGCGCTTCGGATTCAGCCGGACGACGTGGATTTGCAGCTCGCTTTGGCAACGGGCACATATAAGGCTGCAAAGGCGAGGCAGGCCGCTGGGCTGCCTGCTGCAGATGGCGCCGGAGTTGCCGATGCCATCCAGCTTTTTGCGGAACTGCTCGAGAGCCATCCCCAAATGACGGGCGCATTCTTTACCCT
This sequence comes from Acidobacteriaceae bacterium, assembly GCA_003151985.1. Lineage (GTDB taxonomy): Bacteria > Acidobacteriota > Terriglobia > Terriglobales > Acidobacteriaceae > Telmatobacter. Next base: position 10,795 of record PLZC01000345.1, read on the forward strand.
AGGCAACATCTATGCGAACGAGAAGCGTTATCGAGAGGCTGCGGATGAATACCGGGAGGTGACCCGCCGGAATCCGCACGATACGGTCGCATTGGTCGCGCAAGTGAAGGCGCTCCTGAACGTAACCGCATATACGGATGCTCTTGAGCCGGCCAAGAATTACGTGCGTCAGAAACCGAACGATGCGTCGGGGCACGTCCTGCTCGGTATGGTGTACAGAGGGTTGGGCGATTACGCGAAGGCAGAGCCGGAACTTGAGCTGGGAGCCGCCAAGGCGCCGGATGATTTTGAGGCGCGATATCAACTTGGGTTCGTATTGGTACGGTTAGGGATGCCGCAACAGGCGCTGCCCAATCTGCGGAAAGCAGTGGCGCTAAAGCCGGAGGAGAAGTCGGCTCAATTCCAATTGGCGGCTGTTCTGCGCGCGCTTGGCCAAAAGGAGGAGGCAGACAAGATTGTGGAACAGTTCCGGAAAGTCACCGACAATGAGTTCCGGAACAGCCAACTGACATCCGAGGGCATCAAGGCGAACGATCTGCTGCAAGCGGGCAAACCGGCGGAAGCAGCGGAGATCTATCGCCGGATGCTCGACCAGAACCCGGAAAGTGCCTGGACGGCCTACAACCTGGCATTGGCGCTGGAAGCCATGCACGATCCAAAGGGGACGGAGGACGCCCTCCGCAAGGCGGTGAGCATCGACCCGAAGCTGGCCAAAGTGCAGGCAGAATTGGGGCAACTGGAGTTGACGGCAGGCAATCTGCAAGAAGCACGGAAGTGGCTGGAATCGGCGCTTGATCTCGACCCGCAACTTGCAGAGGCGCGCGGGAATCTGGCTACGCTGTTCGGCAAGAAAGGCGACCTCGCTTCGGCCGAGAGGCTCCTTCGTCAGGCGCTTGAGGACGATCCGAAATACAAGGAAGGCCATCTGAACCTGGGGCTGATTCTTGCCCAGCAAGGCAGGGCCTCCGACGCCGAGCAGGAACTGGACAAAGCAGTCGCTCTGGCGCCGGAGGATCCCGCTACGTTATCGACGGTCGGAAAAGCGAAGGCGCAAATGGGCAAGTTGAGCGACGGGATCGCGCTCCTTCGGAAGGTGGCGGCGCTTGCGCCGGATCTGGCAGCGGCCCATCTGGATCTGGCCCTTGCGCTCGCCGACAGCTACGATCTGCCTGGAGCGCTCGTGGAGGCTAGCGAGGCGGTCCGCCTTGCGCCGCAGTCCGGTGTTGCGCATTTCAATCGCGGTCGAATGCTGTTCGACCTCGGTCGCAGCACTGAAGCACAGCCTGAGTTCGAGACGGCTTATCAATTGGTTCCACAGATGGCGGAGCCGCGATATTTTCTTGCGTTGATCAACAAACAGGCGGGTAATTTATCGGTTGCGACTAATCTGCTTGAAGAGACCGTCAAACTGCAGCCGCGCAACGTGATGGCTTGGTATTTGCTTGGCCAATGTCTTGAGCAGCAGTCCGAGAACGCGAAAGCAATCGCGGCTTGGCAGCAGGCGATCGCGATCGACCCGAAATTCAGCCAGGCGCTGTTCGGTTTGGCGCGCGCATTGCGGTCCACTGATCGCGCCGAGTCGGAGCAGTTCATGGCGCGCTACACCGCAATACAGAAGGAGCGCCAGATCCTGGACCGTGCGGATACGCTGGCAAACAACGGTGTCATTGCGGCGTCCGCACACGACTGGCCCGAAGCGATCCGGCAATTGAAGGAAGCGATCACCGAATGCGGTGACTGCACGGCGAAAGCCGACCTTCACAAGAAACTGGGCCTGATCGACTGCCAGGCCGGCGACCTTGGCAATGGTGAAAAGGAACTACTGGCCGCGAGTGCGCTCAAACCCGCTGATCCCGAAGTCCAGCGTGCCCTGCACTTGATCGCGCGGGCTCGAAACCAGCACGCCGAGACCGCAGCCAGGAAGGCGTATTAGTGCTGGCGAACAGGAATCTTGTTTCGATTGCCGCCACGCTCGCAGTGATGTGCGCGCTGCAGGCCATCGGACCGAAGTTGCTTTCCCAGATGGCTTCGGGGAACGCTACGGATCAGCCGATCCGCCCTCTTCCGCCAGGCATGAAGGCACCCGTTGTCGATTTCCGCGATGTCGCGGCGCAGGCGGGACTCACCGCCGAAGTAATCTCCGGCGAGGTGGATCAGACCTACATCGTAGAAAACACCGGCACCGGCGTTGCGATATTCGATTACGACAACGACGGCCTTCCGGACATCTTTCTTCTGCAGGGCGACCGGCTGAAGAACTCCGGCCCTCCTCTGACGCCGCATCTCTACCACAACCTGGGTGGACTTCGTTTTGAGGATGTTACCGTCAAAGCCGGCATCGGCCACCTCGGCTGGTCGCAAGGGGTGTGCGCCGGCGACGCGGATAACGATGGCCACGTGGATCTCTTCATCGGCCAGTGGGGGCACAACGTGTTCTTGCATAATATGGGAGACGGTACGTTCCGCGACGAAACGAAGGAGCGTGGGCTTTACGAGGCGGAATCGCGTTGGAGCACAGGATGTGCGTTTATCGATTACGATCGCGACGGATATCTCGATCTCGTGGTGGCCCACTATGTCGATTTCAAAGCTCAGGATTCGCCGGCGCCGCGCACCCAGAGCGGCTGCAATTGGAAAGGTATGCCTGTCCCCTGCGGCCCGCGAGGCCTCAAAGGGGAGACGATGACGCTCTATCACAACGATGGGCACGGTCACTTCGTCGATGTCTCCAAAAAGGCCGGCGTCGAAACACCGCATGAGTATTACGGATTCACCGTCCTGACCGGCGACTTCGATAATGACGGCTGGCCCGATTTTTATATCACCTGCGACTCGACGCCCAGTCTGTTCTTTCACAACAAACGCGACGGGACATTTGAAGAGACGGGGCTCGTGAGCGGACTCGCAGTGAACGAGGACGGCCGCGAGCAAGCGGGCATGGGCACCACGGCGGCCGACTACGACGGCGACGGAAATCTGGACATCTTCAAGACCAATTTCTCCAGCGACACGAATACGCTTTATCGAAACCTTGGGGATGGCAACTTCGAAGACGTCACAAGTCCGGCCGGTCTTGCGGTGCACACCCAGTATGTGAAATGGGGGACGGCCTTTCTGGACTTCGACAATGACGGATGGAAAGACCTGTTCATCGCGGACGGCCACGTTTACCCGTTCGTTGAGAAGTACAAACTGGGAGAAGAGTTCAAGCAGCCTCGGCAGTTGTTCTGGAATCGCGGCGACGGGCAGTTCTTCGATATGTCGTCCACCGGGGGACCAGGCATTACAGCAAAACATTCGTCGCGCGGAATCGCGGTCGGCGACCTCGACAATGACGGCTCCGAGGAGATTGTCGTCGTCAATCTTTTCGAGCCTCCGTCATTGCTGAAGAACTTCGGGCCCAAGGGCAACGCGCTGCTAGTTCGCGCCGTCACGGTCTCTGGCCGGGACGCGATCGGTGCGCGATTGACGTTGACTGCCGGCGGACGAAAACAGATTGACGAAGTTCGCAGCGGGGGATACCACATCTCGCAGGGAGACTTCCGCGTGCACTTCGGCATGGGGCGCGCGACAAAGGCGGATCTGACGATCCGGTGGCCCCAGGGAAAAGTAGAGACGGTGACGGGCGTCGACGCGAATCAGTGGATCGTAGTCTGCGAAGGGAAAGGCATTGTTGAGCGCCACCCATTCAAAACTAACGCCCCATGACACGAGAAGCGGGGTTGATATGCACAGGTGGCTTTACGAAAGGTCACCTGTGCATTCTTGCCTAACTCGTGGAAACTCTGATCTTGCTCCAGGTTCCTTGCCCGCAAATGAGGACTAAGTTGTTTTGAGGACGAGAACGGTAGCGATGGGATCGAGGGCATGATCAGGTAAAGCGATGTCGATGCCGTTCGCAGTCTTGGTCAGCTTGAGGGGCTTATGGGTCTTGTCGGCGAGCAGGTAAGCACTGGAGACCGTGCGCGGGAGCTTCTCAATGTGGAAGCTGCCCTTGGGCCACGTGAAAAGCTCGATGTAGATACGGTTGGTAGTGGTAGTCGAGCGCCAATTCCATGCAGGGATGAACTTTGGCTTACCCTCTTTGTCTTTTTCGGTGGCGCTGAAACTGCCCGCCTCGTCGCCAAAAAGAGTAGCTCGCGTGCCATAGATGGCTTCGCCGTTGACGGAGAGCCACTGGCCAACCTGTTGAAGGCGCTCAGCCTCGGCGGGTGGAACCCTTCCCGTTGAGTCTGGTCCGATGTTCAGCAGATAATTGCCGCCCTTGCTCGAGATATCGATGAGATTGCGCAGAAGCATCTCGGTGGATTTGAAGTTCGTATCGTAGGACTTGAATCCCCACGTGTCGTTCATCGTCATACAAGCTTCCCAGTCGCGTCCGGGGTAGCCCTGTGCGGGGATGAATTGCTCGGGCGTTTCAGTGTCGCCCTTGTAGCTACCGCCGAGACGATTGTTCCAGATGAGGTTCGGGTGTTGATTGAGCAAGGTCACGATTTCGCCGGCGAGCGCGGGCGCCATGTCAGCCGTTGGAGTGTCAAACCAGATGACAACCGGGAAGTCGCCATAGTTGCCGAGGAGTTCTTTCATCTGAGGGATCGCTTTGGTGTGGAGGTATGTGGCAAAGTCGCCGTCCTGTGCTGTGTCCCAGTGATGGTTTGGCCGGTCATGGTTGCCTGTTTTGTACGCGGCGCCCCCAGGGGCCGTCCAGTCCTGATCCTGGGAGTAATAAAACCCGAGCTTTACTCCTTGCTTGCGGCACTCCTCCGCGAGTTCGCGAATAGGGTCGCGATGGAACGGCGTCGCCGCAACGATATTAAACGGATCCGTCTTCGAGTCGAACATGGCAAAACCGTCATGATGCTTGGCCGTGATGACGATGTATTTCATGCCAGCCGATTTCGCTAGTGAGACAATTTCGTGCGCGCTGAACGCAGTAGGGTTGAATTGCGATGCGAGCGCCTTGTAGTCAGCGGTCGGGATGGAGGCGTTGTTCATGATCCACTCGCCGATACTGGGGATTTGCTTGCCGTTCCAGGTGCCGGCGGGAATGGAGTATAGCCCCCAATGAATGAACATGCCGAACCGCGCCTCACGCCACCAACTCATGCGCGCATCGCGCTGAGCCGCGGTTTCCGTATCCTGAATCGCGGCCACAGGGTGAGCCGAACTGATTTGGTAGTGCTCACCCGCAACCTGGGCAAGCGACGGTCGAACAAATGAGGTGAGCAACAGAGCAGCGATAGGGATTACGTAGCGGTGCATTTTTCTGACATCTCCTAAGTCGGAATTGACGGCAGAATGGCCGTCTGAAAACTGTTGTTTGCAAGAAGGCCGTCTGAAGATTGTTGTTGTTGAGCAATCTTCCTGCGTACCCATAACAACTGAGAGGAATCCAACTAGCAAGCTGTAGACAAAACCGATGCGCCTTTTGACGAATTACGCATCCCCACCAGTTCGGCTCACGTGAATTCTCAAGACTTCAGTTTTCTTAGAAGTCTAAAAAACAACAATATCCATCCAACTCGGACATTTAGGAATTCAAGCAAGATGGAACTGAACGACTGCGAATTATCGTGCACTGATTATGCCACTGTCAAGGCTTAGGGACTAGAACTCCAACAGCATCGGCCGCACTGCGCTGCGTGCTCTTCAATACGGGCCGTTCCGAACTCACGTCCGGGCGAAGCGTTGTTGTTTCAGGATCACAAGTGCCTTAACAACTCGCCGGTCTTGAGGATTGAGCGCAAGGGCTTTCCGCCGTTCGCTGTTAGCAAGTCGCCTCAATAAGCAAAAGATGGCACTACAACCACACAATTGGAGTGGTACAATTGGGGCGCTTTACCGACGAAAAGATTCCAGATGATAAGTAAACGACTTGCGGGAGACTCCGGGCGGAGTTACCCGCGGCAGTAGAAAGGATCCAATGGACAGTCGCAAGTTTCTTCGCGGGGCAAGAGCGTCAAATTCGAAGTTTTCAAGCAAGAAACGTAAGGCCCTGAATAGACGTGATTTTCTCGGATTGTTCGCAGCGGCAGTTGGCAGCCAAATCGCCGGGACGAAGCATGCATCGGCGGCGCAAACCCAACGCAAAGTCTATATTGTTCCCAATTTTCATCCTGCGAGTTGCGGGTGGCTTACGACGTTTTCAAAGGAACGCGTGTATTGCGCAAATAGCTATCTCACGCATCTGGACAGGGTTGGCGAGGACCCCAACTATGCGTTTGCGCTGTCGGAAATCAACAACATTATCGCTATCATGAATTTTCGCCCGGAGCGCATCCCGGAGTTGAAACAACGCATCCAGGAGAAGCGTGTCGAACTCGTGAACGGCATGTTTCTTGAGCCAACCATCAATCTTTCCGGTGGGGAGGCTCTTGTACGCATGGGTGTGCTCGGACTGCGCTGGTACCAACAGATGTTTCAACTCCAGCCGCGGTTTGCCTGGACGATTGACGTTTGCGGAACCCATGAGCAGATGGCGCAGATTGTTTCGGGTCTCGGACTGGACGCGATGGTGTATACGCGAAAAAATCCGACCGGCAAGACGATGTATTGGTCGGTATCTCCGGATGGATCTAAAGTCCTGACGTTAAGCCCGGGGCACTACAGCGAAGCTGAGCCGATTTTTTCAAGCAAGGTCCCGCTCTCGAATGACGAGCTGCGAAAGTTGGAGGATTTCTTCGAGTCAAAGGACTCCATCACGCCTCAAGGAGCGCCGATTCTCGTGTTGGGAGGGGGCGACGATTATTCCGTGGCCCCGCTCGTGAAGGAATATCCGAGCAGGTTTCTTGACCAGTGGTCGGCGATGAATGCTGCCAGCAATGTTCAGTTCTGCACTCTGAGCAAGTATGTGGATGCAGTCCTTCCCGGCATTAAGTCGGGGGAGATCGGCATTCCAACAACACATGCCGGCACGGCGTACGATTTCGACGCATTTTGGATAGAGAACCCCGAGGTAAAAACGTTATATCGACACAACGAACATGCCTTGCAGGCTGCCGAGATGCTGGCTACCATTGGCAGTCTGCAAGGTGGATACGCTTACCCCGTGAAGGCATCTTACGACGCTTGGACTCTGATGCTTCTGAATATGGATCGCAATACTCTGTGGGGATCGGCGGGCGGGATGGTCTTTGTGAGTGAGACCTCCTGGGATGTGCGCGATCGATTCGAGTGGGTGGGGCGGACTACGGCAAAGGTGCTCCATGAGGCCGGGGATTCCGTTCTGCAGCGTGGAAAAGATGTTGGATTGTTCAATCCGCTCAATTGGAAGCGCAGTGACCCAATCGTCCTTGGTCTTCCAAAGGGAAAGAGTCTGGAGGGAGTTGCGTGCGAGGCGCTGCCGGACGGCAAGGTTTTATGTTGCCCGGCTCTGCCAAGCTTCAGTGTGGGCGGGTGGAAGCTTTCTGGCGAGCCTGCTGGGGTTCCACAGCCAGTCGACGCGTCCGCCGACATCGAAACGAAGTTCTACGTTGCGCGAATCGATCGGAAGAATGGATCCTTGACGAGCGTGAAGATCAAGCCGTCGGGGCGGGAGTTACTCGGTGGCCCCGCCAATGTGATTGTGGCTGAGCGCCCAACTAAGAAAGAAGAGAATCCCGGCGACTTTATGGCGCCGCGTCCGGGCCGGACACTGGTGGCCGCGTCAGGAGATCAGGAATCCGAAGTGAGGATCGTACGCGGTCCGGTGTCCACAACCGCTGAAGCAAAAAGTTCCTTTTATGGTGGTGGCCAGCTCATCCGGCGAGTGCGCTTTTACCATGACCATCCGCGCATCGACTTCGAGACGGAGATTAACGACATTCCCGATTACACAGTCGTGGTTGCCGAGTTCCCATTGGCGAAAGATGTGAGCGAAGTTCGCCGTGGCATTCCCTACGGGTTCGCTCACAGCGGATGGGCCGGTGCGGCCTCCGAACTTCCCGGCTGGAACAAGGGTATAGTTCCAGCGGTTCGCTGGATGGACTTTCAATTGTCGGGTGGAGGGGGCATTTCCCTAATGGACAGAGGGCTGTGCGGCCGCGAACTCGTGAACAATACCCCAATCATCTATCTTCTCAATGCGGAAGATCAGTATCATAAGTTCGACAATCCGTGGACGACTGGCAAGGGAAAGCATGTTCTTTGCTATTCCATGGTTCCTCATGAAGCGGCGTGGGCGCAAGCAGCAATTCCACAAATGGCCTGGGAGTATAACCAGCCGCCAGTGACCATACCTCAAGCCATGGCCCAGCCGTTCAAAACATTCCTCGATACTTCAGACAACATCATTGTCGAGGCCGTGCGCCGGGAAGACAAGTATATCGAGCTGCGTTTTGCCGAATGTCTCGGCCTGCCTGGGAATGCTTTTGTGAAGCTGTCCCTGCCCCACGGCCAAGGCTGTGTTACCGACTTGATGGGCCGGACGAAATCCTTACTCTCCGGTTCCGGCACTTACACGATTCCCGTTCAGCCTCAGGAAATTGTGACCCTTCATTTCGAGACAGCTCAAGCGGTGCCCGTTCCAGAGCCGATCACCGCCTGGGATCCCTTCGTACCAAGGGACAAGCTCGCAGCGCTTCACTCCTACTCCCCCGACGTTAAGGGGCATCCTCCCTTCGGCGGGGGCAGTTTGACATTTTAGGGAATCGTCGCACGGCCACTTTGTTCACCGGGGAGCCAAGTCATGAACAGACGCATCAACCGCCGAGACTTCATCAAGACGGGGCTTGTTTTATCGGCTGTGCCAATGATCGGTCTGGCCGATGGCACCCCGCAAACGGTGGAACCACGATCGTCGAACCGACCGGTTCCGCGCATGCGGCAGGTGCATCTGGACTTCCACACGTCGGAGTTCATCCCGGGAATCGGCGAAGAGTTTAACAAGCAGCAATGGCAAGGCGCGCTTCGCGCTGGGCACGTAAACCACATCAATATCTTCGCGAAATGCCACCACAGTTGGAGTTACTACCCGACGAAGATTGGGAACACCCATCCGAACCTGAAGTTTGATTTACTCGGCGCTGAGATTGCGGCCTGCCACGAAATTGGGGTCTTCTGCCCTATCTATTACACGGTAGGCTGGTCAGCGCATGACGCTGAAACTCATCCAGAATGGTGTGTGCGCGACAACAAAGGGGAAATCGTCGTCAGTGGAGATCTCAATCTTCATGCCAAACCGACCGATGCCAAGCCTACTTTCAGTTGGAAACGCCTTTGCGCCGCCGCCAGCGGGCCCTATCACCGCAACATTTTGCGACAGGTGGAAGAGATCTGCCACAAATACCCCGTGGACGGATTCTGGTTCGACATCTACATGGATAACGAATGCCATTGCGAATTCTGCTTGGCGCGCATGAAGCAGGAGGGCGTCAACCTGGAGGACAAGGAAGCCGTTACCAGGAGCTACGTATTGTCGATTAGAGAACACATGCGTGAACTGCGGGAGTTGATCACGCCACTCCATCCGGACGCCACGTTTTTCTTTAATTCGGCAACTCACGTGGGTGACACCGTTCGTTTCAAGGAGCGTCTCTTCGACCTGAACACCCAGCAAGAGTTGGAAGATCTGCCCACCACCTGGGGCGGTTACGATAAGTTGCCCATCGAAGCCAAATATCACTTGGAAGAAGGCTCGCACGTTGTAGCGATGAGCGGCAAGTTCCACAAGTCGTGGGGTGAGTTCGGCGGATTCAAGTCTGCGGATGCGATTAAGTACGAAGCGGCTGCAATGATCTCTAACGGAGCTGCGTGCAACTTTGGCGACCAGTTACATCCATCTGGCCGGATGGACATGTCGACCTACAACAACATCGGCGAAGCCTATGCCTACGTCGAGAAGATAGAAGACTACGGTCCTGGCGGAATCCCCTTCTCAAAGCTTGGCGTCTGGTTGACGTTGAAGGACGAAGCGGACCGTGGCACGGCAAACATGTTGCTGGAGATGCACTATGACTTCGTGCCAGCAAGCGAGAAGAATCTCGATCGTCTTACGACTCTCATCATTCCGAGCCAGCCGTGCCTTTCCGATACGCAAGCGGCGGCGATCTCGAACTGGACGAAACGCGGTGGCAAGCTGCTCGTTTTAGGACAGGGTGCAATGAATCAAGAGAAGACTCGTTTTCTCCTCGACGTGGGAACAGACTATCTCGGCGCCTCCGAATATGACTGTGACTACACGGTTGTGAAGTCGAGCATCGGCGCTAACGTTGTCTCTTCCCCCTTCCTGAATTATTCTCCAGGACTACGTACGAAACCTACCACCGGCAAGCCGCTTGCCCTCATTCGCGAGCCCTACTTCAGCCGCACTTACGGGCACTATAACGGGCACGCGAACACGCCATATCAACTCAAAGACTCCGCGTTTCCCGCCGTGGTGTGGAATGTGAATACAGTCTTCTTTGCGCATCCCCTGGACCAGCTATATTACAGCAACGGTGTCCGTCTGCATCGCGAGCTTTTCAAGAACGCGATTGATCTGCTCGACACAGAGCCGGTACTCAAGGTGAAGGGGTTGCCCAGCAGCGGCCGCGTCAGCCTCTTGCGACAGGAGACAAAGCATCGATACATTGCGCATTTGCTTTACAGCCCGGCATTGCAGCGCGGAGACTGCAAAGTAATCGAGGACTTTCCACCCATTCCTGGTGTCACGCTTGAAGCACGCGTTTCCGAGCGAGTGGCAAGAGTTCGGACGATCCCCAGCGATGAGAGGCTCACCTTCACGCAGGAGAGCGGTGTGTTGAAAGTGGCTGTTCCGACTTTCGCGATGCATACCGGTGTGGTGTTGGACTATGAGGCCTAAATTGGTGAGAGGCAAGTTGAGGGGTAAGCGCCGTAACCACGGAATCCACCATCGCGCTTAGTGCCTAGAACTTTCCTGTGCCGATACAGATCATCGGACTCGCTCCGTCTTAGGTCCTGCTACCTCGAGTTGTACTCCCAGGAATCTTCTCGATAATTATGGTTCGCGGTTGTTCGTGCCACTCATCACTATGCAGAGCGCCACGCCTTCGCTGAGCGACTCCTCTTTAGCGCGTACTATTATATTCACTATGCGAGACCGTCTGTTTTCTCTTGCCCATGTCATCGCGCTTTGCGCACTGGTTACCGGTGCGGTTACAGTGCAAGCCCAAACCTCACCTACCGCTAGCCAAGATCCCGCCACAATTGACCATATATGGCAGCAGGCAAGTTCCAAGTACGATGGTCAGCGTAACTCCCTGCTCGCGGACGTGGATCGTATCAGCCACGTTGGCCCGTTCCGTCCCGACTTCCAGTCACTTCAATCCTACGAGGTGCCCGACTGGTATAAGGACGCGAAATTCGGCATCTTCATCCACTGGGGCGTCTACTCTGTCCCTGCTTTCGGCAGCGAGTGGTATCCGCGCCTGATGTACGTTCAGGGCTCAGACGTGTACAACCACCACATAGCCACTTACGGAACGCAGGACAAATTCGGTTACAAAGACTTTATTCCACAATTCAAAGCAGCGGATTTCGATCCTGTCGCCTGGGCACATCTCTTTAAGTTGTCTGGCGCCCGCTACGTCGTTCCTGTCTTCGAACATCATGACGGGTTCGCAATGTACGACTGTGGACTCTCCGACTGGACCGCCGTCAAGATGGGTGCGAAGCGCGACCTCGTCGGCGACCTCGCCAAGGCCGTTCGCGCTGAAGGCTTGCATTTGGGCGCGTCATCTCATCGTGTCGAGCACAACTTCTTCTACGGAGAGGGACGTACATTCCCGTCCGACGTCAACGACCCAGCCTATACCGCACTCTATGGTCCCGCGCACACTTGGATCGAAAACAGGCACGACACACCGCTCTCCAATGATTTTACCTATGTCTCCGACGCTTGGGCCAACGACTGGCTTGCCCGTTCCGCCGAGATCGTGGAAAAGTACCACCCCGACATCATGTATTTCGACTGGTGGATTGGCCAGCCGCGCATTCGTGAAAACCTCACAAGATTTGCTGCGTTCTACTATAATGCTTCCCTCAAAGACCATGGCTATGTCGGCGTCCTCAATTACAAGGACTACGCCATGGAGGACCACTCAGCCGTCCTTGACCTTGAGCGTGGCCAGCTTTCCGANNGTTGACATCGTGAGTAAGAACGGCAACCTGCTCATGAATATAGGACCGCGCTCAGATGGAACGATTCCCAGCGAAGTGCAAAATGTGCTTCTCGCTGTGGGTGACTGGCTGAAGATGAACGGCGAAGCGATTTACGGTACGCGCGCATGGATCAGCTTCGGCGAAGGCCCCACCCAGGTTGCAGGCGGCAGCTTTCACGACACGGACACGCAATCGTATACTCCTGAAGACTTCCGGTTCACGAGCAAATCCGGCACTCTCTATGCGATTGAAATGGCATGGCCAGCCAACGGTAGAGCCGTCATCCACACCCTCACGACTGACAGAGTCAAGGTAGGCTCGGTCGTTTTGCTCGCCACGGGGGAAGCTATTCCGTTTGAACAAACGGCCGCCGGCCTCCAATTGCAGTTGTCCTCAGATCCTCACGGAAAATTCGCGTACGCCTACAAGATCACGCTGCAATAAAACGGCCTTCTCGCGCATATGACCTATGCAAGAAACAAAGCTCTATCGTTCTTCTCGCTTTACAATCAAGAGCCCGGATGAATGAAGGCCCGACTGAGGAGTTGACTCTACCCTATGACGGTGGTTCCGCATTCGACCCCTAACGATATCTGAACCACAAAAAGAGCCTCTCTCGGCACTTCTAGAGGGGCTGTGACAACAGCATGATACTTTTGGCTGAATGGTATGCGGACAACCGAAAAGTGGCAGAATCCGGAACCAAAAAGGCAATCGCGAGCACAAAGTACGCCGAATTTGGCCGCGGTCACGATCGATGGACTCATGCTTCCGAATGCCAGTTGCAGCCTGCCATCCTTGAACGCTGGCCAAGTCGGACCCACCACTCGGTGCACACGGCAGAGGACGTGATGTGGATCACGAACGCATGTTCAACGAACTTGACACTGGGAAATCGGACGATTACGGTCCAAATGGGCGCTGCCCCATCCACTGATTCAAAAAGCCCCTCGGAAACGAGGGACTTTCGTGCTTACGAGTCAATGGCAGGGCTAGTGAAAGCCAATAAGCAACGTTGGGAGCGAATCGTTGTGAGTTTCTCCACCCGTGATTCCCCACCCGTGATTGGCCCGTTTTACACGTATTTCGCTGTATTTAGGAGGCCCATGAAGTCCTGTAAGTAGTTGTAAGTACAAGTTATTAAGGCCCTGAAAAGGCCGGCGTCGGCGGTTCAATCCCGTCCCTGGCCACCACTCCTTGAGTAACTTAGCTGTAAATCAAAGAAAGCAAAGGAAATACCTCTCACCCCCCTTCCTCACCCGCTTCATTCTGATGCCCCAAAACTGAGGCAAAAAATGCCGTCATCAAATCGCCCTGTGCGGTCAGCCGGTCTTGGTTTGGAGCGTGCGAATATATCCCGAGTGTGGTCGTCACGTTGCTATGTCGCAGCAGCTTTTGAACTACAGTTGGATTTTCGCCGCGACCCACCAAGAATGACGCCAAACTGTGCCGCATTGTGTGGAAGCCGAATCTGACGTCCTGATCTTCTTTCAACACGCCGGCAGCGATGGCTGCGGGTCGAAGAGGGTCCGAGCACAGCATATTTGCGACTCTGGGGGTTTTACCTTTGTTTCTGAAGCTCGGGAATATCCAATCCCCGTCTTGTGAATAGGGACTGGTTTCACACCAGCCTTGCAGGTAGCGGCTGAGAACCGGACCGCAGGGTACAGCCGCTCGTGAACTTGCAGTCTTGGGCCTACCGATCTTCCCGCCAGTCCAACTTCTACGGATGCGAATTAACTGTGCGGCGAAGTTAACATCTGCCCACTGCAAACCCAGACACTCGCTGATCCGAAGCCCGGTGCTGGCGGCTAGCAGCAGAAGTACATTCTCTGGCTCGCGCAACCTTGACCAGATTGCGAAGGCTTGTGCAGGAGTGATGATCATCGCTTCGTAATCGCTAACAATCCGGCATCGCACGCCAGTGAATGGATTGTGCTCATCCCCCGAGGGAGAAGTCCATACCGTTGTGCGATCGTGTAAACGAGTGCCATGATTCTGCGGTGCCGGTCACAAGTCCCGTTTGCAAGTTTTTCGTCGCGACGAAGGCTCCTCAGCCACTCCTCGATCTCCGGCGGCTGAATCGTGGTGGCTACCCGACCACCCCATTGAGGAATGATCCGTTTCTTCAGATTTCGGCGGTAGTTGGAGATCGTAGTGTGACTTTTTGGCATAATCGCGTCGGCCTGATCATTGTCTAGCTCGTGCGCAATGTAGTGTGCGGCAATGTCGGCAAAACGCACCGGACGCACCTTGAAGTCTTCGTTCGTGTTGATTGATTCGCGTAAGTGCAATACGTCGACTCCTTGCAAGGCGGCAGATTCAGACGGATAGTTGCGTACCAGCCCGACAGCGACGGTGCGCTCGACACGCTTTCCGTCCTCGCGTCGCGTTGTCTTATATCGCAGCACCCATGTTGCGCCTGCGACCCTCAACTCTTGCCTCACTCCTGGATTACCAGTGGCCGCTGCGAGGTTGTTTACGAACTACACAAGGAAACAGCTAAATCAGGCTGTAAGGGAATGTTTAGTGCAACGTTGCGCCGGATTCAGCTGGCGGATTCCACGGCTTATGACATGATTGCGCGACACAGAGTCCGGATTGGGGAAATGAGAGATCCGGACACTCCCGATCCCAGGGATGAGCCGGAAGAGAGTTCACCCACGATTGCTGGCGCAGGACCTGAAGAAAAGGACAACCTGCCCGAGCCCAAGCCGGAGCTGCCGCCGCCTGCGCCCCGAGTAGTCCTCGTCCTCAAGGGTGCGTTAGCCATCGCGCTAGCTGAGATTCGAAGCTTCGTGAGTTTTCGGCAAGGCTGC
>PLZC01000012.1 GCA_003151985.1 Acidobacteriaceae bacterium
TCGCATTCCTCGCCGCAAAGTCATATAGATTTCTCGAATAGCTATTGGTACTGCTGTGCGGATAAGCCTGCCCAGGACCATCCTCCGGCTTCAGTACATCGCATGGATTCACCGCAAGATTTCGATAGCCCGTCTTCTCCTGCTCATTCAGTGGGCGCACAGTCACCATGTGCGAACTTCCGGCAAAGCTCTCCGGCGCATAAGCACTCCCGGTCTGCTGTTCGGCGCGCCCATATGGTACCTCGTAGCTGAACTTCCCCTGCGCCGAATCCGCAAGATAGAGCAGGCACTCCGGCATCTTCTCGTCTAGGCGCACAGCCATCCGCTGCGAACCTGTCACTTCAATGCGATCCCCCGGTTTGTACTCCCGGTTGATCGAATGCGCACCCGCTGCGTGTCCGCTGTCTCCCGCGACAGACGTTCCATTCGCATCCAGCACAGCCACATGGAACGGAGCAGTGCCGCCGTGCGGTTTGCCCACTAGTCCTCGCGCAGCAAGCGTTTCGCAAAAACCGATAGCCAACAGAGAGAGCAAAGCGATGATTGTAGACGACTTTGACTCTTGCATCGTTCATCCTCCCTGAAACAGAGCGCTGCGGTCGCCAAAGCTCGTTCTGGAATACAGAAAGCAGGTAAGCGATTCCCCAGCGCGGCCCAAGAGTAATCCAACCGGCGCGGAACGTACTCTGTGGAAACTCATCCCGAATGCTTTACCAGGAAACTTCCACCATCCATGACGGCCGCGATTGCCACTTGCGATCGCCTTCCGGCAATTTACTGCAAAGACAGGTTGCAGGATCCCCATCGGCGTGTTTTTAATGGTAGCTCACAGAAAGCTAACGGTCTCTGTGCTTCCAAAGCCGTTTCTGCGTTAACCCGGTCTGGGAAAACGATCCGCGCGTGTTAAACCGCAAACCAAAATAGATCCGTCTCAAATATGAAAGAGTCCACGGTGAAAAGATCTCAGAGATACCTCAGCCTCGTCCTGTTCGTCTGCGTGGCCCACACACACAGCCAGTCCCAGATTCCGACGCGTATACCAAATATCAATGACAACCTGCAATCGGTCGAGGTCAAGCCCGACAATACCGTGACGTTCAAGATCTACGCGCCCCAGGCATCCTCCGTCACGGTAAGCGGCGATTTCCTCATGGGCGCTCCCGCCGCTGCCATGACCAAAGGCGACAATGGCGTGTGGTCCTTCACCTCCAACGTGATCCCGCCCGACTCCTATACTTACAATTTCAACGTAGACGGCATCAGCGTCATGGATACCAAAAGCCCAAACTTCAGAGACAACCCAAACTCCCTCTTCAATTTCTTCACCATGCCCGGCCCAGACACCGACTTCATGGCTCTGAAAGATGTCCCGCACGGCCGGGTTGAAAAGGTGATCTACCACTCCACCACGCTCAACACCGAACGCAGGATGCATGTCTATCTGCCGCCCAATTTTGAAAATATCAAGGGCAAGCTGCCGGTTCTCTACCTGCTGCACGGTGGCGGCGATAACGACATTTCCTGGACCAGCACCGGCCAGGTCAACCTGATCCTCGACAACCTCTATGCCGAAGGCAAACTGAAGAACATGATCGTCGTCATGCCCACCGGCCATGTTCCAGGACCCAGCCGCGGCATGATGTCGCTGATGGCCGTAGATCCCGACAACGATCCCTTTGCCCAGGACTTTCTCAGGGACTTGGTTCCGTTTGTTCAGAAGACCTATCCCATCTCCACCCGGCGAGAAGACACCGCCATCGCCGGCTTCTCCATGGGCGGCGTCCAGACGCTCAATCTCGCGCTCTGGCGCCCGGAAATGTTCGGCTATGTCTTCCCTATGAGCACGGGCTTCTTTCCCGACGGTATCAAGCAAATCGACGAGAAATACAGCTCAGTTATGAAGAACGTGGCCGCCCATCCCTTCAAGCTAATGATCGTGGGACGAGGAAAAGACGACAATCTAACCCGCGTCAACAATCAAGCCACACTCGATTTATTGGATAAATACGGCATCCCGCATCAGTACAAGGAACTCAACGGCGCGCATTCCTTCGTCTTCTCGCGCAGGTTTCTCGCCTCTGTTTTTCCATTGCTCTTCCGGTGAAGGCCCAGCCCACCTCAACTGGACGGCGGAGTCTTGTCCTGCTCCAGCAGCCAATACTGAAATCCATCCAGAATCGTCATCAGCGCCGACTGATTCATATCGCTGCTCACACCCCGCCGTCACCCACGTTTTGTGCCCCTCCGCGTGAAAGCTCAGCATCACTCGCACTTGTGCCGATATTCAAATACGCTCAAGAAGCCATGTGTGAACGGAGGCTCCTGTTGAAACGTCGTGAGTTTTTGAAGAACTCGTTGGCCGTGGGCGTCGCCGCTTCCTTTACCGGAGTTGCCTTCCTGGAAAGCGCCCCCAGTGAGGTTGGCAGCGGGCCGGCACCGGGGATGTTCAACGCTCAGATGATTTGGTGCGCCGAGTCAGTACCGGTGCCGCTCAAGACCAAAGGACCCGCCAGCGGAATCGCCTCGT
>PLZC01000293.1 GCA_003151985.1 Acidobacteriaceae bacterium
TACTAAGGCAGCTACCCCACTTTTACATATTAGACTCAGCAATCTGTGCGAGCAGTTTTAGGCCGTTTTTGAGCCAAAAATACGAAAAAAACGAAGGGCCGCTCCGCCGGTGCGGTGCGGCCCATCACCTTGACTCTTGCCGCTGCAGTGGTTTCCCAGGTCTCAGAATCGAGACCTGGGGCACCCAGCACCGACTCCGACCAGAAGTGCTAGCGGCTAGAAGCTAGAAGCTGAAAGCTCCGTTACTTGCTGCGGCTGGCCTTCCGGGCGGCTTCAAACTCGTCCCCTGGCAGCCACTCGACGGATTTTGGCTGCGCGCTGGCCAGCCATCCCAGGGCAAGGCCGAAACGCGCCAGTTTGGCGTTGCCGCGGAAGTCCCAGTCTGCGTGGTACTCGTCGGAGGGCTGGTGGTAGTGGTGGTCGACAAAGTCCTCGTCTTGCTTGCGGCCCCAATCAGGCGCTTGCCCTTCAAACAGATCGCCCTGGTCAATGGAGAAGGCCGGAACGCCTACGCGAGCCAGGGAGAAGTGGTCTGAGCGGTAATAGTGCCCCGCTCCAGGGGTGGGATCGGGCGCGATTTCCAGATCGAAGGCCTTGGCGGCGGCTTGGATGGTAGGCCAGAAGTCGATGCGCTCGGCGCCACCCAAAGTTACAGAGAGCGGCACGCCGATGGGGAGCAGCATGTCGTAGTTGAGGTCAAGGGCGATTTCGCCGGCGGGAACGGGCGGATGCATCCCGAGGAACTGCGAACCGAGCAGCCCCTGCTCTTCCGCTGTAACGGAGGAAAAGTAGATCGTGTGCGGCGGCCGCACCGGAGATTGGGCAAAGGCGCGGGCCATTTCCAGAAGGACTCCGCAGCCGGTGGCGTTGTCGGCGGCGCCGTTGTAAATGCCGTCCCCCTTGGCGTCGGGGTCGATGCCCAGGTGGTCGTAGTGGGCAGAGTAGAGTACCGCGTTCCCGGTGGGGATTTCCCCCCGCACGCGACCGGTGACGTTGGTGGAAACATAGCGGCGGACGCGGCTCTCGACATGACCCTTGAGCCTGACCGAAAGCTCGACAGGATGGAATGCCCCCCGCTTTCCGGCTGATTCAATAGCTTTGTCCAGATCGCCGAGGCCGGCAAGAGTCAGCAGGCGCTGGGCCACATCGTGCTGGATCCAGGCAGCCGCGCGAAGCGTCGCCGAGGGGTCGCCCTGCAGGTAGCTCTTCTCAATGGCCTGCGAGTTGCGGACCACCTCCCAGCCGTAGCTGGCCAAGTCTGTCCGGTGGATGACGAGCACGCCCACGGCTCCGCGCCGCGCGGCTTCCTCGTATTTGTACATCCACCGGCCATAGTAGGTGAGCGCCTTACCCTTGAAGAACTTCTCGTCATTCGAGGGCGGCTCGTTCACGATGATCAGTGCGATTTTGCCCTTCAGGTCCACGCCCGCGTAGTCGTCCCAGTTGTATTCCGGGGCGTGGATGCCATAGCCCACGAAGACAATGGGCGCGTCGATATCGGCAATAGGCTGGCCGGTCTGATCCTTCGACACAATCTCGGTCCCATACGCGAGATCGACCGGTTTGCCGCTTGAGGGGACGAACGAGAACCTGGTGTCGTCCTCGATAGTGTGGACGGCCATCAGCGGGACCTGTTGAAAGTAAGTGCCATTGTCGCCGGCCGGCTCCACGCCGGACAGGGCAAATTGCGTGGCAATGTACTCGGCGGCCAACTGGTCGCCCCGCGTACCGGGGCCACGGCCCTCCAGCAGGTCGAGCGAGAGAAAGCGCACGTGGGCGCGGATCTTTTCCGCGTCAATCGACGCGGCCAGAATGCGGGCTACCGGAGGAAGGCCGGCAACCTCTGGAACCGGTACAGCGACTGGCGGTTGGGCATCAACGAGGGACGAGGCCAACAAGGCGGCGGCCGCGAGGGCCAGGAATCGATTGCGGTGCATGGGTTCTCCGTGGAAATTGGTGGTGCTGCGATATTGAACGCGACGCTTTGAGTCACAAGTTCTGCGATGAAACGACAAATCACCGCACAAGTAACGCCGGCATGAATACGGAATCGACCTTCTAGACTACGTCCGGTACCGGCTCCGGGGCAATGGCGTCCAATTGCGCGGTGGGCAGCAGATGGGCGCGATGGAGCACTTTGCGGGTCAGGCCTGTGAGCGCCATCCGCGCAGCCTCGTTGAGCGGGACCCATCGACGCTCCCCGCCGGAGACAGTCAGGGCCTCGGCATCGTCCTCAAAAACGGCGCGGATGCGGACGTAGTAATTGACCTGCATGATGGCGTGGCGAACGGTCATGCGCAGTTTGTCCTCGGGCACGGCGGCATCAAGCAATGCGGGCAGCTCCCACAAGCCGGGCATAACAGTACATGAAGCAGGCCGCTGCTCGAGCAGCACCTCCCGGCCGGAACCTTGGCCCATTCGGACCGACAGTCCGTGGGCTACTTCACGGCTCACCATGCCAGGCCGCGGGCGTGTCTTGTGCTCGCCACGGGTCGCGCAGTCAGCGGCCCATGGGCACACAAGGCATTGGGGATTGCGCGGCGTGCAGACAAGGGCGCCCAGTTCCATGAGCGCCTGGTTGAAGTCGCCGGGCTGCTCCGGATCGAGCAGGCTTGCGGCCAGACCTTCGATCTTGCGCCTGAGCGCTGCGCCGCCTGTGCGACCGACTGCTTCCCACCCGGCGAGCCGGCAAAGCACTCTCTCCACGTTGCCATCCACCACGGCTACGGCTTCACCATGGGCGATGCTGGCGATAGCGGCCGCGGTATAGACCCCGATGCCGGGCAACGTGCGCAATTCTTCGGCTGTCCCCGGCAGGTTGCATTGATGCTGGCTGGCCAGGAAATGTGCGGCCTTGTGCAACATGCGCGCGCGGCGATAGTAGCCCAGTCCGCTCCAAAGGGCGAGCACGTCCTGCTCCGAGGCAAGGGCCAGCGATAGAAGCGTGGGGAACCGCGCCATAAAGGCCTGGTACCGCTCAACAACCACCGCCACGCGAGTTTGCTGCAGCATGATTTCAGAAACCCAAATAGCGTAGGGGTCCGCGTTGCGCCGCCAAGGCAGATCGCGCCGGTTGTGCCTGTACCAGGCCAACAACTCGCGACGTAGGCTGGCGGTTTTCGCCCGTTCCCTGTCCTGTTTGGCCATGGGGTCAGCTTACGGTATTTTCCTGGCTCGCGGGGGGCGTGAAGTCCTGCTGAGATCGCCGGCGCAATTCACACCCAACGCAATTCACACCCAATAAGTCAAAAGAGTTACCTGTGAGCGCGATCACCGACGAAGGATGTTTTCCAGTTGTAGTGTGACCTCAATCAGCTCTGTTCATTCAGGAATAGTTAGACACCCCGCGATGGGTGCCGACAGGGAGTTTTCTCGCCAATCCACAGACGAAGAGTTCGAAACTGTGGTGGTGACTCCGATCGAGGCGTGGCGTATCCCGGATCGCCGCGTAGATGGGCAGGAACTCAGCAACCGACCGGGCACTCGCCGCAAATCCGCCCGGAGGCGCCCCCCCATGAAACGCACGGCACTTCTTCTAACCTTAAGCATGCTGGCCGCGCCTTTGGTGCTATTGGCCGAGTCATCCAGCTACTCCACCAGCAACGCGATAGAAGAATCGGCATCCAGCGGATCATTCGTCAAGCCGGCCTCGCCCATCAAGGCTCCGGCCACTTACATCAAGCCGCTTTCGCGGGTTGCCTTCGGCGTGGGATTCTCGCCGCTCGGCATCAACGTGCAGGCTGCGACCAACCTGAACCGTTATTTGAATTTGCGCGCTTCCGGCAACGCCTTCAATTACAACGTAAACAACATTTCGACCAATGGTTTCAACGTGGACGCCAAACTGAACCTGGCCTCCGCCGGAGCCTCGCTCGATCTCTATCCGTTCCCCAGCCATGGCTTTCGAATCAGCCCAGGAGTGCTGTTCTATAACCACAACTCGGCCGATGCGACTTATTCCGTGCAGGGCGGCACCACTTTCATGCTGAACGGTGTTCCTTTCTATACCTCGACCTCAGATCCAGTAAAAGGGGTGGGAAGCCTCAGCCTGCACACGCAGAATCCGGCTTTCACCGCAACTACAGGATGGGGCAACATGATTCCGCGCCGCGGCGGGCACTTGTCATTCCCGTTTGAGGTTGGCGTCGCATTCATTGGTTCTCCCGCGCTGGATATTGCGCTCAATTCTGGCCAGGTTTGCAATACCCTAGGCCAATTTTGCGTTGATGTAGCCACTGACCAGATTGTGCAAAGCAACCTCAAGTTGCAGGTCGCCAAGTACCAAAAAGACCTCGATCCGCTGAAGACTTATCCCATCGTCTCCTTTGGCGTGGCGTATAGCTTCAAGATTCGGCCGGATTCAACACGATAAACATATATAGAAATTAAAAGGGCCGCTTCTGAAAGGGAGCGGCCCTATATTTTTTGGCCGAGTTATCCTAATAACTCTCCCGCGATTCCGGGCGCGGCCTTCAGTGCGGCGTCGATTTGAGTTTGATCCTTGCCGCCGGCTTCGGCAATCTCCGGCTTGCCGCCGCCGGACCCGCCCACAAGTTTGGCCACCGCGCCCACAAGTTTCCCGGCCTGGATGCGCTTGATGAGTCCGGGCGTGACGCCGGCGATGAGCGCAACCTTGCCCTCGGGCTGGGCGGATGCCAGTATCACAACGCCCTCGCCGAGTTTCTGCTTCAGGTTGTCAACGAGCGTGCGCAATTGGCCGCGTTCGAGCGAATCGGCGCGCAGGGTCACGAGGCGGACGCCTTTCACATCGACGGCGCGGCTCAACGCTTCATCCAGCGCCCCGGCGGCGGACTTCATGCGGGCTTCTTCGAGCTCGCGACGAAGGCGCTTGAGCTCGTCTTCCTGCGCGGCGAGCTTGGCGCGAAATGAGTCTGGGAGGGTGATTCCGGCGGGAGCAGGGGCGAGCTGCGCGGCGATCTGGGCCACGGCAAAATCCTGTCGGAAAGTGTCGAGCGAGCCGGTGCCGCTGATGGCCTCGATGCGCCGCACGCCCGAAGAAACAGAACCTTCGCTGACAATCTTGACCAGGCCGATTTCGCCCGTCGCGCCGGTGTGCGTGCCGCCGCATAGCTCGGTCGAGAATCCATCCGACAGGCGCACCACGCGCACCTTGTCACCGTACTTCTCGCCGAACAGGGCCATGGCATGGTACTCGCTGACGGCCACATCGATAGGCACGTCTTCCAGGGTCTCGACACGGGCGTTGCCCAACACCTCGCGGTTGACGATGGACTCGATCTCTTCGAGTTCTTCATCGGCCACCTGGGCAAAGTGGGAGAAGTCAAAGCGCAGCCGCGTGGGATCGACCAGTGAACCGGCCTGCTTTACGTGGAGTCCAAGGACCTGGCGCAGCGCCGCGTGGAGCAGGTGGGTGCCGGTGTGGTTGCGGCGTATGGAGTCGCGGCGGACACCATCGACAACCGTGTTGACGTGGTCACCCACGGCCAACGGCTGCTTCAGCAAGGCTTTGTGAGCGCGCACGCCTTGCACGGGAAGAACGCATCCCTGGATCGCGGCGACGGTGGTGTTGCCGTCGGCGGAGGTGAACCAGCCGATATCGCCGGTCTGGCCGCCTGAGTCGCCGTAAAAGCTGGTCTGGTCGAGGACGACTTCAACCTCGTCGCCTGCGTTGGCGGCGGGGACGCCTACGCCGTTCTTCACGATGGCCAGTACTTCAGCGCCGGATGCGGTTAGCTGCTTGTAGCCCAGGAAATCGGTCTTGGGAAGCTCGCGATAAGCCGGGCTGGCGGATTTCTGGCTGCCGCCCTTCCAACTGGCGCGGGCGCGAGCTTGTTCTTCGGCGCGGGCGGCTTCAAAGCCGGCTTCGTCGAACCTCACTCCTGCGTCGCGGGCGGCATCGACCATGAAGTCGAGCGGGAGTCCGAAGGTTTCGTAGAGGTGGAAAGCCTTTTCGCCGGTAAAGTTGTTTTGCAGTTCCTCGTCTAGACGAGTGAGGCCGATCTTCAGCACCCGGTCAAACTGTTGCTCTTCTGCCTTGATCACCTTGGCGACCCGAGCGGCGGTGCCAGCAAGCTCTGGATACGCACCCTGCATTAAATCGCGGACGCCATCGACCATCTGAAAAAGGAAGGGCTGTTCCTGGCCCAGCAGGCGCCCGTGGCGTATGCCTCGACGGAGGATTTTGCGCAGGACGTAGCCCCGGCCCTCATTCTGTGGCAGAACGCCGTCGTTGATAAGAAAGGTTGCCGCGCGAGCGTGGTCGGCGATGATGCGTAAGCTGGCGTTGCCCAGGTCGTATTTCGCGCCAGTGAGTTCGGCGGCGCGGGCAATCAGCGGCGTGAACAAATCCGTCTCGAAGTTCGAAACCACACCTTGCAGCACGGCGGCTACCCGCTCCAGCCCCATGCCGGTATCGATCGAGGGCTTGGGGAGCGGGGCCAGCTTGTAGCCGGTGGTCTTGCCCGCCGCATCCACTACCGCCGAGCGGTCAAACTGCATAAAGACGAGGTTCCAGATTTCAACGTAGCGGGCTTCGTCTTCGCCGAAGGGCTTGTCGACGCCGGGCGTCTCGGCGGCCTCGATGCCCATGTCGTAGAAGATCTCCGAACACGGCCCGCACGGCCCGGTTTCGCCCATCTGCCAGAA
>PLZC01000169.1:0-4021 GCA_003151985.1 Acidobacteriaceae bacterium
CCACAAGATCTTCGAACGCGGCTGTGAAATCGGCATGTGGCGCATGACGGCCAACAAGATCGCCGAGGTCTTCGGGCAGCGCGTCACCCAAAAACTGAAGGGCAAGCTGAACACGGTCGTCGAACAGGTCGAGCACGGACATCACATCTTTCGCGCCTACTATCGCAACGCCTTCATCAAGCAGTACGAGAAGTTCTCAACTTATCTGCGCAACGAGGCCTGCTCCAACAACTTGGCCGATTTCGGCCTGAAGAAAGGCCTGGATCATCTCGCCGCGGTGCGCGAAAAGCTGCTCGCGGTGACTGGCCGCTTCGCCGCTTTTCAGGCTCAATGGCTGAATGNNGGTATCCGGCTGGACAGCTCGCCAAATCCACGAGGCGATCCTCACCAGTTTCCGCATCGGCGCGGACCGCTATGGCCTCAATCAACTCCGCTACGACCTGCGCAAACTAAAAGCTCATGGGCTGCTCGCCCGCGACGGAAAACGCTATGCCTATCGGCTAACACAGAAAGGAACCAAGGTCGCGCTGCTTTTCATCCTCTTCCACAGACAGCTCTGCGGCCCGCTTGCAAACTGCCTCTTTTATCATCAGCCCGCTGCCGCCCTACGCCCCAACAGCAAACTCGAAACCGCCTTCCACAAAGCCGACCACTCAATCCAAAACATCATTCAACTGCTCGAAGCTGCATGATATTTGTTGAAGTATTCCTATTTACGAATGAAACGGTAAGAATCTAACTGCAAGGAAGGTATGTTGGCTTTGAAGCCGTAACAGCCCACCTTCCGCCGCCCACAACGAGAGAAGATCGAGGGCGGCGAATGGAGGTAAAGTGATTTCGAAACTAAGCGCAGGTTTTGCCATCTATCGAATCGCGGATGGGTGTTTTGCATAGGCTTCCGGGCTCCAACTAATTACTAGCTGGTTCTGGGGGCTCCGCACTTACCACTTCGCTGGTAATTATGATCGGGCAGGCATGCCCTGAAACGAGTGCAGTCACGAGGCCGCGAAGGCGTCCCGTTTTTCCGCCCCGCGTCCTGGGAATGCTCCGGCTTGGCCGGGGCAACAAGCATCTCGCTGAGCTTCAGCGGGAATGGTTGCGATTCGTAGGTGTAGCGCGGATCGCTATCGGAGTTAGCACAGAGCGCCTGCCGCGGAGAATCACTTATGGATCTTATTGCTTCCGATGGAGATCGCATCCGGACACGCGTGGAACTTAACTGGCACGATTGAATGGCTATTAGTTCAATACTGATCTCATTGGTCCTGATTCAGGTCCCAATCAGGCGCGTTCGGGACATAACTCCTCCAATTGAGTGCCTATGAGCTAAGTGTATGTGAAGTCAGAACTCATTTATAACTCTGCGTGAAAGCAGCGGTAATCTCTGCGTAAGCGCGATGAGTTACTCGTCGGTAGGCCAGGAACGCGCCAGAATGACTTATAGGCCGCCCGGCGGGCATTCGAAACCCCTACCACACCCTGTCGAGGATTGCACCAAGCTGTCCGATGAGCGAGGGCTATACCTTGAGATGCCCCCGTCGGGCGGGAAATGGTGGCGCTTCAAGTATCGGTTTGGCGGAAAAGAGAAGCGGCTCTCCCTTGGTGTCTACCCTGATGTGGGGCTGAAAGAAGCCCGTGAACGGAGGGAAGATTCCCGAAAGATACTCGGCAATGGCATCGACCCTGGCGAAGATCGAAAGGCTGTCAAGTCGGCTTCGGTCATTCAGGCGGCAGACAGCTTTGAGGTAATCACACGGGAGTGGATCGGCAAGAACGCCAACGTCTGGGCTGAAGGCCATTACACTCGTGTTGTCAGCCTATTTGAGCGGTATGTCTTCCCGCGAATTGGGGCGCGGCCCATTGCAGAGGTCACCGCGCCTGAACTGCTCGAAATCATTCGTTGCATCGAAAAGCGTGAGGCCGTCGCCTCCAAAGTGAGAGGCACCGATGAAAAGAAGCCTCACATTGTTCCCCTCTCGCGGCAGGCTCAGGAGATTCTGCGCGAACTGCATCCTCTCACCGGCAATGGCCGTTTCGTTTTTCCGAGCGCGCGCGGAAACAGTCGCCCCATGAGCGACAACGCAATCCTTGCCGCGATGAGGCGCATGGGAATCGAGAAAGACGAGATGACCGGTCACGGATTCCGCGCGGTTGCGCGGACCATCCTCGATGAGGTGCTCAAGATTCGGCCCGATTACATCGAGCACCAACTGGCTGATAATGTGCTCGACCCCAATGGGCGCGCCTACAACCGGGCCCATTTCTTGCCCAAGCGGCGTCAGATGATGCAGCAGTGGGCCGAATATCTCGATGATCTGAAAGCCGAGGAAGAGGTCGCCCACACGAGCGGCCATAGGCTTGGCGAATCCTGAGACGGTACGCGGGGAGTGAAGCGAGGGGCCTTGTGCTCGCGCAACTCCGACCGTCACTCTTCCCAGGCGAAAAGGTGGACGTGGCCGCTGCTGTCTCCGGCAACAATGCGCTGTCGGGCCCAGGCACAGGAGTAGACTCCCGCGTCGCAAGTGAAAACCGCCAGGCACCTGCCAGAATCCAAATTCCAAACCCGTAGGGTGTGATCTAACGAGCCGGAGATTATGCGCTTGCCATCGCCCGACAGCGCCACGGCACAAACCCTATCTGTGTGGCCTTCTAGAAGACGGGGCCTTTGGTTACTTTCCAGATCCCAGACCCGCACGATGAAGTCATTCGATTGAGAAACGGCGTGCTTGCCATCGCCCGACAGTGCCATGGCATTGACCTCACCCCTGCGGTCTCTGAGGACACGGGGCCGTTGGCCGCCCGCCAGATCCCAGACCCGCACCGTATGGTCGTACGAGCCAGAGACGGCGCGCTTGCCATCAGCTGACAACGCCACGGCACCAACCTGATCTGTGTGCCCTCTAAGAACACGAGGTCGTTGGTTGCCCTCCAGATCCCAGACCCGCACGGTACGGTCGTTTGAACCGGAGACGACACAATTGCCATCCGCAGACAACGCCACAGTATTGATCGCACCTATATGGCCCTTCAGGACACGTGGTGGTTGGTTGCCCTCTAGATCCCAAACCCGCAGCGTATGGTCTTCCGAACCGGAGACGGCGCGCTTGCCATCAGCCGACAGCGCCACGGCACGAACGGAACTCGTGTGGCCTGCCAGCATATCTCCCCACAGGTAGCCAAGGCTTCTTCAGCTCTGCCCCGACAACAGATCACGAGGTCATCCGCATAGTTGACGATGTATGCCCCAAGTCGCTTCTCGTGCCCCAACTTCTTCCATCCGAGCACGAACCGGCGCATGTAGAGATTGCTGAGCAGAGGGCTGATCGGAGAACCCTGTGGGGACCCCCGACCTTCGTCCCGATTGCGTGTACTCCGATGCTTCTTTCCACGATCATCCGTTTCTTCAACCGGTGCTTTCAGCCACATCTTGATCAAATGAAGCATGGCGCCGTCAACGACACGGCGAGCTACCGACTTTAGAAGCTCAGAATGCGGAAGAGAATCAAAATAGCCCGCAAGATCTGCATCTACGATCTCTCTATGCTCAGTGTTAATCAGCTTATGGACGTGTCTTACTGCGTCCAGAGCGCTGCGGCCTCGCCGATAGGCGTACTGCTCCGGTTGTAAGTCGGCGTCGAAGATAGGATCGAGCACCAATACCGCCGCCATCATAACCACACGGTCGTGAATAGCGGGCACCCCTAAAGGTCGCTGCTTTCCCCCGGGCTTCGGTATGTATACCCGCCGCACGGGGAGTGGCCGATATGTTCGACTTTTCAGCTCTTGCGTCAATTCGTCCAACCATCGCTCTTCGCCATATGCTTCGATGTCCTCGAACGTCTGATCGTCCACTCCCGCTGCTCCCGCATTGGCTTTCGAGCATTCGAAGGCGAACGTCAGCACGTCCTTCCGGTACACCTTGTCGTACAGCGCATAGAAACGAAAGTCAGGCGATTTCTTCGCTTTCGCGTGTAACGCCGTCTGCAACTTCTGAACGCTTTCCGGGGTTGTTAGGCTCATC
>PLZC01000169.1:4051-49698 GCA_003151985.1 Acidobacteriaceae bacterium
CATGCCGTCGCCACTACCCCGGCAGGTTCGACGAAACCTGTTCGCTCGTGCCGTTCCGTCGTCGTCGGCCTTCCCCGTATCTCAGGCGGGTCGGCTCCTGCATTACCCGTTTCGAGACCTGCTCAGCGTTTACTCACGTTACGGCCTGCACGCTCGCCAAGTCGCCTACGCGACCTTCTACACCGGAGGCTCCAGCGGCTTCGTCGCCTAGGCCATTGCTCCGATTGCTACCGGGTGGAGCGAACCTTGCGCCCGAATCTCGAACGGGCGCATCATGAGCACCTCATTGAGCTTTCGAAAGGACACAGGCGACCGAATGTTGAAGGGGCTTAGCCCTCGCTGCAAATAATGCGGGCGGAACTACTCCTGATTCTTCATCGGATTTACACCGAGTGATGTAAACCACAATGGGGCGAACTTTCGTGGCTTATAAGACCGATTCTTTGACAGGGCAAGCTGAAAATCCATCCCGCGAACTTTGCGGCTAAAAAATCAGGAACCTGAGCAGAGTTTCCTTAGGTCAATGCAAGTGCGGAGGCAAAAACCCCAGCCAGAACTTGCAAATATATTGCCTCATTTATCTTCCACGAGACGGCATTTGTGGTGCTCCATTCCTTAGAGCTGAACAGTGATCTCAACTCATGGCGGGGGAACTTCTTCCGTCAACCAGCGCACACATATCCAGTTCCACGAAGAAGCGCCAATCGTATTGCTCGAGAGGCACTTCTTCCGAGGAAACCTGGGCGTGGATACTAGTTCAGCTGGCCGCTAATTGATACCGATACCCGATAGTGCGATCGACTGAGGAGAGCCAGTGGCATTGTCTGTGATCTTGATGGTTGCATACCGTGGCCCTAGGTACTGAGGGTAAAATCGTACGCTGATGGTACAAGAGGTGCGCGCGGCTAATCCCGACCCGCAGTTGTTCCATTCAGGGAACAAGAGGGGAGCTGGGCCAGTTGTTGCAATGCTGCTGATGGTGATCGTGGTATTACCGGTGTTGGTGAGAGTGACTGACTTGACCGCTGACTCGGTGTGTACCTTCTCCGAACCGAAAGCCAGGCTGGTCGCGGACAGTTTCAACGTCGGGGCCGTGGTCGTCTGGGCACCGGTGCCCGTGAGGGTGATGGTTTGAGAGGGATTGGT
Organism: Acidobacteriaceae bacterium; assembly: GCA_003151985.1. Classification (GTDB taxonomy): domain Bacteria; phylum Acidobacteriota; class Terriglobia; order Terriglobales; family Acidobacteriaceae; genus Telmatobacter. The sequence continues at coordinate 5,198 of PLZC01000169.1, forward strand.
TGCGTTGTCACTGATTGAAATGGTGGCTGTGAATGGTCCCGTGGCTGCGGGCTTGAACTGAGCCTGGATGGAGCAGCTTTGACCCGCGGCCAAGCTGACGACGCAATTGTTCGAGGTTGTGAATGACGACGCATTCGCACCTCCGAGCGTGATGCTCTTTATGGCGAGCGGGGTGCCGCTGGAGTTGCTCAGGGTGACGGCCTTGGCGGCGGTTGTGATACCCACCGTATCGTTGCCAAAGGCCATGCTGGTGGCCGACAACGAGGCTGTTGGGCCCGTGGGTCCGGTGGATGCCGACGAGAGTAGATATGCACCTGCGTCGACCGATCCGCTCAGAGGGCGTCGGTTGCCGGCCAGGTCGTCCAGCATACCGGAGCGTGCGGTACCCGTACCGATTGCGGGACTGCCCGCGATAAGGTGGTATTGAGCATCCACCACGCCCGCAGTGCCGTTGGTCAGCAGCACATCGGCAGTGGAGGCGACCAATGAGAGGTCAGTGTTGGTGGAGTAAATCGGCTCTCCAGGATTTTGAATAACGAGGTTGCTTGAGGTGACGACAGTTGGCGAGCCGTTCAACACGGTGAAGGCGCCCGCCGTCGATCCTCCGGCAGAACCGCAGTCGACAAGCGTGTTGCCGTAGAACAGCGCCTGTCCACCAGGAGCGCCATATCCAAGGCTTGCGATGCAGGCTTCATTGGGCAACCCCAGATTGGCTCCCCCTAGTCCGACGTGGTAGACGAGGTTGTTGTATGCCTCGATGGGACCTTTGGTCGCATCGACGGTGGAGAAGTTGATACCGTCGCAGAGCTGTCCGGTGATGATATTGTCGTGCACAATGAGATCGTATTGCGGACTTCCGCCGGTGGAATAGAACTGCACGCCGCGGCAGCTCTGATTGTTGTAGATATGGTTCCACCCTACCTCGACGTGGTCCGAGTCCGTGGTGCCGTAGAAGGAATGGTAGTACTTGGTTCCGCCGGCCCCGGTATCGTGGATCGCATTGCCCAGGAACTGAACGTTGCTTGCACTCTCAAGAAAGACGCAGGCCGCTTCTCCACCACCGTTCGGGCAACTGAAGTCGCTGCCGACAATGCGCCAGTAGAAATTGGACACATCTTTGATTGCCGTGTTGTTTCCGCGAACCACCAGGTTCGCTAACACAATCCCATTGAAGCCGTCGCCGTTGATATCAGGGTTGCGAATTCCGTATTCCTGTCCGGATGTACTCCCGATGGTCACGGTTGCGCCGGGATAGCCTACCAGTGCGAGAGGGGTCGATTCGCTGCATTTTCTTTGGACCGACAGGGAAGCGCCGTAATTGTCGAGCCCGGTCTGACTCACGCCGTTCATCACATAGATGACGTCGCCACAGGCGGCGGCGTTGAAGGCATATGGAATCGTAGCCCACGGAGCGCTCTGCGAACCGGCCTGGTTATTGGATCCCTTGGTGGCGACGTAATAGATGTGTCCGGCGCGCACTGTGAAAGGAAGTGTGTTCGAGGCTGCCATGGCGATCACGCCGCTGGTCGTTGAAGGCGCAATGAAACTTACCTTTGTCGAGGAGGACGAAATCACGGTGGCTGTGACTCCATTCAGGGTTACAGGGGTTTGGAGGTTGGAGCCATAGACCGTGACGATGGCCCCTACGGGCCCTGAAGTCAGATCAGTAAAATTAAGGGTAGGAATTACGGCTGCGGCATTCAGAAGACCGAATACCGAAAGGAGGAGAGGGAGCAACAGTTTCCTCATCAGAACAAGCCTCGGATAATAACTATTGTCGCCGCTGAGATGCAGGGACTCACGCACGCGGAACGGCCAGCCGCGAGCGCCTCTCATAACGCAATAATCCGAAGGCGATGAAATACTGTATCAAAACTTCAAACGCTCATTAAGCTAGCGTTGATTGGTCAGTCGAGACAAAGGTTGTGTAAAGTGCTATTTAGCTGACGCATAGGTTGGCACTTATCGAATGCCACATGCACCTAAGCGATCGCAACTAACTACCTTCCAAAAGTTTAACGCTGCGCCGTTGATAACCGCGACAAAACTCACCTTCGCCTATACACTCTTGCACATCTTTTTACTCGATCCGGCGCCACGATGCTGTATCAACTAATACATCACAGTGTATCGGTCAACACATTGGGGATGTCAAGAATCACTTAAAGAGTTTTGAAGCATCTCGATGTTGACAGAGCCGGCTCAGCGAATTCGGACAGGGGTTTATGTGGCGTTGTTGCATGGATCGAGCCTCGGTCGAGTGTCCCCATATCGCAGATGGTTTACGCGGCGATGTTTAGATTGCGGACGGAGTCCGGGCGTCCCGCGCCAAGCATGTGGTTGAGTACGGCCACGCCGACGGCCGCTTCGGCCTGCTGGCCAGAGAAGCNNCCGTAGTCGGTCTCCTTCTGCCAGCCCAGCCTTCCCCGTACAGCGATCAGAAGAATGTGCTCGTCCCGCTGCGACGGGTTGTGCCCGGCCTCGTCACTGAGCACTGCTGTCAGGTGGGGTGGAATGATCATGCGGATGTCTTCGCCGCGCACCCCCACTACCGCGTAGGTCGGCATCCCGTCATAAGCGCCGTCGGCTGTGACGCTGGCGATTGTCGCGTCTATCTGATCCAGCAGCGGCGCTACTTGCGAAGGATCCCCCACATCGTTCCCAGTGAGGGTCGAGGCAATGATCTTTCCGGTATCAGCATCTACCGCCAGGTGTGGCTTTTTCCAGGTGCGCCGCGCTCTTGCGCCATGCCTTTGCTGGAGCCACTCGCCGGCTCCGAAGACCTTCAGGCCCGTGCTTTCGATCAACAAGTGGATCGGCCCATCAGGCAGGATACAGCCCTTGGAGATGGCCTCCATCTTCCTTGCTCTTCGGCTCAAGGTGCTGTGGTCAGGCGTGCTCCGCGGCACACCCAGCAGCCCGAAGATGGAGGCCATCAACCCCTCGGTTTGGCGCAACGCGAGGTGAAATACAAGGCGCAGCATCATGCCCGTCTCTATGGCCAGCTCGGAAAAGCTGGACTGGCCGCCAGGGGTCGTCCGACGAGCCGCCTGCCACCCGCCCAGTACTTCTCCTAAGGAACACTTCCAACTGGAGCCAACTGGAACCCCAATTTTGCCGCTTGCTTTGTCAAGTGTAGGAAATGGCGGTTGCGAGCGCGTTCTTCCGTCTCGGCGAACGTACTTTCCAAATACGGTTGGCGAGTGGTGATCAAGTGGTAGAGGATTCGGGCGAGTTTGTGAGCTGTGGCAGTGATCGCTGCAGGAGTACCCAGCCGAATCCGGATTCGCCGAAAGTACTGCCCGAGGTAGGACTGACTGCGATGAAGCGACTGTGCCGCCATACGCAGAGCAGTAGAGACTCTGTTTTTCACTTTGCGTGTTGCGACAGATGCCGTTGGTGCACGGATAGGGTAGAGATCGGCTACTCTGGGAGAAATCGTTGAAAGGCCGCCTTTTCATGCCGAACAAGCAAAACGCCGCGCGCCGACACCAGATCCCAAAGATGAAGTTCCGTGCGAAGAACTGGGCGGAATATGATGCTGGTCTTCGGCGTCGAGGCAGTCTGACGTTGTGGGTCACCCAGCCTTCTAACGCCAGATACGTTTAGGCTTTTCGAATGAGTTCTTCCATAAATGGTAATCCATTCTTTCGTTACTTTAGGGCTACCTCTTGACTTGGACCTTAGTAATGTGTAAAAGTAGGACAGTTTCCCTGCGCTCCCGCAAAACTCGGGGGGTCGAATGCTGTGTGGGCGCCTTTGTAAAAAACAGTTTACAGGCTCTGGGCCTTTCTATCGGCGAGTAACGGTTGCCCGCACGGATGCACTCTATCTTATGTGGGTGTGACTTGGAAGATTTGCCAGATCCTTTTGTGAGCATCTTCTGCGGGTTTAACTTCAGCCAAAAATCGGACGTCTAGATACGGGCCCAAACGAGCTCTGGCTGACTTGGTGTTTTGCACGGCGCTTATTCCCCGGGACCACAATTCTTCGAACCTAAACGAAGTGCGAGGTGCGTTGTGCCCATTGATCTGCTCGTATTGACTCTCATTCGTGACATAGCTGCCCATGAGTTAGCGCATACAGTATTAGGAGGAGAGGGCCATCGTATCGTGGCTCTTCGGGATTACCAGGAGGCGCACTCCATCCTGCAGACTGGTATCCAACCCGACCTGGTGTTGATTGAACCGGACAAGTTGAATTTTGGCGAACGCAGCGGATTCCACCGCCTTGTTCAACTTGCGGGCAAGAACAGCATGTGCCTCCTGCTTGGACCAGGGGAGCAAGGCATGATGAGTGACGCGCGCAGCCTTGGTGTCACCCGTTTTTTGATGAAGCCAGTGATTCGGAGAGACATTGAGTCGCTGGTGGCAGAAAGGTCCAGTTCGCGGCCGGTCGCATCCCACATCAACGGAAACGGTCCGCGCAGCCGTATTGGGCGCGAGGCCTGTTTTGCGCGTTCAGCAAAGGCTCCCGAAGTGCCACTGATCGAAGAACTCCCCGATAACCGGTTCTTTCTTGCTGCTTCACCGTCGATGCTGGAAATCTATCGACAGGTAAAGCTGCTGGCCGATGTAGACGTCACGGTACTGATCCTGGGCGAAAGCGGAACCGGCAAGGAGATTATCGCTCACCTGATCCACAAATATTCCCGGCGGTCGCGACAGAAATTCCTCAATGTCAATTGCGCGGCATTGCCCATGGATTTGCTCGAGAGCGAACTCTTCGGTCACGTTAAAGGAGCCTTTACCGGCGCCGTTAGCGATAAGCCGGGTAAGTTCGAACTCGCCGACGGGGGGACTCTGCTGCTGGATGAGATCGGTGAAATCACCGCAACCATGCAGGCCAAGCTGCTGCACGTTCTGCAGGATGGACAGTTCACGCGACTAGGCGGCCGTCAGTCCACCAAGGTGGATGTGCACATCCTCGCAGCCACCAATATTCCGATGGAAAGGGCCCTGGCGGAAAAGACCTTTCGCGAGGACCTTTTTTACCGCCTCAACACCTTTACCATCAATGTGCCGCCTCTACGCGAACGGCGCGAGGAGATTCCATTCCTGGTCGAAGAAATGATCCGGCGAACACCGGATGAAATGAAACCAGTTGCCTTCAGCCACTTCTCCCCTGCCTTGATGGCCAAGCTGCCGCTCTATGACTGGCCCGGAAATCTTCGCGAATTGCGCAATTTTGTCATCCGCACCATAGTCATGCAGGACGAGGCCGCCGCGATTCGCGAACTGGAAATCAAGACCATGAAAGCCGACGACGCTGACAGCCAGCAAAACGCTCTCGATGCCATGCGCAAACCTTCGGGAATGCGATCCATCGTGCGCGGAGTCAGAGACCGAACCGAGACCCAATTGATTCAGGAAGCCCTTGACGCCTCGGGATGGAACCGCCGCCACGCCGCAAAAAGCCTCAATATCAGCTATCGGGCTCTGCTCTACAAGATTCAACAATATCGCCTCAGCGACGGCGAACAACGCGTATGAATACTGCTCATCCGAAAGCAAACCAAACCGCCCGACGGTAACTCGAAGCTACGGCGGTTCATTGAGAAACGCTTCAGCCTGGCTGATCACTGCTCCCCATTTCGCATCCTGGGATGCGAAAAGATTGATTGCGCCCTAACATGCGTAATCGTGAGTGCAGCGTTCGATCTGGCCGGAGCGCATGGACAGAAGTGGTGCGGTTCGGTTTAAGGCTTCTAACTCCAGCAAGCAACCTTCGCTTGCCGTAAACCCGGTTCTGGCTATTCTTCATCGAAACGAACCGCCAGAGCCCACTCCGCCTGGGCACGGTACAGCCCTACGACATCACGCAGTCTATCGATGAACATCGGATCCCTTTAGAACTTGAACGTCTCGAAGCGATGCGTGTCCTGGCTTTGCTGGAGCGGGCGCCACCTGCCGGCCAAACTCAATGGGACGGCCCCGCAGTAGCCAAACGGTTGGGAGCCAGCGTGCATGCGGTGTGGCGGGTGCTGCGCCGGGAGGGAATCTATCTCCAGCGCCTGCGCACCTGGTGTGTGAGCACCGATCTGGAGTTCGCCACCAAGGCCGCCGAGGTGGTGGGGTTGTACTTGAATCCGCCCCTGAACGCCTTGGTCCTCAGCGTCGACGAGAAACCCAGCCTCCAAGCCATCCAGTGTCCCTCCGGCTACGTGGAAACCGATAGCGGAGCCATCGTCCNNGGCTCTGGAAATCGCCAGTGGACAGGTTTTCGCTCAAACCACCGAGCGGAAAAAGCGGGAAGACTTCCGGCGCTTTCTGGACGCGGTGCTCGCCGAACTGCCGACCGACAAAGAGATCCATGTGATTCTTGACAACTACTGTACGCACAAGCGCAACGCCGACTGGCTAGACAAATACCAAGGCCGGGTGCAGTTCCATTTCACTCCGACTTCAGCCAGTTGGCTCAATCAGGTGGAAATCTGGTTCGGACTCTTGACCCGCAANNGCACTGCGCGGAGCCAGTTTCGCCAACAAAGATCAACTCCGTTCCGCCATCGAGTCCTTCTGGCAATGGCAGTTTTGCTGAGTCCATCGGCGGGCAACAGAGCGGCGCGCGACTGCACGGCTAATGCCCGTCCCCCTCTTGGACGGTTTGCCCCAGGCGACAAGCTAAGCGCGACCTTCGACGGAGATGGACGACACGGTGAGTGGACGGCTCTTCCGCATGGGGCTTCCTCCCACTCCATCTAATGCCATGGCTCCTCATAATCACGATAACTATTTTAGATACAGGACGCTCGCTGGATAAGACAAGTAACAACCGCACCTTACCTTCACAAATAAGACAATCCTGCGAGGAGTACCCGACTTATGCAAACGACTAGTGCATTAGCTGCAAACTTATGCAACTCGAGCATTTCACTTGCGAGCCAAGGGGCCGCCGTAGCCTTATTCCTGAACAATTTCGCATAGAAGAGCAACGCCGCACCGATCCCGCCGAATTGACTTTGGCCCTTGTCGTGCACTCACACAGTTGTAGGTGCAGATCGCATATTCAACTATGTCAGAACCGAAGAATAACTTTCGCATAGATCCGGCCGACTTACCTGATGACGAGATCATCTTCGGTGCGACGCCCGCCATGAAAGATGTGCGCAACACGATTGCACGCGTATGTGAAACGGACCTTCCTGTACTTATCCGAGGGGAGACCGGCTCGGGGAAGGAGATTATCGCTCGTTACGTGCATACACGGTCGCGATTGCGGGATGCCCCGTTTGTCAAACTGAACTGCGCCGCGATACCTGTCCACCTGCTTGAAAGCGAACTGCTCGGCTATGAGAAGGGCGCCTTTACGGGTGCGAATGAGAGTAAACCTGGCCTGGTGGAGATCGCCGATGGAGGCACTCTCTTCCTCGATGAGATTGGCGACATGGCCCCGTCTCTGCAAACAAAATTGTTGCATTTGTTGCAGGATGGCCGTTACTCGCGCATCGGGGGACGCGAAGACCGCCAAGCACATGTCAGGATTATCTGTGCCACGAACTGCGACTTGGAGGCGGCTGTCAAAACGCGCACTTTCCGTTCGGATCTTTTCTATCGGATCGACGTCATCAGCCTGCATCTTTCGCCACTAAGGGAGCGCAAACAGGATATTCCCCAACTCTGTCAGCATTTTCTTGACAAACTCGGCAAGAAATATAAGAGACGCGTGCCGCCTCTGACCGAATCAACCTTACATTTGCTGTCGCAATGGAATTGGTCCGGCAATATACGCGAACTTGAGAACTGGATGACGCGTAATATCGTCCTCGGACTCCACGAAGCTCTGAGTGCCGAACTCAGTCGGCAGGTGGCGAAGGCGAGTAATGCGATCAGAGAGCAGGCGTGGGGATGTCATCTGAAAGATGCATCGCGTCAATCGGTCCGGGCAGCGGAACAGGCCATCATCCTGAGAAGGCTCGAAGCAAATCAAGGGAATCGGCGCAAAACCTCAAAGGATCTCAACATGAGTTATCGATCGTTGCTCTACAAACTTCGTGATTTGGGTATGCCCACACGCCGCAGTGGCAAGCTTGGGAACGAGAGAGAGCAACGTTTTGGAGAAATCCGCTAGGGAGAACCGATGGACGCGACTAAAGAAGGGCGCAAGCACAATCTACCGATCGTCGACCTGAAAGCGCAGTATGAGAGCTTGCGCGATGAGATTACCAGCGCAATCGCAGGCGTTTTGGAAATGCAGCACTTTATTCTCGGACCAAATGTTGCGGCTCTCGAGAGGGAAATAGCAGAGCTTTGCAGTTCACAATTTGCAGTCGGAGTAGCTTCGGGAACAGATGCATTGATCCTGGCACTGCGCGCCGCCGGAGTGGGAATCGGAGATGAAGTTATTGTTCCTGCATTCAGTTTTGTCGCTACAGCCGATGCGGTGAGCATCTTGGGCGCTGTACCGGTCTTCGCCGACATTGACCCGCTGACGTTCAATATCAATGCCACGCACGCTGCCACGTTAGTTACAGATCGGACGAGGGCGATCATCCCCGTGCATCTCTACGGACAGTCGGCGGACATGGATGAGATCTCTGCGCTGGCTTCGCGCCATCGGCTCATCGTGATCGAGGATTGTGCTCAGGCGCTGGGGGCCACATGGAAAGACCGGCCAACCTGTAGTCATGGAGATTACGGCTGCATCAGCTTTTTCCCCAGCAAGAACCTTGGAGCCTATGGCGATGGCGGAATGATTACGGTTCGAAGCGCGCAAGAGGCGGCCAGCCTGAAGATGTTGCGCAGTCACGGTAGCGCACGAAAATATCACTCCGATGTGCAGGGAATGAACAGCCGCCTCGATGAATTGCAGGCTGCCATTTTGCGTGTGAAACTCCCGCATTTGCGCGACTGGAATGAACGCCGGCGTCACGTCGCGGCGATGTACAGGGAGGCGCTTGGACAACTGGAAGAAGTAACTCTGCCCTTCGAATCCTCCAATGTTCGTCACGTGTACCATCAATTTACGATTCGTGTAGCGAGGCGCGATGAAGTGCAGAAAGCACTTTTCGCTTCAGGGATACAGACATTTGTCTACTACCCCGTGCCGCTTCATTTGCAGCCCATGTATGCTCACCTCGACTACAAGAGGGGAGACCTTCCAACGTCGGAGAACGCGGCGAAAGAGGCACTCTCCCTTCCGATGTTCCCCGAGATGACCGAGGAAGACGTCATGCGCGTTGCCGGTTGTTTAAGGGAATGCCTTGCTGCTCCCGTCGTGTAATATCAAGCCGCCAATGGAGAACTGCTGAAGATGAGAGTCTTTGGAAAAGCTTTGCCCCCAAGTGCCGCCACCCTGCTCGGAACGAACATCGTCCTCCTTGGACTTTGCGTTCCAATATTCCTAACGCACCACGGATGGTCCACCGCCTCAGACTCTGCAGGCCTGGCGGCTGCGCTCAAGGTTCTTATTCGACTCATTGCGGTGGGCTTGTTCTGCCAGACCGTTTTCTATTATCACGAGCTCTACAATCTTCAAGTGGCTCGCAATGTTGCGGAACAGTTGTCCCGTCTGCTCAGTGCGATTGGGATCGCCATGCTCATTCTCGCCGGTGTGTATGCCGTGGCTCCGGCATTGAGTCCGGGAAGAGATGCTCTGTTAGGTCTGGCTCCAGCTTTGATTGTTGTCATAGTTATCACGAGATTGATTACCGTCCCGCGACGCCGGACCCGAGTAGCGATTATTGGACCCGAGTTGAGCCGTCATGCGGTACAAGAGACCATCGAGAGTTGTTCCGAATGGAATATGGAATTGGTTCAACGGTATGATGTCAATGACGGACCGTCACCGGCGATGGCCAGTCATCTTGACCGCGTGATCGTGTGCGCGGACGCCGGCCAGACTCCTCACTTGATTGAAAGGCTCACTGACTTGAAGATGCGCGGTGTCCGCGTGGAAACCTCAGCGCGCTTCTATGAGGAAGCCACTGGTCGAGTCCAAGTGGACGAAATTCGGCCGGAATGGTTCGTATTCTCAAGTGGCTTTGAAAATGGCCGTTATAAGCGACTGGTCAAACGTTGCTTCGATGTTTTCGCGGCCAGTCTGCTGCTGATTATAGCCTTGCCATGGATGCTATTGGCAGTCGTGATAATTACTATCGAAGGGAAAGGGCCAATTTTGTTTCGCCAAGACAGAGTCGGTCTGTACGGAAAGACTTTTCGCATTTTGAAATTCAGAACGATGGTACCAGCGCCGCCGGATGCGACGCCTCAGTGGGCAGCAAGCAATGATAAGCGAATTACGGCTGTGGGGAGATTGATGCGTACCTTCCGGATCGACGAGTTGCCGCAACTACTGAATGTACTTCGCGGCGACATGAGTCTAGTGGGACCACGGCCGGAGCAGCCGTATTTCTGCCAATTGTTGGCGGACAACATCCCGTTCTACCACCAGAGACATACAATTCCGCCGGGACTCACAGGCTGGGCGCAGGTTAGGTATAGATACGGTGCTACGATCGCGGAGTCGAAGCGAAAACTGGAATTCGATCTCTTCTATGTCAAGCATCTCTCGATTTGGCTCGACCTGGCGATCCTCTTCGAGACTGTCAAGGTGGTTCTGGTTGGCCGGGGGGCTAAATAGTGGGCGAAGGCAAGTGCAATTTTGACGCCTATTCGAACGCGCCTACCGAACATTTCCCGATGACTGCCCTGCTCGCACCTCTCAGATCATACGCTACGCCGCAATCATAGCCAGCGTGTTTGGCCGGGCTGCTGGCGGAGAGAGCGAAGCCATTTTCGTCCTGCGACAGATCCGGATTCTTTGTCAGGTTGTGATCGGTTTGCTGAGGCGCTGGCCCGCCACCAAACCATAAATTATTGCTTCCATTAACATGATCCATCGCCGTTCCCGAGGTAAAATACGCTTCCCCTTCGGCTTGGTCGATCAGGTTGTTCTTGAGCATCAACTCCGGAGAATGGATTCCGACCGAAAATGCGCCGGCAGACGGCCCCCTGTGCTTTCCGCAATCTGAAAGCGTGTTATTGAAAATCTCCACCGTCCCGGAACCCGCAGGTCCGTGATTCACGATTCCCGGCGAACTAATACAGGCATAATTCGATTCGCCGTCAGGCGGAGCTGGACCTGTGCCAACATGGCGAATCAGGTTATTGAAGACCATGATACGTCCTCTGGACGGATCGATTGTCGCGAGATTCAACCCGTCGCACACTTGGCCTTCGATTTGGTTATCATGGATCAGCAAATCATATTGATTGAAGCCGGAGCTGGCATCAACCGGTGAAGAATGAAACTGGATTCCTCGGCAGGAACGGTTGTTCATGATATGGTTCCAGCCTGCGTCAATGTGGTTGCTGTCTGTTGTGAAGTAGACCGATTGATAACGCTTGCTTCCGCGGGGTTTACCGGTGTCGTGCACTGTATTGCCCAGAAACGCTATGCTGGAACTGCCCGTGACCTCGACGCAGCCTGATGCGCCATCTCCAAACGGACAAGAGAAATCGTTATTAACGACACGCCAGTCATTTACCCCATCCAGCTTGAGTGCAGTGTTTGCGCCGCGGATTGTGAATCCTGCAAGCACCCACCCACTGAACGGACCACTGTGAATTGCAGGCGTGCGCACACCAAACTCTTGTCCGGTCGAATCGCCAATCACGGCTCGCGCTTCCGGATATGCCACAAGGGCAATGGGGCTGTGGGTAGTACCTGCACTCTGAATCGACAGAGCAGCATGGTAGTTATCCAACCCTGCAAGCTTGACCCCATCCATCACGTAGGTAATATCCCCGGGACGCATCACTTGTGCCGCATGAGCGATCGAAGCCCAGGGGGAGAGGAAGGCGCCTGACTTTCGATCTCGCCCGACGGTCGAAACGAAATAGACGTGTCCAGCGGCAACCTCAAAAGGGATGGCATTCGATCTTCCCTTGCCCACTACTTCGAACTCGATCGGTCCGCTCCGCGAAGATGAATCAATTTGAACCACGATCTTATGTGCGCTCCATTGAACTATGCGCTGAATTGGAGAGCCTGCGAGCGTTGCCGTGGATGCTCCTTGTGCGTCGCCAAAACCACTTCCCATGATCGTGATGAAAGCGCCTCCGCCGCTCGCTCCGCCAGACGAGGGCCCGCTCACAATATCGGAATAGAAGATCCGTGGCTGCTGCGCCTGGGCGTGTTGCACATGCAGCACGAAGGATAGAGTGGACACGACCAGAAATCGGATCAGGTTCGAGTGAATCATCTGAGGTTTATCCTCTTCACGGAATGGCACCTTGTAATCTTCAGAAAGCGTTGCTAAATTGCACGTAATCCCCGCCGGCGAAACGCCTCGATCTGTTCAATTGTGGGAAACGTGAAATAGCTGCCCTCTTCAGCCACGTCGACGGGCACGGGAGGCGAGCCATCAGCAAACTCCTTCAGCACCTGCAGCATTGCATGTGCCCCGTGGCGTTTGGATCGTCGGATCAGCTGGTGCATGGTCTCCCCAGGCAGGATCGGTATCGAATCCTGGTGCAGAATCTCACCCTCATCGAGCTTTTCTGACATGGTATGCACAGTGACACCTGCCGATTTCTCTCCATGGAACATCTGCCAGAAAGTTGGCATCATTCCCTTGTATCTGGGCAAAGGCGCATGGTGGATATTAAGCGCGGCCCGGACGGGCAGGTTTAGCAGAGCGGCCTTGAGAATGAAGGGGCAAGCTACGGACGCGAGCACGTCCGGGCGGTGTGCAGCGATGCGCTCGACGTTCTCCGGGTGGTTTGGGTTATCAATGCGTTGATAGGGCACTCGATGGCCTGCGGCGACTTCCTTCAGAGAATGACTCTTACGCAAGATCACACTCGATCTTGACATTGCCATTAGTCGTTCCCGGGTCTGCAAAGCAAGCAGCTTTGCGAAGCCCGCGGCGCCATAGAGCGATACCAATTCTCGTAGCAGTTTCATACGCTTGCGATTGCCCATTGACCGGCATGCAAAGATACCCGTCACCTTGATTGGCTCAATGTTGAGGGCAAACAAGCTTTCGAAGAATGGCAAGATGTACAGCGGATCATCCTGTGTGAGAAATACTACGCGCATTGACTCTACCTCCGTACTGGTTGCCACACGTTGTATTGACGGCCTCGGATCACACAGAATATACCCAACAGAAATGCAGTATTGATGGTGCAAAAGTAGAGCGGCAAGCTCAACACGCGCGACCGCTTAATTGACGGTACAAGCATGGACGCGAGCGCAAAACCGTAGAAGGTAACTTGCACCAGCAAGAGGCCCCTAAAGATCGGCTCAGATGCCAGGAGGCCACAACCAACAAGAACCAATAACAAGAAGATTGGAATGCACCAACGCACGATCTTATGTGACCACAGCTGAAAGGCAATCGAGGGATAATTCCACGGAGCCATAAGAGAAGGAACTGACAGTAGCCCCTTCATGCCGCGTGTGGCCACCCGGATCCGCATGCTAAACTCTTCGCCGGCAGTCCGTGTTGCTTCTTCCCATGCCTGTGCACCTTCCTGAAAGGACACTCGATGGTGTTTGAGCAAGACGTGCAGTGGTTGCACCAGATCGCTGATGATCTCCGGTGCCAATTCGCTATAGAGGTCGCGGCGCACCGAGTAGATGCAGCCACAGCAGCCTGACAGAGAGTCGATTCTCCACTGCATCCGTTTGATCCAGTTTTCCAGATTCCAAAAGGCGGCCGAGCCGGAGCCAGCTGGCGACCCGTCCGTAGGATCGTAGTAATCGTATCGGCCGCTGGCCGCGCCAACGTGAGGATCGCGATATGCGCCCGCAAGGTACCGCAACGCCTGGGAATCATATACCGTCGTGGCGTCTGAAAAGACCAGGATTGAATTGCGCGCCTTCCGCACCGCGACATTCTGAGCATTTGTTTTGCCGAGCCTCTCTTCGACGACGACCAGTTCCACACCTTGCTCGGCGAACTCCCGCACGATCTCAATGGTGCCGTCGGTCGATCCATCGGATGCGACGATAATCTGAAGCTTTTCCCGCGGGTAGTCGAGCGCCACTGTCTCTTCAAGTTTCTTCCGGATATTCGCCGCCTCATTGTGCGCTGCGATAATCATGGACAACGACAACTCGTCGGAGGGGATGCTTGGTTTGGCTGGCCGGAATTGAGAGATCAACCAGAGTACAAACGGATAGCCTATATACGCATAGCCGATTCCAGCCGCGCCGATACTGATGAGCGCCGTACCCACCCACAAGCCAAGGTTAGTCCCCGCGAAGAGCTGATTCATATACACCTTCCAGTTGTGTGATCATGCGGTGCAGGCTAAAGTGCTGTTTGACCCGCCGGAGGGCAGCAGTTGACATTTCACCGGCGAGTCGGTCAGACACCAACAATGCGCAGATTCTGTTGGCCGCCATCTTTACATCTCCAGCATCGACCAGGAATCCGGTATCGCCATCAACGACTAATTCTCCCGTGCCTCCAACATTTGTGGCGACCACCGGTCGTCCTGCCGACATCGCCTCCAACACCACGTTGGGCAGACCTTCCGTGTGGGAGAGCAGACAGATCACCGAAGCCAGTTGATAAAGTGGCGCCGTCGAAATAACGTCACCCAGATAATGAAAGCAATCATCGAGTCCGAGCATGTAGCGCAACTGCATCAGGCGGGAAAACAGTGCAGAATCCGAAGGTGCCCCAGCGACCACAAAGTGTGCATCTGGATGTGCTGCATATACGAGTGCCGCGGCCTGAAGGAACTCCGTGTGGCCCTTCCACGACAGGATATTGGCGACCTTGAGCACAATCGGTGCGCCAAGCGGAAGATCCATACTCCTGCGCAACTCAAGATTCATTTCTTCGCTAGCTTTCGTCACAGGTGCAACACCGGTATACAACGTCATAACTCGGCTTGGGTCCAGACGGTCCTTACGGACTACAAGACTGCGTACCGCATCCGATACAGTCAAGACGCGGTCGCACATGCGGCCGGCAAGACGGTAGGCCAGGCGGTGTTTCGCGGAGCGCAGATGCCCCATATCACGGCGGCTGGAAATCAACACCTTTGTCCCGGACAGCTTGGCAACGAGCCCTCCCCAGATGTCGGCTGTCTCGAAGAACGTATGAACAATATCGACTTCTTCGTCTCGAATAAAACTCCTCAGTTCAAAAGCAGATGACATTGCATGTGGTGTATAAGTGCGTGATAAAGCGATCACCTTCACCGGAATTTGTAACAGCCGGTAGACATCGGGATGCAGGTTGCCGCGAAAGGTAGCTACGCTGCACCGGTATCGTGGCGAGAGGCTGCGAACCATCTGCATCATCGCACGCTCGCCGCCGCCGAGCGCTGAAAGCTGATCGATCAGAAACAGGACGTGAACCTGTTTCGGGGTTGATGCGCACACCGACGCTCCCGTCCCTGCATCTTCGGATCTTTGAAGCATCAAGGGAGTCATTGTGTCCCTGGGCTGCTGCGTGCTCATGTTGGAACCTCTTCCTTGATTGCCGTGATGCGCGTCCCCGCCATCTCTCTGCGCCTCCCGGCCCGTTTATGTGCACCCGGCTCGACCGCCGTAATTCGATGATTTTGTTCGATGATTCTGGCGCGGCATACGAGACCCAGAAACGTCCACATGTATGCCGTCACCTGCTGATACATCCATCGATCCCCGAAGACATTCACGAACGCGGAACAAACCATGAGTGCCGCAAAGGCAAGGCCGATGCCGCCAAAAAACGGGTCGTTGCTCGAATGAAAGAGGCGTATCCCCTCCCGTGTCATGATCCATAACAGGTAGAGGAACAGGCCAAGACCAACAAAGCCTGTTTCGACTGTGACCTTCACATAGTAGTTATGGGTATCAAGGTAGTCTGCACTGCGGCCTAAATACCGATAAGTATCAAACCCGGTACCTAGAATCGGATGCTCGGGGATGATGGTGAACGCGTCTTCCCAAAGCTGCAAGCGCTCGTTCGCCGAGCTTTCCACTCCATTGCCGTCGTAGGTCATTAAGATGCGTTCGCGAACCGCATTGGGCACGACTGTTTGCCAGGTAGCCAGTAACACCGCGACAACGACAAGATACTTGCGCTCTTTCATCACACCCAAAAAGATGAGGCCGGCTACAGTGCCGACATATGCTCCCCGAGAGAAACTGAGAAGGACGCAATAAGCTGCCAACAGAATCGAAGCATACACGAGGGCCTTGTACCAGAAATTACGCACTCCGGAGGCGAGGGCCAGAAGGAAAATCAACAATTCCGCCATGAATGCTGCTAACCCATTCTGCCCCGCATAGCCAAAGACCCCCGAATAGCGGAGGTTGTTGCTAAAGTGAGTAAAGTCTCTGCTCGATACCGTGTGATAGAAGCCCAAATTTGCTCGCAACACTGTAATCATCATCAGCGCCAACAAAGTCATCATCTGCTTTTTATCTTTGACGGCGGCAGTCACAACAATGAAGAAGAGTGGCATCTCCACTGTGTTTTTCCATACCGCGAACCTATCGTTTGAGGGCAGGATCGGCAATGGGAGCTGGCGCATGAAGGACCCCACCCACAACATGACATAGAGGAAAATGCAGAACCAGAGAAGATATCGATTCAGCGGGGTTGTGGGAAGCACGGCGGCGCCGTTTCTGTGCAAGAACAATCCCAGGAGCACCGACAATAGCAATGCGTCCACCAGTTTGTCGCCGAACGGCAGGGCCTGCAAGTGGTAACGCATCGTCTGGAGAGGCATCAGGGGGATGAGCATATACAGACCCACGATCGGTCGCCAGATTATGGACAGTGGTATGACACACGCGGCCATCAGGTAGACCAACAGGGAGGTGACACCAAGGCCGCCCCCCAACGCGACCATCGCTAGTGCATGGGGATGCATGATGGACCCCCTACCGTCGATCGCATTTGTTCTCTACGAGCGATCCGTTGTTGGATCTCAAATAACTGGACGGCGCGAGATTGCCAGTCGAATTCCGCGCGGGCCCTGGCCAGTCCTGCTTTGCCCATGCGCGCCCTGAGGTCAGCATTGCGCAGCAACAGAAGCAGACATGAAGCTGTCTGTGCGACGTCTCCCGGTTCGCATAACAGTCCTGTTTCTCCGTCGACAATAGATTGAGCTGTTCCTCCCGACCGGCCTCCAACCACGGGCTTGCCGGCTGCATTTGCCTCGATGAACACCATCCCAAAAGATTCAATGTCACCTGACTTGTCGCTTTGATTGACCATGCAGAAGATATCTGCTGAGCGGTAATAATCGCCGAGTTCGGCGTGCGGTATGTTGCCAACAAAGGTGACTGTTTTTGCCAGGCCGCTTTGCCGCACGGTCTCCTCGAGGTGGATCCGCTCCGGACCATCTCCCACGATCAGGTAACGCAGGTTCGGGAATTTCTTCAGGACAAGGGGCAAGCTGCACAATACAGTTTCGTGCCCTTTCTTTTTCACCAGGCGCCCAACAGTTAGCAGCACCGGGTCTGCGCGAAGCGAGAACTTTGACTCGATCCATTCGGGACGTGGCCCAGGTGAAAAAGTCTTGAAGTCCACGCCAGGAGTAATCATCGTGACACGCGAAGTCGATCCCAGAATCGACGCCAAACGATCATGAGCAAAGCTGTTCGCAGCGACCAAGGCGTCGGCCGTTCGATAGATAGCGTCTCTCAGCTTGGGTTGCAGTCTCCTGCCGTCGGTCTGACTGATCTCGTCCCCGTGCACAAAAACGAGTAGAGGGAACCTGGCGATCCGACGCAGGATCGCGCCCGCAGCGTCCTGCGGGAAAAGATCGCCGCAATGCACCGCAAGCGGGCTCGACCGAGCAGCCACGATGCCTGTGTGAACGAGCTTTCTGACTAGTGCGGGAGCGCGTTTCATCTTCCAGTCAGGCAACCGCTCATCGCGCCGGCGGATGCACAAATTGGGATGAGAGGCCTCCCGATCGAAGGATTGCTCGCCCGCACAATGACTTGTATTGACCATGACCCTGCAGCCGAAGTCTTCTGCAAGCCGGCTGTAAAGGTTGTGGTAATAGGTGCGAGATCCGCCGGACCATGGAAGATAGGCGTCAACCTCAAGCAGCACATCCCATCGAGTTCGCGTTGGCTCCTCTGACCTATGCATTCTCATCGTGATTCCTCCGCTGCGGCTAGAGTGTCGGATTTGCTGATCCGCGGCTGGCGATTCATGAGCACTCTTCTGCGAAGTTCCGGTCGCAACAAGGCGATGCCGGCGGAATAGAGACAAATCGCGATGGGCGCCTTGATCAGAAGATCGAGCCAGGCGGACGGAATCGCAATGAGTCTCAGCGCCGCTTGAATGACGGTGACCAACGCGATACAACTGAGGAACGTATTGACAGGAAGCCGGAAGCGCAAATAGCGCCTGGATACCACGGCAAGCCCAGTCACCAGCAAAATATAGCTGAGCAGGGTTGCCAAGGCGGCTCCCATGATGCCGATCCGGGGCAATAGCAGGACGTTCATGGCGAGGTTGGCGACGCAGCAAACGGTGGTCACGCAAGTGAGTACAATCGATTTCTTGTGGATCAGCAAAGGTGCATTGAAGAAGATGTGAAGCGCGTAGACCAGTAGCCCGCATACCAGCACTGGAAGCAGCGAGTGCGCAGCGGCAAATTGCTTCGACGCCAGAATGCTGACAAGATCGTCGGCGCCGACATATACCAGTAGTGCGACCATCCCACAGCCCAGCAGGAACATATCTAGCGCCTGCGATAGAAAACGGGCAGTCGCCATCTCGCCCTGTTCAACCCATATCTTCATATACGCCGGGAACAGTGCCATGTTCACCGGAGTCATCAGTGCCTCTTCAGCATAAGTCGCTATGGCATAGGCTGCTGAGTATAGCCCGAGCTGACCAAAGCCGAGGTAACGGCCAATCAGTATACGGTCTCCGGAGTCCAACACTACGCTTGTAAGTTCATATGCAATCAGAGGAACGGAGAACCCAAGAGCGTTCATCGCGAATCGTGGTTGAAAGCTGGTGAAGGAGAAGAGTCCGGCGTTGTGAAACCAGATTGCCACGGCAGCAACGACCGCGCCTTCCGCGAGAACCAAACCGGCAAGAAAGTAGTGCAGGTCGATCGCTATGAGACTGAGGGCGCCAACCGAACAGACAATGCCAAGAGACTTCCCAGAGAGCTCACAAATGTTGAACAGCCAAGTGCGTTTCTCTGCACGAAGTAATCCGGAGAATACCGGTTGAATGGCGCGCACCGCCACGAGCGAGACTAGAAGAGGCAGAAGGTCGGTTATCTCACGTCCCAGGTTGATAACATGCGCCCGCACGAGGGCGAAGCCGAGTCCTGCGCACGTCAACGCCAACAACACGGAACTGACAATGAGAGTCGAGGCGCACGCGCGCTTGTTTTCTGGTGACAGCTTGCTTTGTTCCGGGAAGAAGCGCAAAGCGGCATTCTGGAGACCGCACTTGCTCAGAACGGTCCATAGCAGACCGATCTTGAGGAGCAGGCTGAGTTCACCATATTGCGCAACCGGCAGGATCCGTGTCAATACAGGAAAGGATAGAAAACCAAGCATCATCAGGCCGGCTCGTCCGGCCAGATAATGGCTTGCGTGGGTTACAAGTTGTCGAAGGTCGCTCACTTCCCTGCACCTTCCAGACGCATGGAGGCCAGAGGAGCTCCGATCAGCCGATACACCGTGTAATTGTCGCTTGAGTAAATTGCAGTGAATCGCGTCGAGTCCTGGAGCTGCGTCAAGAGTTCATCGTAATGATTCTGCCACTCGCTTGTAACTCCCATCCTTCGGGGATCGCGGTCCACAACCACGAATTCCGCGGAGGGGTGATGATAATCCAGCAGCCGCAATGTCTGGTACACCTGGTCACGATTGGCCGCGAGTGGCAGCATGTACCGGGGGACCGCTATGGCCGCAGTGACGGGCAGCGTTTCAATAACCCGCCTTGCTTCAGTCTGCCAGGCTGCGGTGTTCCACCAACTCAATTCGGCATCTCCGAAAGAGAGCAGCGTCGTTCCAGCGCTTGCCAGCAATAGTGTAAAGGCCAGCAAGGATTGGCTCAAAGAGCGGAATGACGGCCGCATTCCAATCCATCGCACCGCGAAGACTGTGCCAGGCAGCAGAAGGATGAACGGAATAAGCGAGTAGTGACGAAATATGATGGCGGCATTGCAGCCAGGATCGCCTGCCAGATTGATCAGAATAAACGGTAGAGACACTACGCTTACGGGCGAGAAGAAAGGCAGCACAAGACCAAACGGGCTGAACATCTGTTTCAAATAAACAATCGCCTTGTGCGTCAGGATCATTTGAGGGTGCAGGAACATCGTCCGCAGCATCTCTCCCGGCGATGCCCCCAAATACGAAAAGCAGCTCTCGACCGCTGACACCGCGCCCTGCTGAAAGTGCGGCAGCAAAATCGTCCAGGTAAACAATGTCCAGACAATTCCGATTGCAAAAGGTGGTACGAACCACTTGCGCTCGCGCCGTCCCAACATGGCGATCACTCCCATGCCAAAGACAAGCAGGACCAGGTCTTCCCTGACAAACAGGCACAGGAGGAGGGAGGCGAGATAGGGAACGTACTGTCTCCGATAGAAGAAGAGGAGACTGAATAGGAGTGGTGGGCCGACCATGCTCAACGGCGCGTAGTCATAGAAATTCTGGAAGAGAATTGCGGGCGCACATAGGAAGGACATCGTCACCAAAGCTGACGGAAGTGGGGCGAGGCGATAGCGCGCAAGTTGGTAAGCCGGATAAGCCGAGAGGGCAAGGCATATATTGCGCACCACGAAGAGTGTTTCAGCATGGGGATATAGCCAATAGATCGGCAGGAGAAAAAAGAGTGCAGGCTGGTTGTGGCTGGCGAAATCGCTGGAGACCGTCCTGGTGTAAAGCAGGTCGTGATACTGATTGCTAGAGAACAGTCTTCCGTGTAAACCCGTGTAGAGACACTGCATGAAATAACCAATATCTTGTCCTACATAGCCGAAGGCATGGAGCTTGGCGATGGCCAGCGCTGTTACAACCAGGCAATACACCGTGACGATTCCAGCAAGCCAGGCGGCAGGATGCAGGTGACGAGCATAAGGGATCAGTGTCTTATTTAGGTGGTCATGCAGTGTTTGTGCCAATAGGCAGATGATAGCTAACACCAGGGGCAGCAAGTGAGGCATGACTATCTTTGCAGACCCTGTCAGGTGTTCGGGCAAATACAAACCGAGCAGGTAAATCCAGAGTGCGGGCGAGCGTTCGCTGGATGGTCTCGCGAGGCGAAGACCAAGTACGACGACCCTTGGAAGCAAAAGGCAGGAAGCAGCCAAAAACAACAGAACCGAGTGCCTCCCGTGGTCCAGGAAATAGCGCCCAGCCCCCGCCATCCATAGTGCGCTGATGAGCATCTCAGCTGCGGTTGGTATTAGGTACCGCCGCAGTGAGCCTTGCGGGCGCGTATCGACGTTATTAATGGTGGATGTCTGAGCGCTCATCTCTGTCCTTAGGGTTGAATGTTAGTAGCTAACTACGCTTACGTTGGAGAAAGCTACTGGCTGGCTTGACACATCCAACGCTATGGCTCCGGCAGAGTAAGTCGAGTCAGTAATCGAGAGAACCTGCACATAGTCGACGAAGGCCGTAATTGTCGTTCCCTGTATGTCGATGCGGATGTGATGCGTGCCTACCGGCAGGTTGACCTTGGAGATGGTCGTCAGTGTGGAGCTATTTGTGTTGATGTTCCAGTTTGGCGCTTTCAGCAATTTGACCTGGCTGGTACCGGGATAGAGCCACAGCGCATACCCAGTTCCAGTGGCCGTATTGAGACGGAAGCGCAAGCCGCCCGGGAAGTTGCTTGCCGTCGTGAGTGTCATGTCGGCTTGCAATGTGTAATTCGTCCAGGACGAGTTGCCGGCATATTGCTGCGTAGCGCCGCCGCCGTTGTAGGCGTAGGTGTTGTTGATGATTGTCCAGTTTGCGGCAAGACCCTGCGGCGAAGGTGTCCAATTCGAATTCGAAGCGAAGTTATCGCCGAAGAGCAACGGACCGACTCTTAGAGACACCGGAATCTGCAAGGGCGTCGCACCGCTGCTCCCTGCAGGCACCAGAGAGAAGGTGTCGGTATAGGTCCCGGAAGTCATTCCTGATGTGATTGCCGCAGCCTGGATGGTCGATGGGGCCGTTGCTGAAGTCGTCGATGGACTGAACCATGTACTGGCGTGGGAGCCATTCCACGTAATCGCTCCACCGGTGCTGGTAATGGTCAGGTTCTGAGTCGGGGCGTTTGTAGTAGTCGAACCAACGAAGTTCAGCGAGGTTGGCGCGGCAACCAGTCCAGGATTTGTCACCGTCATTGTGACTGTTACGGTTGAGGTCGGGTTTACCGCGCCCGGAGCGGAGATGGTGAGATGGCCGGTGTAGGATCCAGCTACCAGGCCGGCCTGGTTGACGGTTATTTGCGGTGAGGCAGGCGTAGTTCCGGATGAAGTGCCAGTCAGCCACGCAGAGTCGCTCGTCATTGTGAAGGAAAGACCCGCGTTCGTAGAAGTGAGGCTCAGGTTTTGTGCAGCCGGCGTCGCACCGCCGCTTGCAGCACTGAAGGTGAGCGACGCCGGGTTGATGGTTAGTTGATTGGTGGATGGCTGAGTAACGATCGCGGAGATGGGGAGACTGACCGGCCCATTGATGGCGCCGAAGGAACTCAGATTAAGCTGACCGCTGTACGTTCCTGCAGTCAGCGCTGACGCATTTACAAGAACGGTTGCACTGCCGGGGGTCTGCCCGGTGGGCGCGGTTACGCTCAACCATGGCAGCCCCGACAGGGCCGACCACGCGATCACGGTTCCGTCGCTAGTAGAGATTTGCAGCGGTTGCGTGGCGCTGGAACTGCCGGCAACGACCGTAAAAGTGTAGCTGGCCTGCGCTGAGTTCAGTTG
Source organism: Acidobacteriaceae bacterium (assembly GCA_003151985.1). Lineage (GTDB taxonomy): Bacteria > Acidobacteriota > Terriglobia > Terriglobales > Acidobacteriaceae > Telmatobacter. The sequence continues at coordinate 28,063 of PLZC01000169.1, forward strand.
CGCGGTGACTCCTTGATTTCCTGTTACCAGAACGTTCTCGAACTTGACTGGCTTGCTAGAGACATCAAGCGCAATCATCCCGCCGCTCAGGGTCGTGTCTGTAGCGGTCACCGCCGTAGCACCGTCGTAGGCCACGACGATCGTGCCATTGTTCATCGCCAGTGAAAGCGTGTGCCAGTTCACACTGTCCATCGTCAGGTGCGCAGATGTTCCGAGCAGCGCCGGAGTGGTGTTGATGTTCCATGCCGTCGTTCGCCACAACTTGATAACACCTTCTGCCGGATAGAGCCACGCCGCATAGGAAGCCCCAGTGGTCGGATTGATATAGCCACGAATGCCTCCCGGGTAGTCTGTAAGTGCGGATAGCTGAATGCCTGCTGAGACCGTGTAATTCGCCCAACTGTTGTTTCCGGCATAAATCTGTGTGGCGCCCCCACCGTTGTAGGAAACCACACCGTTGCTCAAGCTCCATCCGGACGCCAGACCAAGAGGGGAATAAGCCCATCCATCCAACGTTGTGCCAGGGAATGAATCCTGCATCAATGTTACCGGCGGTGTTAGTGCGATGTTCAGCGTTACAGTGACTGTCGAGCTTGGGTTCATCGCGGCCGGCGCGGAGATGGTGAGATGGCCGGTGTGAGACCCCGCGGCAAGGCCGGCCGTGTTGACGGTCACTTGCGTCGACGTTGGCGTGGTACCTGATGCTGTGCTCGTTAGCCAGGCTGGATCGCTGGCGATGGTGAAAGCCAGACCTGGCGTAGTGGAAGACATGGTGAGTGACTGCGCGGCTGGATTGCTGCTGCCGACTGCTCCGGCAAAGGCGAGCGAAACCGGATTGATGGTGAGTTGATTGGTCGAGGGCTGCGTAACGGTCGCGGTGATGGGAAGACTGATGGGCCCATTCGTGGCGCCGAACGAATTAAGGTTGAGTTGACCGTTGTATGTTCCTGCGGTGAGTGCAGAGGCATTTACCAGTACCGTTGCGCTGCCGGGGGTCTGCCCGGTAGGCGGAGTTACGGTCAACCATGGGAGCCCGGACAGCGCTGACCATGCGGCTACGGTCCCGTCGTTGGCCGAGATTTGCAATGGTTGTGCGGCGCTGGTGCCGCCGGCGGCGACTGTGAAGGTGTAGCCCGTCTGGACTGAGTTCAGTTGAGTGGTAACTGCTTGATTTCCGGTTACCAAAACATTGTCAAACTGGACGGGTTTGCTCGACACGTCGAGCGCAATCATGCCTCCGGTCAAAGTGGTGTCAGTCACAGTGACGGCAGGAAGACCGTCGTAGGAGACCGCAATCTGACCGGCGTTCATCGACAGTGCCAGCGTGTGCCAGTTCACGTTGTCTATGATCAAGTGGGGCGATGTACCCAACAGGACGGGGGTGGTATTGATATTCCACGTAGAGGTGCGCCAAAGTTTGACAACTCCCTCGGCCGGATAAAGCCATGCCGCGTAGGAGGCTCCCGTGGATGGATTGACGTATCCACGAATGCCGCCCGGATAGTCCGACACGGTTGATAAGAGGAAATCCGCCTGCACGGCGTAGTTGGTCCAAGTGCTGTTTCCTGCGTAGATCTGAGTCGCCCCGGCACCGTTGTAAGAGAGCGTGCCATTGCTCACACTCCACCCGGTCGACGAGCCTTGTGGCGAATAAGCCCACCCATCCAGAGTCGAGCCAGTGAAGGTGCTCTTCATCATGATGCCGGTGAGCGTGAGGGTAACACCGATCACTTGCGGCGAACCGGCGACAGCATTCGAAGAGCTGATCGTTATGGTTCCGGTATAGGCTCCCGCACTCAGACCGGAGGTGTTCGGAGTCACCGCCAAGGTGTAAGGCGCGCCGGCAGCGATGGACCCGGAACTGGCTCCCAGCTGGAGCCACGGCACACTGGAGACGGCCGTCCAGTTCAAGCTTCCAGCACCATTGTTTGAGATGACGACATTTTGCGCGGCCGGATTGGTGCTGGCGGCAAAGCCGCTGAAGATGAGCGAAGTCGGCCCCAAGCCGAGCGTCGGCCCCTGGACGTTGAACGTGACATTGATCTGCTGCGGGGTGTTGATGGCGCCAGTTGAATCGATCTGCACGGAACCTGTGTACACGCCGGCTGCCAGACTACCTGGATTTACGGTAACGGTGAGGGTATCGGGCGCGGTTCCGGTTCCCACGGTCGCAGTCATCCACGGAACATTCGAGTGCGCGGTGTAAGCAAGAGTACCACTGCCAGTGTTGCTTACGGTTACCGTCTGGCTGGTCGGAGTCGCACCGGGAAGGCTACCAAATACTAGGTTCGCGTTGCTAAGGCCGATCGCGGGAGGCGCGGCATTCGGAGTCGTGTAGACAAAGCCGCCTTTGAACCCGGGAACCTGCTGCTGAATTCCCTCATTGTCCCCGTAGAATATGTAGACATTCGTCGGAATCAGATTGCCGTCCATATCCGTTGCATTGCCGGAGAAGTTCAGGCTCAGTGTGGACGGTGTCGCCTGTGCAGTTGCGAGGACGGAGGAGACGCGTGCGCACATATAGGAGCCCAGATTCTCCATGAACAGATGCTGCACTCCCTTGGCATTTAGGAAGGATGATATCTGTGCGATCGCTTGTTGCCGTTCGGGTTCCGTGCTGACTTCGAAACTGCCGCCGTCATGGTTGTACATCTGCACCGGCGCCATACCTGACCAGAACCGCCATGCATACTCAGTAAAGTTATTCACGCTTTCCTGCACTGCGATCGCCTGGTTGTCATTGGGCCAACGCGCGTCAAAGCTGGGAAACTGGTCTCCTAGCAGTTGGGTGGCGAATGCAAAAAACTTGACTGGCGGCAAGCTTGTCGTGCTTCCCACGGTCAGATAATCTGCGTAGTAGAGGGTGTAGAGTTCGTTCGGATTGACTCCGGTCGGAGGCAGTTCGTAGACGCGAAACGGATGCAGGAAGAGACGCATACTGTCCGGCTTCGGAGGGCCATAGCCGTAGTAGGCACCGGGCTGCTGAATCTCGGTAATATAGCGGGTACCAAGTGAATTCCATATGTCGTAGCCCACGTTATTGCTCAGGTTCCAGAAATGAGGCACCATGGATTTCGAGAGCGGGGGAAGCTTATCCGAACCTCCGTTTCCTTGCAACACCTGGAGAGCATATGCGAGGTTGGTCTGCCACTGGGCATCGGTCAACGCGTCTGGTGATTGCGCGTTCCAGTAGAGATCGCCTTCGGAGATTCCTGTGTTTGTGTGGAAAGCGATTTTCAGGTTGCCCGAATTCACGTCCGCGATCGCATCGGTGCGATCTTGGCCGCCGGCCTGCAGGTTGACCAGTTGCGCCATTGCAGTTATCTTCCACGGGCCACCGGTGCCGTTGCTGTTGACAGTACCCGTGTAGGTCGGGTTCCACAAATCCTGCAGCCGCTGGCCCCATCCCACGACTTCGTCATCCATTTGAGAGGCGAAGAATCGTGGATAACCACGCAGGATAAAAGGCTTTCTGGCAGCCCATACCAGGCTCCGCCAAACCAGGTCATCGATTCCCATCATGAACCCGAATCGGTCAGCGTGCATGAAATCGTATGTGGTAAAGTCGACCGCTCGCCCACCGCTGGTCTGCGTTGCAAGGATAAGCGGAGAACTTCCGATCCTGGCGATGACCGTTCCTTGCGCGCCTTGGAGGATGGTCGGAGTCGCCACCTGTTGCCTATTATTGCTGTCTTCATGAAAGGAATAAATCAGGTCGCCTGCCGGTGTGTCCTGAAAGTGAATCTGCATCGCAGCAATGTAGTGTGGGCTGCTCCCATCGGGCATAACTGCGGCAGGAACGTCGATAAGTGTCGCAGTAGGTCCGACGCTGGAGTTCGTAGCGCCAAAAATCCCCTGCATATGAGTGTTGGTTCCGATGAGGGAATCCGCGTCAAAATTAACAAAGCCCGCACCACCCTGCACTGCCTGGAGGATGGCCTGCTGCCAGCTTGCGGAAAGCGACAGTCCCGTATGTGCAGCGACAATCAACTGAACCGAACCAAGGTTCGCGGGCGGCCCTTGCGCAGATGTATCGATCACGCGATAGGGAATCTGCAGATGCTCCAGATAGCGCTCAACATAACGCTGATACTCACCGGGGGAACCCGCCACGGTGCTGTAGCCAGCGTCGTTATTGGAGTTTACAAGCACATCCATGGTGAGGTCATACGTCTGCCCATTCGCCGCTACGGTGATGAACGCCGATATCAGTATCCCCAAGGCTTTCAGGAAAACCCGGGAGGCACTCGTCAAACTTCTAACTCGAAAGAAAGTCATTGTTCCTACCCCTGTCTTGTTCAATGCTTTTGATATAACCGCGGTCATACGCCGAGTAACTGAGGGTTCCGCTGTCATTCAACACGACGTAGTGGATGCGGCCTTTGAGCGCTTCAATTGCCATCTTCACCAAGGGTGCCGGGGTCTTTCGCGCACGCACGATCAGGATGCCGATGGATGCATGATTGGCAATTTCGAGCGTATCTGCGATGGGAAACGCGGGCGGGGTGTCCAGGATTACCCATCCAAACTTTCGTTGGGCCCAGTCCAGGAATCGCTTCGGACGTCCACTTACCATCAGATCGAGGACATCCCTTCCTTTCCCTTTGTTCATAGCCACACAAAGCCTTGTCCCCGGAATCGACTGCACACAGGCCTCAGGCGGTTGCTCTTCGGAAAGAACGTCTTCGACTCCTACCTTCACAGGAGCCAGCCCTAATTTGTGGCGCAGAGTCGAGCGCCGTGTGTCGAGGTCTACCAACAATACAGGCGCGCGCTCTGCCAGGCACAAGGACAGGTTCAGAGCCGTCAACGTCTTGCCGTCATCGGGCGCGGGACTGGTCACCATGACCGTACCGCCCGCCGGATGATGATTCACCATCCGAGTTCCGATGCGGCGGAATTGTTCTGCGGACGCGCCGTATTTCTGATGGAGAAAAACGATCTTCCTGTCGCAATCCGCAAGCGTAAACGCCGCCTCGGGAAAAGCAACGTGCGGGATTATCGCCTGCTTGACGCGCCCGCCTTCGAGTGCTGCCTCGGGTACCATAACGGCCTCCTTTCTCATACTCCAAGTCCCAACTTGTTCCATCCGTTAGTGTCCGTGGGCGGGTTCTATCGCATAAATCCTGGAAACAACTCCCAACAGCTCTAACTCGGCGGGAAGAATCTCTAGTAAGTCCACGTCCGATTTGATACTGCTGTCGATCTGCTCACGGCAAAATGCTGCTACGAGCCCGCCGATCAAGCCGAAAAGTACTGACAGAGCACACAAAAGCCGCCGGTTTGGCGCCGTTGGATGGTCTGGAGACGTGGCCGGATCAAGCACTTCAAATCGGTCTGCGTCCTGTTTGGACTCTAGTTCGCTCGCCATCTGCGCCGAGTAGTGCTTTTCCAGCAATGAACGGTAGTGGTCGCGCGCCGTCTCATAATCGCGGGTCAGGCTGCTTAACTGCTCCTGACGCAGCGGCACAGCGTCGACTTTTGCTTGATAGGAATTCAAGCGCTCTTTGATCCCCGACTGGTCTCCGAGTAAGCGCTCACGCTCCTTGTCGAGTACCTGAATCCGCGCTTCGACCGCATGATCCATCAGAACGGGCTTTTCTTCATTTGGTAGCCTCTCCAACTGATGTTTCAACTCTGTGATCCTCGCCTGGCATGCAACAACGTCGGGATGGGCTGGGGTCATGTGCGTAAGCAGCGTACTCAATCGGCTCTCCTCCTGGAGCAAGTTGCTTCGTAACATCGAAACGGGCAGCGGAGTGCCCGAAGAACGAAGTGTTAAATCCGCCTCGGGGGTGTCCTCAATAAGAAGTTTCTGTTCTTCCAACTGAGCCAGCTTGTCTGACGTTGCCTGGTATTGCACCTGCAACTGGCCGACCGCCTGCAAATTGGCCGACATTTGTTCAGGCATCTCACCTAGATGGCTCATGCGATAAATGCGAAGTTGCGTTTCCTGCGACTCCAGACCAGCCCGCGCCGTTTCGAGTTCCTCGCTCAGAAAATCGGTGGTTCCTTGCACCTGCTGTTGCCGGTTGGAGAGGTTCTTCAAGATGAAGCTATTCGCAAGTTCGTTGGCAACCGCAGCTACAAGTCGCGGGTTGTCGCCGGTGAAGGTGAGCGTAAACGCACTTGCCCCGCCTCCTCCGGCATGGTTTGTCTGAATCTTGATTTGTTTGCGCATTAACTGAACCGCGGCGTCCCGGCCCTGTTTCTGCACAAGCTTTCCATAGAGACCAAACTTGTTGATAACTTCCAGCAGCCGTGTGTAGCTCAGAACTTCCTGTTGAAGCAGATTGAGACGATCGCTGGGTTCGTCCATGACCGTGGTAGCCACGTACTTCTCCGGCACTTTCCGCGGGTAAGCGACAATCGTCGTTGTCCCTTCGTAGATGTCGGGAAGAAACTCAACCACGGTAATCAGGGCGAGAGCCAGCCCCGACGCGACGAGGACGATGAACCGCCACCGGTAGAACAGGATCATCCGGTATTCGGCAAGCCGTTCCACTATGGAGTACATGGACATATTTTCCTCAACGAGCCGCGGGTCCGTGAAGGTCCGCTGGGGGGCGGTTCCCGGAAGTCCAGGACAACGATCCCATCACTAAGGTTCTTGCTGGCGCGATGTTGGCAATACCAGACCAGTTAAAGTGTTGTGCGGACAGAGAAACGTACAGGCCGCGTGGAAGCATGTGCTCGATTGTCCCGGCGAAATATTCCCCATGGAAAGGAGAGACTTGGGCAGGCACAGTGCCCGTGATAAAACCGCCCCGCGCTTTCACCCAGGCACGCATCCCAATCTGCTGATTAACTCCGCCTTGAACGGTGTCTTCATAGGTGAGCGCCACAAACTCGGAGTCGTTGAGCTTGCGGTAGGCCGAGAAGTACAGGTTCGTCAGCCTCCACGGCTGTGCAGAGACAGCCGCAAACAGGTTGGCTGTCACTTTGGTGACACAACTCGCGGTTCCCGCGGTTGGGCCGGCCGCGACTTCCGCGATAACGTTGGGAGATAATCGTCGATCGTAGGACACCCCGATGCTTTGCGTGGTGCACTCGACGCTGCCCTTCTCGCTTGCTGTCTCTTCGTAGAGTCCAACTCCAGCGCGAGAGGATGGCTGAAAATGGAATTCTGCTCTTCCGTGAATGGTATTCACTTGAGCCTTGTCATCGAAGAATTCCCGCAAGTCATTGCGCACGGAGAGGCTCCACCACCGATTCTCCGCGCTTTGGTGGAAAAGTCGGGCGGTTGCCTGGTTATCCAACACATTGCCGGAATGAATTCCATAGGATCCTGCCTCGACCGAATCGCTACTCAGGGGGGGAATGATGCGAATGGCGTCATTCCCATAGGAGCTCTCTACATCGAGGCTCAAAGCCGTTTGCGCGGAGTGCATTTTGTTAAACGAGAACGACGTGGTATTGAGATATTGCATTGAGCCTTGGCCAATGTGGTAGGCGATCCCCGTGATGGTGTTCTCGAGCATTGTGTAGCTACTGTTCCTGTGGAACAGCGCACCCACATATAACTGGCCGCCTTCGAGTTTCGCTCCCAGCGCTGCACGGCTATCAAAGGCCGTGTCATAGCCGCCCAATGCAGTTGTGGACAAAAACAAATGGTTGCCGCCGTCGCTCATGTTGCTGCTGCGAGAAAGGACATTGCACCGCGCTGCGGATTCTGAGGGCACTTGATTCATCTCAGGACAGCTCTGCGCGGTACTCGCAGGCGATTCGGGAACTTGCGTCGGGATCTGTCCCATCGCCCAGGTGCAACTAAGCGTCAGCGTTACGATTGCCTCGATCTTCCAGTGGATGCGGGTCATGGCACCACCACCGTATCGCCGGGTTGAAGCGGCCTTTCGTCTTTGACCTTGCCTTTGATCGTGTTGGTGTAATCGAACTTCGCCATCGCCTGGTTTTTCGTGTCGAGAATCACGATCCCCTTCCTGTGCGCATACTGAGTCAGCCCGCCGGCACTCGCGATCAATTGCAAGACGCTGACGGATCCCGTCAGGGGGTATGAACCCGGTCTCTGCACCTGGCCGGTAATAAAGACCTGCCGGCTATGAATTTCCAGGACCGAAACGGTTACCTGCGGGTCGGTGATGAACCGGAGCAGTTTGCTGCTCACGAGCAATTGCGCCTCGACAGCAGTTTTGCCGGCCACGGGAATTTCACCCGCGAGCGGCAATGAAATCTTGCCATCGGGACGCACGACTGCCGTCTGGGTTAGTTCCTGCTCGTGCCAGACCGAGACATGAATCAGGTCGCCCGGTCCGAGCTCATAGTCTCTGGCCGCTTCCGCATCCGTGCCCTTCACCGAGCCAACGGATGAATCCGGTGACGAAGCCGTGGCCGTCATCACGTTGGCTGGCTGTTCTGCCGCCTGGCTTTGCTCTTTCGGCGTCTGCGCCTTCGATTGTTCTGAGAGGGCGAGTACCAAGAGCAGCAATATTGAACAACTGATTTTCCAGCTCATTGTGGATCCTGTTCAGTGCTTGAGTTCAGTTCTAAAGAACGAATCTCGACCAGTCAATTGCAATTGGCAGGCCAAAGCCGCCGCTCTCCATGGCTGCTTTGTGCACGCTCCTTGTTAGTAGCGGAACGGAAAAGTGCAAATTGCAGGTTGAGTGTGTGCAAATTAATGCATCTCGGTAGCTTTTGGATGGGAATCAAGCAAGAACTGCCGCGTAGATTGCCGCGGTGCGTGCGCCGATTTCAGACCACGGCGTCGGCAAGATGCCGTTTTTGCTGCTCCCATCCCTCAGTCCCTGGTACAGTTCGTCCCTGCCGCATAGCGCATCCAGCGCTCCCTCCAGGGCCTGAACGTCTTCCGCCGGAACCAGGAGCGCGTTATGGCCTTGCCGCAGATAGTCTCGGAACGGTAGCAAATCGGATGCAATGATAGGTTTGCAGTAGCTTAGTCCCGTCAGGAGCGCTCCACTGGTCGTTATCTTCCGGTAGGGGTAGAGCAACACATCGGCCGCACCGAAATAGAAGGGCACCTCCTGGGCTGCCGAGTAGCGCAGGTCCATTCGAACAACACCGTCGTCCAGCCTCAAGGCGGCTGCTTCTTGGCGGAGAGCACGCACTTCTGACTCATCGCCGTGCCCTGCAATCAACAGCAGAGGCCGTTCGCCGCCTGACCATCGCGCCATCAGCTTCGCCCATGCGCGCAGAAGCAGATCGGTTCCTTTATAAGGACGAAGTACTCCATGGGCGAGGAAAACTTGTCGCGTTGGATCGAGCCCGAAATGTGCTCTGCACTCCTCTTTGCTACGGACGGGGCCATCTGCAAACAAAGGTCCGTGCGGCACCACGTAAATGCGTTTCGGGGCAACGGAAAATAGTGCTTGAAGGTCGCGCGCAGTTTGCTCGCTGTGGCACACAAGAGCATCGGATAAGCCGTAGAGCTTGGCAAAGTGCGTAGCGAGAAACTCACTCTCCCCATGCGGGAGCAGATTGTGAACCGTGTGAATCACGCGGGTACCGCGCCGCTTACACCAGCGCAGGAAACTCAACTCCATCTCATAGCCGTGCTCGAGCAGCACGCACTGTTGCTGGTGCAGGATATCCGGCGGCCTGCGTGTTGCCTCCAACGCCAGCGAGGCGGTGTCGATCAGGTATTCTGTCAAGCGAGCCCCCTTCAGCAGCCGGCCAGGGCCCAATCCACCACGTGTTGATATATCGAGCGGCCCAGGTCGCGTGACAAGCCCCTCCTCTTGGAAATAGAGCGGTTCAAGCTGGTAACGGGGACATACCAGCCGCACATCCATTCTCTGGCGGAGAAGAGCGCGTGTGAGGGCAGCCGTGTACCACGGTGTGCGGCACCAGGGATCGTACATCCACACTCTGATTTGCGCTTTGGTTTGAGTCTCGATCGTGTTTTCGCTCCGCCTCGTGCGGTCGACCAAAGGCGCGAGCGGCATCTGCTCCGTCATCACCGGCTCATTTCTCGATAGAGAGTGGCGTATTGGAGCGCCATCCTTTGCCCGGAGTGATGCGCTAACACCTCATTGCGCGCCGCTTCCCCTAACTGGCTAAGTTTTTCGCGGCTTGAAGCCAGCGCCAGCATTGCCGATGCCAGCGCGGCACTATCGCCCGGAGCAATTAGCCGTCCGAATAACTCGTTGCGAACAACCCTCTCAACGGAACCTACTTTCGTTGCAATCACGGGCCGGCCTTCCGCCATCGCCTCCAGCAAGGCGATGGGCATGCCTTCGTCCAATGAGGGCAGCACGAAGACGTCAAGCGAAGCATAGAAGTTCGGCATCGTGCCGCATCGTCCAAGAAATCTGACTTTCCCACCCACTCCGAGATTGCGAGCGAGTTCGTGATACTCCTCGGCTTTTGGTCCATCGCCTGCGATCAGGAATCGCGCCTCTGGCAGTGACTCCGTCACAACCTTCGCAGCGCGAAGCAGCACATCCACGCCCTTGGCGCTCACCTGTCGGCAAGCGGCGCCGAAGATGAACGCATCTTTGCCGAAAATGGATCGAAACTCCGGTTTTCCCGCGCCGAACCTCTCGGCGGAAATCTGATTGGGGATGAGCGCCAGTTTCTCGCTCGCGATTCCGGCCTTCTGTAATTCATCCAGAATCGGTTGCGAAACCGCAACCACTTTGTCGAAGCGCCGCAACATGAGTGCGTCGATGCGCGCATATCCGCGCAGGGCCCATGTGGCTCGAGTCCAAAGGTGGCAGGTAGAGAGCATTGGAAGCCCCGCCATTTTTGCGGCAACTCCGCCATAGACATCCGGTTTGTAGCCGTGGCTGTGAATCGCATCAATGCCGAGCCGTTTCATTTCTGCCCTGAGCCGGACCACGAAACCAAAATCCATCCGCCTTTCATGCTCCAGGGGGATCACCTCACATCCGTCGACATGCTCCTCCAGTCGGAAGCTCCGGCGCGCGGCCGCGTATCGCATGTGACCAACACACGTTTCCACACCAAGCGCTGGCAAAGTGCGCGCCAGAGTGGCAACCACTGCCTCCGCACCATAAAACCCGGTACTGCCAATCAAATGCAAAACGCGCATGCTCTTACTTTCCCGGTCGAGTGAATTCATGCTTTCTGCGAGACACTCATCGCTGGAGACGCTTTATCGGTAGCTTGATCGAGCGGGTAGCAAGTGAAGCCCCATTACGATCCGTAGGCCCCGGATCGGGCCGCCTTGCGCCACAATCGGTGGTAAAGAGAATCGCCAATTAGCGCTTTCGCCACGGTCTTCATCCTGGACTCCATTTCGAGCCGCCGGCATACGAAAGGATCTCCATCAAGATACGCGGCCAATGTGCGATCGCTCGTCCCGCCCCGCACAATGTAACGGCCTATCACCTCTGGCAAATTGCCTGTGGATCGTTTGCGTTCCGCCACACGCGAGGTATAGACGCGCTTGTATCCCGCTTCCCCGCAGGCCATGAGCACTCGCTCATTGATTCGCCCTCCGGGCATTGAAATTGAATCCACTTCGACCCCAAGCCGTTGTTCGATGATCTCTTTTGAGACTGTCATCTCATTGCGCAGTGCAACTGGGCCACATGCGGTGAGCATCGGGTGCGTGTGTGAATGGGAACCGACAATTTGTCCAGCCTGTTGGAGTTCGCGCAGATCACGCCAACACATCACGCTGTGCAGAAAACCCACCCACGCCGTGGTGATGAAGAAGATACCGGCCAGCCTCATTTCATCGAGAATCGGCGCCGCGAAGTCGAACTGTGACCGATGGCCGTCATCAAACGTTATGCAACTCCGCGCGCCCGATAGCCCGTCAACCAGACGTGCGTGCCGCCTGAATGTCTCTGACGGAAGTGAATACACATCGCGTTCTGGGGTTCTTGAAAACTCGTGGTAAGCAAGCATCGTCATGCCACCATAACTCCCGGCATGGTGAACGACACCTCTGGCCCTGCCGCGGCAACATCTGTCCTCCACTGCCTGAATGGAATGAATTGATAGCTCGCAAGAAGTCGAGTCAACTTCAGCTCGAAGGATTCGAGTCCCCAATATTGCCGTAGCCTCGACTTCCATGGACCGTTCAGCCGCGGCTGTCCGGGGTCGATCTCCCAAGGGTGCAAATAAACGACCGGCAGGTGCGTGCGCCGGGAAAGTTGGTCGATCGCCATCCGCGAGTAACCGAGTGGGAAAATTCGCAGATAGCCTCCACCAGCCGCCGGCAGGGTCATGTTACCAATGGAAAACGTTGCCGGCGGAATCTCAATCATGTCGTTATGGCCTGTCTTCCATACATATGGCGCGGCGCTTGCACCTGGAATTCCATAGAGATCGTGATGCACCGGATAAACGCTGGAGTCGTATTCGAAACCCTCCTCTGCCAGCACGTTGATCGCCCATAGACTCTTGCGGGTGATGGACCAGGTGGGCGCTCGATAGCCGCTGACCCTGACACCGGCCGCATCTTCAATTGCCCTCACCGCGTCGCGGGTGTCTTGTCGAAAGACTTCGGGCGTTATCGAATAGATAGTACGGTGCCAATAACTATGACAGGCCAGTTCGTGACCTCGGACAGCGATTTCCCTCACCAATTGTGGGACGCGATCGGCGATCCATCCCATCACGAAAAACGTTGCCTTTGCGTTGTGAGTATCAAAAATGTCCAAGAGCCTTTTGGTGTTGTCCACGACCCGCAGAGGATAGTTATCCCATTCTTCACGCGGCGCGACCGCCGAAAATGCTTCTGTTTGAAAGTAATCTTCCACATCGACGCTGAGAAGGGGCCGCGCTATGGCCATTCGCGGCTTCTCAGCATGCTCATCGATTCTCATCGACATCAATTCGACCGCAGGATAGTCAGATCGTGCCGTGCCATGATCTTGCACGTCTGACTCGCGATCGGTGTGGACCCATCTTTTCAGCCCTTGCACCAGCAGCGAGAGCAGCAACGACCCGACGCCCAAAATGAGCAACAACAAAGAATCGCTGCGCGTGCTATTTATTTGTGCCAGCGGCGCCGGGTTAGTCTGCATCAAGGCTAGAGCGAACGCTGCGCCTGGTATAAAGATCATAGCAACTTACCTCACTTCCATCCGATGTTGTCCCGCATCCACCAATAAATCCAGGCAACTCGTCCCTGCGCGTAATCGTGCCTGCCGCTCGAGATCATTCATCACGAGCTTGCAAGCGATCCGCGCGATTCCAACCATGGCGTTGTTATTCAACGTGTCATTCACGATTTGTGTGGTGTTGGCTACAAACAAGTGCGGCATACTTGTTGCCGCCGTCGGCGCGTGCGCGGAGTAATTGAGCGTGGGGACCGGCTGAACGTACCGTTCACGAAAGATCTGAGTAGACAGGATGTCTTCGCACCGCAATTGAGGGTGAATCTTGAACAGTGCCGGCGCGAATCTCTCCCACACATCATGGTCCGTTAAATCGAACAGAGGATCCGAAGGGGATGTGTACTTGGGCAGATAGACGAGAGCGTGTCCATTTGTCTCCCGCGCGCAATCGATCAGGTTGGTCATCTCGACAATGCCGGTGAATGGCGCCTGTTGCGTCACGTTGATCAAGTAATAAGGGCTCACGGCTCGCTTCAAAACGAGAACCACGCAAACCATCCCCAGATATTGCGGCATCGTTAGCCTTGAGCGATATTCCTTGCTCAAAGAGGGGACGCACGAAAGAATGGCTGGCGCAGGTACTGTCATGATGCATGCATCGAACTCGCGAAATCCATCATTCGCAGTGAGTCCGACGCCAAGTTCCGTCTGTTCGACACTTTTCAGGGAGATGCCGGTTAGGATCTTCCCTCCCATAGCATGGATCTCGTCGACGAGACGATCCATGACAACCCGGTAGCCGCCTTCTACATAACCGAGTTGCTCCTCCTTGCTGACGCTGTCGGATCGGGTGGAATACAGTCTCCGAATCGTCGCCCAGAGAAACGCGGCGGATGCTTGGGAGCGCATATCGCCTAACTTGCAGCGCAGGAGCGGTTCCCAAAGCTCGCGATAGAGTGTCTTACCGAATACACGAAGAATCCAATCCTTGAGTGGCACCGCTTCCAGGCCGGCGCCGTCACACATTCGAGCGGCATAGAGGATGCCCAGCCCAAAACGAATCTTGGCCCACAACGGCAAGCACGGAAACCGCAACAGGTCCGCAGGCCGCGTCATCGTATGCAAACTGTCCCTGCTGTAGAAGCCCACTTCTGTCTTGCGCCAGCGCAGTTTCTCTTTGAGCCCAAGGTCGTCAATCAGCCCAAGCAGGGACGTGTCTGAAGTGAGAATGCAATGATAGAAGCGGTCCCAATGGAAGTCGCCGAAATCGTGGCTGGTGGCCAGGCCCCCAACCGTTTTCCGGGCCTCGATCACCGTAACTTGCACGCCTGCTTTGAGCAGCGTATGTGCTGCCGTCAGGCCCGTAATACCCGCTCCGACAATGGCTACACCCGCACTCACCGGTTCACTCCCACCATCACCACTCCCGCGGTGATCATCAGAACTGCGATCCAGCGCCGTCTTGAAATTCGTTCGCGTAACAACCACCTTGCCAGCAGCGTAACGAGCACATATCCCGCGCCCAAAAGCGGATATGCATAGGAGATATCGGACTTACTTAACGCGGCGAGCCACAATGCAGTGGCAACGGCAAAGCACAGTCCCCAGAGTGCGGTCCATCGCCACGCGCCCGACGGGCAACTGGTACGCAGCGATGCCCCGTAGCGTAAAGAGATCTGCGCACAAGCGCCGAGCCCAACACTTCCCAGCAATGGAACCAGCGCAGTCATGCAGCACCTCGCTCACCGCTCGCAGCCATCAACGCCACGCCGAAAGTGGTCAAGGCGATACCGGCCCAACGCCACGGATGGACAATTTCGCCGAACAGCACATGGCCACAGATGGCCACAAGGGCGTAACTGCCGGCGCTGAGCGGGTAGAGATAGCTGATCGGCGCACGAGATACAGCTTTGATCCAGAACCAGGTTCCAACTGCGTAAATGCACAGTCCAAGAACAATGCCTGCGGCACACATGAGACGTGGATCGCCCGTCGCAGCGGTGTCAATAGGATGAGGGCTCAAAAGAAGCAGCGCTGCCTTCAGCATGAGTTGACCGGCCGCACCCAGGACCACAGAGATCACCACCAGAAGCTCGACTCGAACCCTTCCCGGTTCCGCGGATTCAGACCCGCGCGCAGTCCCTTGAAGAGCTGCAGCGGGGATTAATGTCCCCGGAGTACTCATGCGCGCACTCCTTCGACCATCGTCGAAGTTTCAGCCTCAGGTCCCACCGATTGGCCGAGCACCAATGGCCGCTGCCACTCGATCGTCTTTTGCAGGCCCTCATCGAGAGTAACCCTCGCCTCGAAGCCCAGGGTACGCTTTGCTTTCGTGATATCCGGAACACGCCGGCGAACGTCTTCATACCTGCGCCCGCTGATCTCGTTGTATGGCAGAATTTGCAGTCGCAATGGCCACGGCACCGCACACAGCCGATGTATCTCTTGTGCCAGTTCCAAGATCGTAATCTCGACATTGTTGCCGATGTTGATGATCTCGCGATTCAGGCAATCAGCCTTTCCCACGGCCGCGATCCCGCGCACCGTGTCGGACACATACGTAAAGCTGCGCGTCTGCAACCCATCGCCGTGAATCGGTATCGTCTGGTTCCGAAGAACCGCATCAATAAAGACGGCTTGCGGCCCTCCCCACCAGCTCAGGTGCTGCCTGGGCCCGTACGAACCGAATATCCGGATCACCGTGGCCGGAATCCCATGCTCCTCTGACATTGCGAGCACCAGATGCTCATCGAAGAGCTTCGACGCCGCATAAGCCCATCGGGAAATCGTGGGAGGTCCGAGCACTGAGTCGCTCTCCTCCGAGAACGGCAACACGGGATTCTTGCCATATACATCCGAAGTTGACGTAATCACAAACTTTGCGCTGTGCTCAACTGCCAGTTGGAGAGCGTTGAGTGTGCCATCTGAATTGATTCGCAGGGTGTCCGTTACTTTGCCGTAACGAGGAATCTTGAATGCCGCCAAATGAAGCACGAGGTCCAGCCCGCTTCCGGCGGCTTTCCGAAGCGCCTGCCGATCGCAGACGTCTCCAAAATGGAAAATGAAATTGGGGTGCAGCCGCGCGTTCTCAAGGTTACTGAGATTTCCGTGCGATAGATTGTCGTAGCCTATGACGCGGTAACCTGTTCTCAACATCTCATCCACTAGATGCGATCCCAGGAACCCCGCTGCGCCGGTTATGAATGCAGTTTTCATTGCGATTCCCCTCGAAGAGAATTCAAAATTGTTTTCACGCTGGCTTCTCCGGCTCTCCCGGAGCCGAACTGCTCCAGGTCCGGCACCCCTTTCGGAAGAGAGCCATTGCCGCGCAGCAGGCTATCCACCACCGGAAGCACGACATCCGGGTTCATATCCAATACCCGGTTCCAACCGCCTTCAAGCGTCTCTTTCCACTCCGTCTCGGTACGCAGAGTGAGGCACGGAACACCAAGAAAGTAGGCTTCCTTCTGCACACCGCCAGAATCGGTCAGGACCATGCACGCGTCCCGCTCCAAAGCCAGCATCTCCCCGTAATCACAGGGTTCAAGAACTCGCACATGCGAAAGTCTTTCAATCCGTGCCAGATCATTGGCCGGCAACTTGGCGCGCAGCCTGGGGTGCATCGGCAATATCGCCGTCAGCGGTAGTCGCTCTAGCAGCGTGATGAATCTTCCCATCCGCGCCGGAGAGTCCGTGTTTTCAGCCCGATGCATTGTGACCAGCGCGTAACTGTCTTTGGCGAGTTCATGCGGATCCAGTCCTGCCGCATACTTGAGCAGCAAGTCGAGCATCACGTCGCCGGTCAGATAGCTCTTGTCGCCCAGACCTTCCCGTTGTGCGTTTTCAATCGCCGTTGCTGTCGGGCAAAGCAATACATCCGAAAGGTGGTCGGTCGCAACGCGATTGATCTCCTCAGGCATGCGGCGATTGAAACTCCGCAAACCCGCCTCCAGATGAATCACGCGTACATGCAGCTTGGCGGCTGCGAGTGCGCCAGCGACCGTCGAGTTTGTGTCCCCGTAAACGATCACGGCGTCCGCGCGCCACTCGCTGAGCACCCGTTCGATGCCAGCCAGCATCGCGCCCGTTTGCGCACCGTGATTTCCAGAGCCGATGCCCAGATGAAAGTCTGGATCAGGAATGCTCAATTGGCGAAAAAAACAGTCAGACATCCGCGGATCATAGTGTTGACCGGTATGCAGAATCCGGTGCTCAATCTCCGCGCCTTCGGGCAGAGCTTTGAGTGCTGCAGCAATCACGGCCACTTTCATAAACTGCGGGCGCGCGCCAACGATGGAGAGGAGCCTCATATCTGATGCTCCAGGAGCTGCTCGGCAGGAACCGGGCGACGCTCCCGCGCCGGCGATCCAATCACTGTCATGCGGTCCGTCACGTCATGCGTAACCACAGACCCGGCGCCCACCAGCGCGTCGGCTCCGATCGTAATACCCGGCAAGATCGTCGCATTGGCGCCTATCCGCGCTCCCTGCATCATCGTCACGCCGCGGTGGTGCTTGAAACGTTCAAGCGTGCGGCCTAGGAATCGATCATTGGAAAATGTAACCTCGGGCGCGATGAAGCAGTCGTCATGAACCGTTGATAAAGCGGTAATGTAGGCGTTTGTCTCGATCTTGCATCGCGCGCCGATCTCCACTTTGTTCTCTACCGCTACGTTGCGCCCGATGATCGTAAATGGGCCGATGGTTGTCTCTTCCCTGACTGTTGCCAGGTCGGCCACCATCACGCCATCCTCGATCAATGCGCCGCGGTAAATAATGGCGTTGGTGCCTATCATGCAATCGTCCTTGATGATGCAGGGCGCAAGCTCTGCGCGCGTCGTAGTTGCGCTTCGACTGGAGCGCATCGGCAACTTGCCGAGCACTGCGTTGTCGTCGATGCGGACTCGATCTCCTATCTGGGTGCCGGCATGAATAATGACTCCATGCCCAATTTGACAGCTCAAGCCGATGCGAACATTCGCTTCGACAACGACGTTATGCCCGCAGAGCAGACCAGCATCGATCTGCGCGCTCGGATGCAGCGTGATATTCATCATTCCCTCTAAGTCCGACTGGAATTCCATCTTGTTCCAAAGAACGTTGTGCCGCTTCGAGGATTCTAACGACCCGCAATCCATCGGCTGCATCGCTGCGGGGACGAGTGCGATTCGCCACACAATTCAGGAAGTGCTGGCACTCCAACTTAAGCGGTTCGGCAGCGGACACCCTGGGAATACGAATGTCGCCAAATCGTACTTGAATTGCCTCTCCGTAACTGCGTGCCTGCTGCGGTGTAGCGCAGCTATCGTAAATACGTAACTTTTC
Organism: Acidobacteriaceae bacterium; assembly: GCA_003151985.1. Lineage (GTDB taxonomy): Bacteria > Acidobacteriota > Terriglobia > Terriglobales > Acidobacteriaceae > Telmatobacter. The sequence goes on from PLZC01000169.1 coordinate 46,400, forward strand.
AGTCACCGCCACGTCATCGAAAACAGCCATTCTCTTGCTGCCGACAATGGTGGTTGTGCGGGTCTTGTGCGGATCGAGCCAGCTCAGGTGGATGTGCGCCATGATGCGGTTGTCAAAAAACAGGCTCAGGAAGACGACATCCTCGATCCCCTTTTGAATAAAGCTCTGTCCGCGCGCACTCACGTCAACCGGGTCAACTCCCAGCATGTAAAGGATCTGCGAAATGTCGTGCGGCGCGAAGCTCCAAAGCGCGTTCTCATCGCCGCGGATGCGGCCCAGGTTCACTCGCTGGGTGTAGATGTAGTAAATGTCGCCCAGTTCCCCGGATTGGATTAGGTTGCGCAGTTCCTCAACCACAGGATGGTATTCAAGGAGATGACCAACCATCAGAACGCGTGAACGCGCCGTGCCCAGGTGCATTAGCTCTTCGGCATGCTCCACATTCAGGGTGAAGGGCTTTTCAACGAAGACGTCGTAGTCTGCCAGCAGCGATTTGCGAACCAGAGGATAGTGGGTGACGGCCGGGGAACTGATCACCACGGCCTCAATGTCGGCCCCCGTGAACATCTCATCAACGGTCGCGTAAGCTCTTACGCCGGACCAGTTCTTCTCAGCCGCGTTCCGTCGCGACTCGCTCAATTCGCAGCAGGCCACCAACTCACAATCCGGCAACTCATAGAAACACCGGCCCACGTTCCATCCCCAAGCACCAAGGCCGATCACTCCAACTCTTACTCGCCTCATTCTGTCTCGCTCCTCAACTAGTCGTTTGGTCTTTTTCCATTGCTGTGAAAGCGGAGTTAATCCTGGCCGGGCTATCCATACTCACGGGCATTCGCACAAAAACCGGCTCTCGGCGAGCAAAAGTTGCCACCAGTGATGTTCGCGCTGCGTTCCATAGCACTGCCAGATGCGCCCCGATCGTCGTCGCAATCCTGATCTTGCTGTACCCATGCTGCCGCGCATAGAGCACCATCGGAACCTCGCTTACCCGGTACCCCTTACGCTGGGCACACAACAAGATCTCAACCGCAGAGACAAAGCCATCGCTCTTAGACTTCACTTCTTTGGCTGCCGCCCTGCTGTATGCGCGGAATATGCTGGTGTAGGTGTACAGTTTCAGTGGACTAACCAGGCGGTAGAGGGCCGAACACTGCCGGCTAAGAATCAGCCGCCAGGGTTTAACTCCGATAACTGCGCCTTGAGGATGATAGGGAGAAGCGACCGCAATATCGGCATGGCCGCTCTCCACCATCTCGATTAACTCGCAAAGCTTCTCGGGCGGGTAGCTGCAGTCCGCATCGATTGTGCATACAATTACGCCAGAAGCCTCGTTGAGCCCGGTGCGAATCGCCGCACCCAGTCCCCGATTGTGCTCATGGTGCAGGCAGACACAACGCGCATCCGGAGGCGCAACGGCGGCCATGAGACTCCGCGTCCTGTCGGTGCTGCCGTCATCGACCAGGCAGTATTCAACTTCATACCGCGAGGACACACTCTCATGTAGGCGAAGAAGCTTTTCGCTCAAAAGCGCAATGGACTCCTCTTCGTTGCACATCGGCACAACAATTGAGAGTCGACTCTTCTCGTTCTGGACGTCGGGAATTAACATAGGTTCGCTCGCTGCCGCATAGGTTTATGCAACTAGCGTGCCGAAGTGAAATATGTTGTCAATGTCGTGAAAACTGCGCCAAATTGATCAAAGGTCGAGGTTCCTAATGCACTTGGCGCGACGACTTCGGACGTAGATCATGCAAAACACCTGCCAAATAACACAAAAAGTTTGCACATCCGAGTTGTCGGCAAGCGGTAACTTCGCAGCCCGTATTTCCTATGCTCAATAAACATCGGTTGGGAAATCGGTCGAAAACCAGCTGATTTTCTGTTTGGCATACGGACTGCTACAGCATCGGCATGGCTACGCAAACAGTAACTATCCCCGAACCCGTTCTATCTCGACTCGATCGAATCCAAAACAAGACTGCCAATGTGGGCGTGATTGGACTCGGCTATGTCGGGCTCCCTCTCACACTTCTACTGTCCGAAGCAGGGTTCAAAGTCACTGGGTTCGATATCGATCAGGTCAAGGTCGCCCACCTCGAAGCGGGCCGGTCGTATATCCACAGGATTCCTCAGACAGAAGTTGTCCGGGCCCGCGAACAAGGATTCCGGGCCACCTGTGACTACGCAGAACTATCTCTACAGGACGCTATGATCATTTGCGTCCCCACGCCACTCACAGAGCATCGCGAGCCCGATCTCAGCTTTATTCGGATGACGGCGGAGTCCATTGCGCCATGGCTCGTCGAAGGCCAGATCGTGATCCTTGAAAGCACGACCTACCCGGGGACCACTGAAGAGGTGCTTGTCCCAATCCTTGAAAAAGGAAACGCCAAGGGACTCATGGCGCGTCGCGCGAGCATGGACCCCGACGCGCGAACCTTCCAGATCGCCTTCTCGCCGGAGCGCGAGGACCCAGGCAATGATTCCGTCGCCCGCCGGGACATCCCCAAGGTGATCGGTGGTCTCGACCCCGTGGCGTCTGAAATGGCCTCGGGCGTTTATGGCGCCATCTTTAACCGCACTGTGCCTGTCTCTTCAACTTCCGTCGCAGAGATGACCAAACTTCTTGAGAATATATATCGTTGCGTCAATATTGCCATGGTCAACGAGCTCAAGATTCTTTGCCTGAAGATGGGAATAGATATCTGGGAGGTAATCGGCGCCGCAGCTACAAAACCTTTTGGCTTTCATCCCTTCTATCCGGGACCAGGCCTGGGTGGTCACTGCATTCCAATCGACCCATTCTATTTGAGTTGGAAGGCTCGCGAATGGGACTTTCATACGCGATTCATCGAGCTCGCCGGCGAAGTGAACGAAGCCATGCCCGAGTTTGTCGTGCAGTCGGTGGGCGCGGCGCTTAATCGGCAAAGCATCGCCCTGCGAGGCGCTCGCATCCTTGTGCTCGGAATTGCGTACAAGAAAGACGTGGATGACCTTCGCGAATCGCCTTCGCTCACCATCATCGAAAGCCTTCAAAAGCAAGGAGCCGAGGTTTCCTTCAACGATCCATATTTCCCAACAGTCGGTCGCGGCCGTCACTACAATCTCAACATGACCTGCGCGCCGCTTACTAACTTGAGCCAATACGACTGCGTTCTGATTGTCACCGATCACTCCGACTACGACTTTGATGCCATCGTTCGGGAATCTCGCCTTGTAGTCGACACCCGCAACGCAACCAACGGGATCCGCTCTCCGAAGATCGTCCGTTGCTAGTACCATGACCGCATGAATAG
>PLZC01000314.1 GCA_003151985.1 Acidobacteriaceae bacterium
GGGGGTTCTCCCTTTGGTAATAGCAAAGGGAATCAGAAGGCATTTCCCAAAGTTGTGGATGGAGCGGGAACTTCGCTTCAGGCCAAATCATTTTGAACCAGAGTTACCATTGGTGGCTGTCTTCTGCGAGAAAAGGAAGATATCGATCGATGTGGGTGCCAACATGGGAATGTATTCCTATTTTATGGCGAAGTACTCCAAAAGTGTAATTGCATTCGAACCGAATATCGAACTTTGGCCGGCATTGCGCCGACTTTTGGGGCGAGGTTTTCGACTTGAAGCAGCCGCCTTGTCCGATCAACTCACAAAAGCGACATTGCGGTTAGACCGCAGCAACACCGGGGTTGCCACAATTGAAGAGAAAAACAACCTGGTCTGCGTAGAAGATCCATCGGCCGTTGTCTCCATGCCGGTAGAAACCAGAACACTTGACAGCTATGGCCTTTCCAATCTCTCAATGATCAAGATCGATGTCGAAGGACATGAGGAGGCCGTAATCAGGGGCGCCGGGAAGACCATAGAAGATAATCGACCTGTCTTCATTGTTGAATCCGAGGATCGTCATAACCCCGGGGCGCCTCGGCGCCTGGCTGCAATGTTCTCGGAATTCGGCTATCTCGGCTTCTACCTGAAGAACAAGACGCTCATGGATTTCAATACGCTGCGAAATGAAGATATGGATCCAAAAAAACTGAATGGTGGCGATTCGACGTACATAAACAACTTCATCTACGTCCCGGCAGAGCAGAGTGCCAAAGTCGAACGCGCCAAGGCATTTTTGTCGGGGAGATAAGAACACCTTGCCGCGCATTCGACCTGGGACCAGAACGACAGCGTCAAACGGTGCCATTCTCAGGATGGAGATCTTGGGTTAAACGGGTTCCGAAGGGTGGCGGCGAGCCAGTTGAAGGGCTCGCCGCCGTTTTCCTCTCATCCAGTGCAGAAAGGGCACCATCGATGGTACGCTGGCACTTGCGGCCCGCGAAAAATCGGGGTGACTGCAACTGGCGATAAGCGCCCGGGGAACCGCGTCAGTCTCTTGGTGGTGTTGCTACTGGAGGCACGTATACCAGCACACCTGCGGCAAGCGGGATCGTAACATCGTTGGTGTCCAGTGTAACCGCGCCATGTTGAGCCAGCGCTCTGCGTTTGAGCTTGGCGCCAGTGGCAAGCGAGATGGATGTGAGCGCCGAGATGGTTCCCTTGAAATCAGCCGTCGTTCCGAGCGTGGCTGAACTGCCAACTTGCCAAAAGATATTGGCAGCAGTGGCGCCGCCACTGAGGACAACTGAGGCGCCAGTGCCTACTGTCAGTCCGGACGCGATCTGGAAGATGTAGACTCCGCTGCCATGTAGCGTGACAGTGCCCGACAGCAAAAGAGCGGAATTACGTGGGGAGATAAATATATCTCTGTTCAATATTGCTCAAGCACGCGCGCGCACCTATGACTCGAGCGGCAACGCCGCCTGTGAAGGAGCACATTGCCGCGGCGGCTTGGTACGATCGGGCCGGGATCGCCTCTCTTGGCGAGTGGAAATGGATGAGACATACTGGGGGAGCGAAGAGGAAAACGCTTGGGGCCGGCAATTATCCAACAGCCGGCCGCGGCTCAACCTTCCTGCTCGTAATCGTAAGTTTAGCCGGGGTCAGTTCCGGACCGTCCCCGCCTTCCTTCATTGCCTCGATATGAATCTCGCCAGGTTCTTTGGTCGCCTGGACGATTACTTGCGCCAACCCGTTGAACAGCGATCTCTTCGGCGCCTTGTCGCTTTCCTGGCAATTCGGGTTGCCGTTGCCCACGCCAATCAGCGCGCCCGCGCCGGAGATTTTGAATCCTATGACATTGTCGGCCGTAGGAACCGGCCGCCCTTGCTTGTCCAGGACTTCCACCTTCAAGATGGAAAGGTCCTCGCCGTCTGCGTCGATCTCTGTTCGGTCCGCGGTTAGCCGGATGGCTGCCGCCGGCCCGGTTGTCTCGCGCTTTTCGGTCAACACAACTTTGGCGCCCTTCGATCCTCGCGCCTCAATAGATCCGGGTTCGTACTTGACCTTCCACTCGATATGCCCAAGGTGCGGAACCTTCTGCTTGCCCTTGCTCTTGCCATTTACAAAGAGTTCCACTTCCTCCAGATTCGAGTACACCCATACCGGGATTTCCTCGCCTTCTCTGCCCTCGAAGTTCCAATGCGGGAAAAGATGCAACGCAGGCTCAGTGCCCCACCAGGCTTTGTAGTAATAGAACGTATCTTTAGGGAAACCGCACATGTCCACAATGCCGAACTGCGAGTTGATTGAAGGCCAACCATAAGGGGTGGGCTCGCCACGGTAATCGAATCCTGTCCAGGCAAAGCCCCCCGCCTCCCATTCGCGCGTGCCGTAGAACTTCCACCAATCCTCAGCGGTCGCTCCCCACGGCACCGCAGCGTTATAGGCATTGATGGTATTTCGCAGCGAATCTGAGGAGTATACTCCGCGCGTGGAAATAGCGCTCGAGGTCTCAGAGCCGTATATGGGCCGTTTCGGATACTTCTTGTGAAAGCCGTCTGGGTACTCCTGGTGATAATTGAAGCCGATGATGTCGAGCGCATCGGAGACGCCCTTTTCGTTGCTGTCGTTCACGGCAGCGGAGACCATGCGCGTCGGGTCAAGTTCATGAACACGGCGAACCATGGTTGCGCCAACCTTTGCGCCCTGTTCCGCCTCATCATCCTGCATCTGTCCTTCCTCGTTGCCGATGGACCACAGAATGATCGCCGGAGAGTTGCGATAACGCTTGACCATGGCCTCCAATTGCGCCATGCCCTCAGGATTGGAACTCATCTGCCGCGTCTCGCACATCA
>PLZC01000098.1 GCA_003151985.1 Acidobacteriaceae bacterium
AGACATAGTCCACGTTCGTCCATCAGGCAGTCTGGTATGACCGCACAGCAGTTAATCGCGGAATTTTTTCATGTGTTCAATCCGGCGCGGCCTCGAACCTGCGCCGGTTGTCACCCCGCCAGTTCACCTGGCTGCGTGACTTAATTGAGGTCGAGGCGGGCGGAACCATAGGCAGGGGAGACATGGGTTCGCTTGTGTGGACGCCGCCTGGCCCCGACAAGTATGTCCTCACCGAAGATCCTCGTGGCGAGAAACATACGCTTACGCGCCTCGGAAACATCTCGACAAGCGGAGCGGGGAATCTCTTCTAGCCGCCTAAACGGCGCGGATCTCCATTGTTTTTCCGAGCGCTTTGAGAGCGCCTGCGATGCCGTCGATCCTGGACGTGTGGCGCAAGTCGATCAACCGGGTCACTTCCTGCGGAGTGACCTGCAAACGCCGCGCCAGTTCGGCAGGGCGAACCTTTTGCGCCGCCATCTCCTGTAGGAGAAGAACTTTCGCGGAGTAGCTGGCAGGTAATTCTACCAGGTGCTGGCCGCGCTTTGGCTTAGAAGGCGGAGGTATAGGAATACCGTCCTCGATGTAATAGTCCAGTGCCGATTCCAGAACGTCTGCGGCATGGACAAGAGCATCTGCCACGCTTTCGCCCTGTGTGATTGCCTCGGGGATGTCGGGGAAGGTGACAACAAATCCACCTTCCTTATCTGCTTTGAAGTTTGCCGGATAGCGCAACATAAATCCTCCTACTTGAGCCCTAGCTGCTTTTTGATGCCTTCCAAAGTGCCAGTCTTGAGTTCCTTCGAATGCATCGGCAGGTAAGATGTCTTGCCATTCAACATCACCTTGAGATGGGAACCCTTCGCGTTCTCGAACTTCGCTCCCTGATCTGCCAGCCACCGTTTGAACTCACTGCTCTTCACGTATTAAATATAAGCAATAATGCTTATAACGTCAAGAAGAAATTTTGCAATCAAAGGAGTTTCTGTGATTGGAAAGACGGTGGTAATCGGCATCGGCTACAAGGCGCGGCGGGGCAAGGATACGGCAGCCAAGCCTCTCGTCAAAGGCCTTCCCTCGCTGTGCGCTCCGCTATGCCTTCGCCGACGCCATCAAGGCCGAGATCGCCACCGAGGTATTCAGACGCTACATCCACAATTGCCGCGACATGGAAGCTCGGAAGGGGTATGAAACGGCCCGGGTGATGCGCGAGCTTTACGGGTGGGCCGGGGTTCCATTTGACGCTCGCGGAGGAAAGCAGCGCGCCTTGCTGCAATGGTGGGGAGACTGGAAGAGATCCCAAAACCCGCTTTACTGGGTGGGGAGGATTACCGAAAAAATTTTACGCGAGCAGCCGGAGTACGCGGTCGTCGCAGACGTGCGCCTGTTTCGCGAGTTTGGATTGTGCGACTTTGCGATCCGGGTGGACCCGCCGGGGTTTGAGATCGCCGACGGCGCGCATCACATCTCGGAGTTGGAACTGGACGCGCTTCCCCATTCCGCCTGGACCGCAATCATCCAGGCCGCCGATCCGGAGGAAGTGGAATGGGCAGCCGTGGCTGCATTCAGGAAGATGTTGGCCTCTGTCACCGAGTACCAAGGTAACCGGTTGAGGAGTGAGCAAGATGGGGCAGAGATCTTGCCGCGCTCCTCGTAGGATGACGGGTGTCGTCGTAAGACAGAAGCTCAACGGGGAAGCCATCACCGGCCCACATAAATAGAGAAGTAGTGGTGCGATACAGAACGTGAAACACGATCGCACCCGTGAGAGGCCAGATGCTCGCGAGATGAACCGGAGAGCCGACGGACCGCACGATAGACGTCAATTTCTGCTTCTAGCAACCTGGTGCAGCCCGCCTTTACTTACGCCTCGAAAGCGATGTGGAGAAAACAACCATGAAAAACTCGAACGTCCGAATTATTGCCTTCACAATCTTGCTTACCGCCGTTGTTATGGGCGCGCAACTCAACCCAGCATCGGCACAGACGGCGCCAACACTGGGCGCAGCGCAAAGCTTCGCGGTGTTGGCAGGCTCAGCAGTAACGAATACCGGGCCGACGATCGTAGCTGGAGATCTCGGTATCAGTCCTGGTACAGCTGTCACCGGGTTTCCCCCCGGCCTCGTGACCGGAGGAGCCATTCGCGCAGCCGACGCACAGGCGCAACAGGCTAAGGTTGATTTGACCAACGCGTATACCAATCTGGCAGGGCAAGCGTGCAATATCACATATGCTGTCTCCACCGACCTGGGTGGTCGGACGCTACCGCATGGGGTCTATTGTTTTCGTTCCTCGGTCGCGATCACGGGAACGCTGACTCTCGATGGCTCAGGCGACCCCGCTGCAACCTGGGTATTCAAGGTAGGGAGCACCCTGATTACGGCAACCAACTCGACTGTCGTGTTAGTGAATGGCGCTCAACAATGCAATGACTCCTGGCAGGTCGGGAGTTCCGCTACACTCGGAACGAACTCCACCTTCGTCGGAAATATCCTCGCGCTCACGAGCATCACGCTCAATACCGGAACCAAGATGTCCGGTAGAGCATTGGCACGCAATGGCGCGGTCACGTTGGACGACAACGCCGTAAGCCCCGCTGCATGCGCGGTGCCTCCCCCCGTTACACCCACGCTGGACAAGGCTTTCAGCCCCGCGACTATCAACGCGATGGGAATCTCTCTCCTCACCATTACCCTGCACAACTCCGGCGGGGTGGTTGCAACCTTGACCGCACCGCTCATTGACTCGCTGCCCGCCGGAGTTCTCGTCTCGGGAAGCGCCAGCAACACTTGCGGCGGGACAATCACGGCGACGGCGGGCAGCTCGAAGGTGATCTTGACCGGAGGCTCGATCCCAAGCGCCGGTTCATGCACAGTGACCGTGCAAGTGACCGCGGCAAATGGAGGCAGTTACTTCAACTCGCTTGCTGCCGGCGCATTGCGGACCAGTAACGGCAACAATGTGGCTCCGGCTGTCGCGGGTCTGACTGTGAATACGCTCGCAACCATTCCGCCAACGATCAGCAAGGCATTCAATCCCGCGACTATCAACGCGGAGGGAATCTCTCTCCTCACCATTACCCTGCACAACTCCCGCGGGGTGGTTGCAACCTTGACCGCACCGCTCATTGACTCGCTGCCCACCGGAGTTCTCGTCTCGGGCAGCGCCAGCAACACTTGCGGCGGAACGGTTACGGCCGACACTGGCAGCTCGACGGTCACCTTGACCGGAGGCTGGATCCCGGCCGGCAATTCCTGTAAAGTGACAGTCAAAGTCACCGCGGCAAACAGAGGTAATTACATCAATTCGGTGCCTGCCGGCGGCTTGAAGACCAGCACCGGCAACAACGCTGCTCCAGCAATCGCGACGTTAAGCGTCAATGTGCCCACCATCCTTCCACCCACGCTTAGCAAGGCATTCAGCCCGGCTGTCATCTACGTGAACGGGATCTCGCACCTTATCATCATGTTGAATAACCCCAACGGCACGGTTGCAAAAATAACCACGCCATTCACCGATACATTCCCCACCGGGGTGAATGTCTATGGCAACCCCAGCAACACCTGCGGCGGAACGGCTACGGGAATTGCGGGAAGCTCGAAGGTGACCTTGTCCGGAGGCTCGATCCCGGCCAACGGCTCTTGCACTGTTGCGGTAGACGTAACGTCTAAATATCCAGGATGTTGTTACGCTAACAAGCTGCTTGCCGGCACATTGCAGACCGATAAAGGAAGCAACACCGGTTTGGCCGTCGCGATGCTGGTGGTCAACGGTCCTCCGAACATGAAGCCATCGGTTCACAAGGATTTCGCCCCGACAAATATCGCACCCGGCGGGATCTCGGGTCTCACCATCACTTTGTTCAACCCCACAGGCGCGATAGCCAAGCTGACCGCCCCGCTCATTGATACATTCCCTGCCGGTATGTTCATCGCCGGCCCCGCCGGCAATACGTGCGGCGGAACCGCTACCGCGCGGATGGGAGGGTCGTCGCTGACTTTAACCGGAGGCTCAATCCCGGCCAAAGGTTCCTGTTCGGTGAAGGTGCTGGTAACGGCGAAATCTAACGGCAGCTACGTGAACATGCTTTCTGCCTGCTCATTGCAGACCGATAAGGGTTGCAATAGCGGGGCATTCAGCGCGGTATTCACCGTTGGCATCAAGCTGAGCAAAACGTTCAGTCCGGCCCGTATTGGTGTGGGCGGAGTTTCGCTCCTCACCATCACCTTGCATAACCCTGGCAGCAGTGTCGCGAGTATGATTGCGCCCCTCACCGACAGATTGCCCTCCGGCCTCACGGTTTCCGGCAACATCCGCAACTCCTGCGGAGGGACAGTTACAGCCCCCACCGGAGGCTCGACGGTAACTTTGACCGGAGGCTCGATCCCAGCCCGCAGCCTCTGTTCTATAACCGTGAATGTAACGGCAGCCTACCCGGACTGCTACTACAACATGCTGCCCTCGGGCGCTTTGCAGACCAATGCAGGCAGCAACACCGCTCCGTACGTCGCGAGCGTAACAGTCAACTAAGCGTGCCGTTTACGAGGTACGCTCAGTCAAACCAGTGCCGGGGCTCCTTTCGAACCCCGGCACTGACTAAAATCCCGCCCTCCGCCACCAATAAAATCAATAGTTTATCCGCTGAATACTCGCCCACCCCAATACTGCCACGTCTCCCCTTTGGAAGCCGGAAGAACGCCGTCGACATACCTCTCTGAGCGTCCGAGCGGTCTTGACTCCGCCCATGTCTTCAAAGTTGAAAGTGTAGTCGGAGGGTCGGCGTGGCGAAAGTCAGTGTATCGACTCTATGTTGGCTACGAATCACAACTTCACAAACGATCGGGTGCGATACATCCAATACAAAATCAACCATATAATGACAACTGCCGCAGCGGAAGCCAGAGCGTCATCCCAACTGCCGACGCGTGGCAACAGTTGTCCAACGAATAAATTGCCGATCTTTCGAAAATCAAACAGTTCCGTTGCCATATAAACAGCAAGGGCGTTCATGCCAATTACCGTGAAAGGAAACACCCATTTCTTGTAGCCCAGCACATCGATCAACAGATAGAAGGTCGCCATCAACAGGCAACTCAGCCCTCCCGCGACGAGCACAAAAGAGCTGGTCCATAACAACTTGATAATCGGCAGCCAAATACTCCAGACCAGGCCAACCACCAGCAGTCCCGCGCCGTAACCATAGAGCAATGCGCATTTCTTTTTCTTCGATCGCGAGGAGAGGAGCAACTCGCCGGCCAGCGCGCCGAGAAGTACTGAAGAAGCAAAACCGGGATAACTCAAGAACCATGTGTTCTCGCCATAGTGCAAACGTCCCTGGATCAGGGTGTCAATATACACCGCGGCATTTCCCGTGGGGGTCAGCACTCCCCTTCCCACGCCCGGCACTGGAATGGTAAGTAACAATATCCAATAACTCACCAGAAAAATCGCCGTAACAATTGCCTGCCCCTTGGCCCGGAACTTCAGCGTCACAATGGTCGCAATCAGGTACCCGGCAGCGATGCCGTGCAAAACGCTGTAGAAGGGGCGGAACGTCGCGAGGTTGAAATCCAGCAGATTGCCTTGAGCCACCATTCCCAGAACGAATAGGATGAGCGCGCGCTTGATCGCATGCGCATAGATCGAGCGGTGACTTTCGTTCTTCCTCCTGCGGTTGGCGATGGAGAAGGAAAGTGAGACTCCCACCATGAACATGAAAAGGGTCCAGATTACATCGAATAGATGCAATCCCACCCAAGGCACATGTCCAAATTGCAGTGCTACGGCTGTTGATAAGCTGCTTGGCCACGCCTTTGCCAGGCCCCTGACAATCTCCTGGCCTCCAATGATCCAAAACATATCGAACCCGCGCAGGCCATCGAGCGACAGCAAGCGATCCGGCCGCATCCCATTTACCGGGGCGTCCATCGAACTGACCGTCATATCTGTTGGTGGTTGAAGTATATTAGTGGCCATTTTCCTTACTCCATGCGTCTCTACATTTCGTTTATCGATCGCACCGTTCGCGCTTCGGACCTTGATTCAATGTACAGACTTGTGCGTCCGGGCGAACCCGACAAGAGCACGCACATTCTCGTGACGGGTATCGCGCACAATTTCGCATCCTGCCGACACAATCCATTGCGCACCGGCCTTTGCCTGCAAAGCCTCCAGCGCATGCGCGATTGTCTCCGGTGACCCATCCCGCAATTCTCTTACCGGATCGAGATTTCCGCTCAACGTTTGCCCCGCTCCCGTTTGAGCCCGCGCCTCTTCAAGCGGCACAAGAAAGTCGACATCCACGAGGTCGCAACGTAACTTGCCTATGTCATCAAGAATCTTGCGCGTATTTCCGCAAATATGAAGCCGGACCTTCGCCCCCCGCGTATGGATGGCATCTACCAGCTTCTTCTCACAGGGCCATACAAATTCTCGATAGATACGCGGCCCCACCAGCGATGCCGCCGCATCGCCGATTCCGATGCTGTCGGCCCCCGCTTCAATTTGCACATCGGCAAAACGGATTCCGCTTTCTACTGTGAAGTCGAACAGCTCGCGCACGAATTCCGGATCGTCGCCGAAGTCCATCATCAGCCGGTTAAGCCCGCGCAGTTCGGCAGCGGCCGCACACGGTCCGCTGGCCCAGCCCTCCACCAATAATTCGTTCCCGACGCGCTGGCGCATCAACTCGATGCCCCGAATCCTGTTCTCGATCCACTCGCCGGAAACTGGCCCCCTGGCCCTCTCCCTGCCAAGTACGGACTTGTCCTCAAGCAGTGCCTCTGCCTCATTCATTGCGGGTGGCTGATCCGCAAACCACTGCAACTTCGCCCCCATATCGGCTGTTTCCGGGGGCGGCGGGCCAATTGCGGAGACATGATCGAAGCCGAACATTTCGGCCGTCTTCACCTGCGCATCCACCATGACTTTGTATTCGCGAGCATATCGCTCGTATTTGACGCCAAGAACGTCCGCGGCAAACATCATCGTGATCGGCATGCAAGCAAGATGGTCTGTCCTCTGACCGGCAAGCACGGCGAGAATTCGTTCGCGGCCCGTCATGGGTACTCCAATCGATTTAATACGCTTATATGCCCCTGATTATACGCTCGAATTCCTCTAAACAATCTCCCGCTTGCTCAAATGACTCTGCACGTAATCCGTAACGGCATCTTCGAGACTCCAAAACGCGCTCGTGTAGCCGGCGGCGTGCAGCTTGCTCATATTCGCTTCCGTAAAGTACTGATACTTGTTACGCAGTTCTTCCGGCATCTCGATGTAATCGATCTCGACCGGTAACTTCATTGCATTGAAGACGGCTGTCACCAGGTCCTTCCACGTTCGCGCCCTGCCCGTTCCGCAATTGAACAGGCCACTCGCACTTCCGCTTTCCAAAAACGACAGTGTTACTCCAACTGCATCCTTTACGTAAACAAAGTCGCGCATCTGCTCGCCGTCCGCGTACTTCGAGTTATAGCTCTTGAAGAGCCGTACCTTGCCGTGTTGCCTGATCTGCAGGTAGCTCTTTGCCACAACGGACTTCATATCGCCCTTGTGGTCCTCATGCGGGCCGAAGACGTTAAAGTATTTCAGGCCCACTATCTGGTTCAATACTCCCGTCTTCAGTGCCCACAAGTCGAACATATGTTTCGAATAGCCGTACATATTAAGAGGCAATAGTGTTGGAGTCACAGCATCGTCGTCAGAGTACCCCATGCTTCCGTCTCCATAAGTTGCCGCGCTGGAAGCATAGATAAAGCGGATGCCGTGACTCAGGCTGAACTCGCACAATCTGCGTGTGTAGCGGTAGTTATTTTCCAGCAAATAATCCGCGTCACGCTCAGTTGTCGAACTACAGGCCCCAAGGTGGATGATTGCTTTCACATCCTTGAATTGGCCTCCTTCGACCCGCTCAAGCAGGGCCGTCGGCGACAGAATGTCCTCATACCGCAGTCCGCGGAGGTTCCCCCATCTTTCATCCGTGCCCAGCCGATCGGTCAGAATCAACTCATCCTGTCCCTGCCGATTGAGTTCCGCGACTACATTCCGGCCTATGAAGCCTGCTGCCCCAGTAACAATGATGGACTTACTCATGTTTTCCTTTCCCATAAACCTGGATAATTCGCTCTATCGTCCCCGTCGTGGACTTGCCCGCTACCATGTCTGCCAGAACAACGCGGCCGCCATTGGCTTCAACCACCTCGCGTCCGCTCACATAGTGCGCCCAGTCACTGCCCTTCACCAGCACCTGCGGAAGAATCTGCGTGATGATTTCCTTCGGCTCCTTGTCGGAAAAGTAGACAATGTAATCCACCGCGCGCAATGACCCGAGCACATATGCGCGATCCTCTTCCCCATTGATCGGCCTGTCGTCGCCTTTGTTGCTCTTCACAGATGCATCTGTGTTCAAGGCTACCACCAGCGCGTCTCCCTGGTTCCGCGCAAAGGTCAGATAAGTCACATGCCCACGATGCAGAATGTCGAAGCACCCATTGGTAAACACAAGATCCTTGCCTTCCGCCACAAGCCGGTCGCGCTCGGCGCGCATCTCGGCGACGGTTAATATCTTCGGCTCTGGAACTTCCATGGTTCATCTCCTGATTCAATTAGTGCATCACAGCTTAGTCCAGTTGCAGAATACTTAGCAGCGCCGGTAACTGGCTGTAGTCGGGAATAATAAGATCAGCCCCAGCGCGAATCAAGCGCCTGCGTTTTGAAAGATTCATCCCAAAGCGGCGCACCTCATCGCTGGCCACGCCAATAGCGAGACCGCCGCGCCGCGCCGTCTCGCGCAATTCCACCGGGCCATCGCCAAATGTCGCAAACTCATGCCTGGCGAGGTTGTGCTCTGCGATAATCCGCTCCAGCACCAGCTTCTTGGCATCAACTTTCAGATCGCCCACCGAGCCGAAGATCCTTCCTTCAAACAGATGCGCGTATCCCATCGCCTCGGCCTCGGCAACCACATCCGCAACATCGGTGCCGCTTGCCAGGTAAAGCTTCACGCCTTTGCGATGAAGCGCTTCCAGCAGCAGCCTTGCGCTCTTGATCTCAAAGTCGATTGGATCGAGTTCGCCTTTACGCAGCTTCTGCACGCGCTTTTCTATCATGTTGAGTAACTCAACATTGAAGATATGTTTGTAGCCATGCTCATCCAGGACCTCGGGCTCAGGCACGAATCCACATTGCCGGACCAGCGCGGCAAGTCCCTTCATCTGCATCAGCGTTTGGATTCCTGTAGTGCTGTCGATCAGATGTTCCACCGCCTCACTTACACGTGCAAAGCCTGTCTGATCCACCGTTTCATATTGCTTGCCGAGAATGGCGCGCATCATCATCGGCTCCATGATCAGCTCCCAACCTTCGCGCAGTGTGGAGAGAGTGCCATCATGGTCGAAGATGCAGTGCCTGATATCGAGATCCCGGGGCAGTTCGCCGATGACCTCAATCTCGGTACCTGGCACGTATCTCGCCCCACGCAGCGAGTCCGCCAACTCCGGACGAAAGACATAGTCAAGTTCTTCCGCGATTTCAAGAATCTCGGCGGGAGAAGCTGTACCTGTCGTCTGTAACTTCTTCACCGTAATCATGGCTGCGATGTTAGCCAGCGTTGCAGACTCTAGCGGGGATGCGCCTGCGGCCAGCGATGCTGCAAGGGCTGCAACCACTGCATCGCCCGCTCCCACAGTATCGGTACGCTCAATCACCTGAACGCCCGGAATCAGCGTCACTTCGCCATCCACGGCAACGGCCAACCCAAGTTCACCACGTGTCAGAAAGGCAGGCTTCCCGATCTTCTTGTTGATCCGCAGCGCGAAATCCCTCGCGCACGCCTCCGTTCCCGTTTGCTCCGCGCTTTCTCCAAGCAGTCTCGCAGCCTCATTCATATTCAGCTTCAGCGCGGCGCCACGATACTTTTCCGGATAGTGGCGCGCATCCGCAAGAAACGTCGTCGCAGGGTGAAGCGCGATGATCTTGTTGATTCGCTCGATCGTCTGCGGCGAAGACAATCCCCCCGGCACCTGCTGGTTAAGGATCGCCACATCGCTGTTCGCCACTGCCTCCTCCAGCTTCTCAAGTAACAAGTCGACGAGCTCGCTCGACAACTTATTAAACGCGCCAAAGTCAATGCGGCTGTCCTCTCGTTCTCCGAAGCAGGGCTTGGCATAAATCATCGTCTGCCAGTCGTCGATGGCGAGCAGCCCGCTTGTCTGCGCACCGCATTCCTCGAGCAGCGAGCGCAGCTTCGCTCCGAAAAGGTCAGCCCCCGCAACGCCAACTGCGCGCACCGTGCCCACACCCAACGCAGCCAGGTTTGCAACCACATTGCCCGCGCCCCCCAGAGAGTAGCGCTGTGTGAGCACACGCTTCACCGGCAACCCGGTCTCAATGGAAATCTCCGCTTCCCCTTGTTGAAGCGCCCAGTAGGCGTCCACGCAAAAATCGCCAAAAACCGTAATCGTCCGGCTCTGCATTCTCTGCAGAGTTGCCTCAATCCACGCGAGGGAACTATTCATATTGTCGAAAACCTGTAATGTCATTTTGCACCAATATAGTCTCGCCTAGCGAATTGCCGCATGGCGAATACTGCACTCCGCAACGAGACACTGGCCTTTTCACTCAATATCGGGTTAGTATCTAAGAACCCGCCGACTTCGGCTCACGGAGGACACTATGTTCAAAACTGTCGCCGTACGACTTACCCGCTGAACATTGCCTCGGGCCGATCTATCCAGCTCAGCCGCCACCGGCGGCTATCCCGAGGATGTCCTTGAGCCCCGGGTAACTGCACTGCAAATCGCAATCTGATCGCAGAGTGACCCCGTCTCTTGTGCCATTTTCCATGGCACCGCGGAGTACCCCATGTCTCTTATTGAAACCACCGCCCCACTGCCGGTAGACGCCGGAGCGCGAGGCTTCTGGCCGTCGGTGCGCGAGGCCCTGCGCGGATCGCACCAGGACTACACGCAAGGCAATCTGAATCGCGCCATCCTCCTGCTCGCCATTCCCATGGTGCTGGAGATGGTGCTGGAATCGCTCTTCGCCGTTGTGGATGTCTTCTGGGTTGGCCGCCTCGGCGCTAATGCTGTGGCCACCGTCGGCCTCACAGAGGCCATGCTGTCGCTGGTCTTCGCCATCGGCCTTGGCCTGGCCATTTCCACCACAGCCATGGTCGCTCGCCGCATCGGCGAGAAAGACCCTGAAGACGCCGCCATCGCCGGGGTCCAGGCCATTGTCCTGGGCTTGCTCATCTCGCTTGGCGTTGGCATTCCCACCGGCATCTTCGCGCCGCAATTGCTTGGCCTCATGGGCGCTTCGCCGGCCATCGTGGCCGGGGGCTCGGGCTATGCCCGCGTCGCGCTGGGCGGCTGCGGGGCCATCGTCATGCTGTTTCTTAACAACGCCATCTTCCGCGGGGCCGGCGACGCTGCCATCGCCATGCGCCTCTTGTGGGTGTCGAACATCATCAACCTCATCCTCGATCCCTGCCTCATCTTTGGCCTCGGACCGTTCCCGCGCATGGGTGTAACCGGGGCGGCCGTGGCCACTTTGACGGGCCGCAGCATCGGCGTGCTCTTCCAGTTCTACTCGCTGCTCAAGGGGTCGGAGCGCATCCATATTCTCACCCGCCACCTTCGCCTGAATCTCAGCGTCATGGGCCGGCTGCTGCGCGTCTCGTTCACTGGGATTCTCCAGTTCGCCATCGCCCATACAAGCTGGATTGTCCTGGTGCGCATCGTCTCGCTGTTTGGCGCGGCGGCGGTTGCCGGCTACACCGTATCGATTCGAATCGTGGTGTTCTTCATCCTCCCGGCCTGGGGCCTCAGCAACGCCGCCGCAACGTTGGTAGGCCAGAATCTCGGAGCCGGCAAGCCGGAACGCGCTGCGCAGTCGGTCTGGCGCACCGGCCTCTATAACATGATCTTTCTCGGGACCATCGGCATCTTTTTCATCGTCTTTGCCGACCCGGTGGTGCGCTTGTTCATCTCCGACCCGGTGGTAATCCCGCTGGCCTCGCTCGCTCTGCGCACCTTCAGTTGCGGCAACGTGGGCTACGCCTATGGCATGGTCATGCTCCAGGCTTTCAATGGCGCGGGCGACACAATCACCCCAACCATCGTCAACTTCTTCGGCTTTTGGGTTCTCGAACTGCCGCTGGCATGGTGGCTCGCGGTCGGCCTCCATCTCCGCGCCGAGGGAGCATTCCTGGCCATTGTCTTCTCTGAGAGCGCCATTGCCGCCGCCGGCATCGTACTGTTCCGTCGTGGCCGCTGGAAGAAACAGCGAATCTAACTCAAGAAAGACCTCCCCGGACGAGCCATTCAGAAAGGTTCGCCCGGGGAGGTCTTCCGCAATTCCAGGAATCCCCTCGCCGTCTCTTTCATCTGAGACAATGATGGCAGTGAATCGTACGCGGAACTTCGCCTCTGGGCGGTTGGCAATCCCGGCCTTCTTTACGAGCCTGGCTCTCATAGCCACGGCGACAGTCCTCCATGCCCAAGCACCAAACCCGACTTCGTCCTCGAATCCTTTTTTCGGCAGCGTCACAGCCCACCCGGCCAGCGACGAGACCCTCAAGCTTTCGCTCGACGAAGCGGTCCGTCGCGGCCTCGAAAACAATCTTGGCCTCAAAGAAGCCGAGAGCGGCGAAAAGAACATCAAGGGCCAGAAGAACGAAGCGTTGCAGCAATTTCTGCCCACGGTCACGCTCACCGGCGCCACCGGCTTTTACCAGCACGATCTGGCCGCGCTGGGCTTTGGGCCGGGTGTCTTTGCAAAATTCGCCCAATCGTTTCCTGGCGGACTCCCCCCCGGCTTCTCCTTCATCACCAAGGACGACCTCACCGAGGGCCAAATCCATTACCGTCAAATGCTCTTTTCCGGTCCCGTCATTGCCGGATGGAAAGCCGCCGGCGCAGCGGAGAAATCCGCCTATTTCGCTAAAATGTCCGCGCGCGGCGAGGTTGTCCAGCGGGTGGCCACGGCCTATCTCCATGCCATTGCCGCATCCAGCGAGATTGACAACGCCCGCGCTCTCGAAGCCGCCGACCAATTGTTGCTAAGCCAGGTTCGCGCCGCCCACGAAGCCGGGACCGTCTCGAATCTCGATGAGCTCCGAGCGCGTGTCCAGCTCCAGGCGCAACAACAGACCCTCATCGCTGCCCAAAACACGCTGGAGAAGGACCTCATCCTCCTCAAGCGCGAAATCGGCATCGCGCCCGGTCAAAAGATCGTCCTTACCGACCCCGCCCCATACACCGATCTGGCCGCGCAAACCCCTGAGGAAGTGCGCGCTGTAGCGTATAAAAACCGCCAGGACTACCAGAACCTTCAAAACCAGGCGGTCGAGTACAAGGCAATCCACTCTGCCTACCGAAGCCAGCGCCTGCCCACCCTCAGTTTTTCCGGCTATTACGGTGTCAGCACCGTCAACGGAGCCGGCACCCATGGCAACTTTGTCGCCCAGGGAACGCTCAGCGTGCCGCTCTTCCGCGAGGCCAGGCTGCGAGGCGATGTCCAGTCCGCCCAAGCCCAGTTATCCAGCGTCAACGCCCAGCTAGACGACCTGCGCAGTCACATCGACCAGCAGGTGCGCTCCGCGTTGCTCGACGTGGACGCCACCTCCAAACTCGTCGAGGTAGCCCGCTCCAACGTTGAACTGGCCACCCGCGCCCTCTCCGACGAAACCGACCGAGTGAACGCCGGAGTCGACGACAACCTGCCCCTCGTCACCGCCCAGGCCACCCTGGCTGCGGCCGAAAGCAACATGGTTGAAAGTCTCTTTCAATACAACCTGTCCAAGCTGGCCCTTGCCCGCGCCACGGGCGTCCTCGAGCAGCAGTATCGCGTTTACCTCGGCCGATAACCGGAATGAAGCCTGCGGAATCTGTCATCCTGAAGCGCAGCGAAGGATCTGCGGTTGTTTTTGGGTCTTCCAATTGGCGTTACTTCCGAGTCGCCCACCATCCAACCACGGCAGACCGATGTCGAACAGGTCGACCTCCTATGCCTCCAATATCAGTTTGGGGCTAGGCTTCCTGAGTTATTCGCGCTGCTCCAGGTGTGTAACCGCCAATCCAGAAGTAGGGGTGAGCGATCTCACGTCTGATGTCGGCGACAATCCGATCGGGGGCCATAAATCATTTCAGGAGATCATGGAATTTGATTTCCAACAGGTTAGACCTTGTAGCCCCGTCTTTGCCGCAAACCTCACCGCGAAGACGGGACCACAATGTCGCCAGTCATACTTTCAAGGCGTCTGCTTCTTCTTAAGAACAACGACCGTTCCGAGCTGATTGAGAGCGGCTTCACTGACCTTTCCCTGGGTATCACGCTTAAACTCGATGGTTATGCCGGGAATGTCAGCCAGTTGAAACGTGGTGCCGCGCTTTGGATTGAGCTTGTAGTCCGGCTGTCCGGGAACGCTAATGATCAGTGCATTTTCGCCGCGCAATGAGACCTTCAGAGGTACAGGCGATCCCGCAATCTCATAGTCGCCCGCGAAAGGCTCAATGAAGCTCCGCTCGCGCAGTTGCCGGTCGGGCATGCGCGTAAACACAATGTCCTTCACGTCCGGCTGCAGCGGCATTGAGATGCCTGAGATCTCGCCGTCCATATCGGTCAGGAACTGGAGCTTCATCTTTTGGAGGTTGTCCAGCGGGTCGGCGGGCACCTGGAAGACGTCGTAGTGGTAGTGCTCCACCGTTCGGGTGACCTTGTTCAGGGTAATCTTGAATGTCTCGCCGCTGGGCTCGATGGTAATCACTCCATAGCCGGGGTTTGAGTAATCGCCTGCATAGTCCTTCAGATCGTGTGAGGGGTGCGTTCCCTGCTTGCGCGGGCTGTACCCCTTGTCTTTCGCCTCTTGCTCGGACTTCTTCCCGCCCGATTCGGCCGCGAGCATCCGCTGGCTCCACGGAACTTGGTCCAGTCCAAGCAACCGGTCATAAATATTCATCGTCACGATCTCTGGCACAGGATTGCCGTCGAGATTGGTGAGCACCACAACTCCGATCCGATCCGCCGGAAGAAAGGAGAGGTTGGCGCTGAATCCGTCAATGTTGCCGCCGTGCTCCACCGTCTTATGGCCTCGGTAAGTGGACAGGAAGAAGCCCATCCCGTAGCTGCTCTCACCATTCTCCTTGTAAGCAGGCGCGCCTTGAATTGCCATTTGGGGCGTCTGCATTTGCACGGAATTGTTTTCGGACAGCAATTGCTTGACGCCGATCTTGCCGTGATTGAGGTGGAAGAGCAGGTACTTGCTCATGTCAGTCACGTTGGAGTTGATTTCTCCGGCTGGCCCCATGGCGCAGCGGTTGGGGCACTGCGCGTCAAAGGGAATGCGCTTGAGTTCGGCCTTCAAATCACTGCCTTTGCGATAGGGTTGACCAAAGTCGGCGCTGTTCTGCGTTTCCAACTCGGAGAAATTGGTACCAGTCATCTCCAGAGGTTTGAACACGCGCCGCGTGATCGCGTCTTCCCAACCGGTCCCGTTCAATTGCCCGGCGATGTAGCCCGCGGTCATGAACATGATGTTGTTGTACTGGAAGGTGGTGCGCAGCGGCTTGCTTGGCTCAAGGTATTGCAAGCGGCTCAGGAGGTCTTCGCGAGAGAAGTCCGAGGTATACCAAACGAAGTCATGGCGCGGCAGACCCGAGCGATGCGTGATCAGGTCGCGAATCGTCATCTGCTCGCTCAGTTCCGGCGTGTACATCTTGAAGGTGGGGAAGTAGTCGCGCACCGGCTTATCCCAGTCCACTTTGCCTTCGTCCATCTCCATGCCAAGGGTCGTGACCGTGAAGGATTTGGTGATGGACCCAATAGCGAAAAGCGTGTTGGGCGTCACGGGCAACTGCTTCTCCATGTCGCGATAGCCATAGCCCTTGATCAATGTCACCTTGTCGCCCTGAATGACGGCGAGCGCCAGGCCTGGGACCTTCCAGTCCTTCATGGTTTGTGTGATGAACTCATCTAGGCCATCGAGGCTGGGCTTGGCGGCTGGGCTGGCGGCGCCAGTCGGGGGCTGCGCGGCGGCACGCTTGAAAGTGAGAGGGAGTGGATGATCCTGTGACCACGTGCCGTCGATTTCCGTTGCATCTTTATTGACCGTGCCTTCATATGTGCCATGCACTGCATCGACGGTCAAGCTAAGTTTGGACTCCTTGAGTGTTGTAGCGGTCACAGGGATGCCGTTTGCGCCCTGATCAATACTGTCCAAGGTGGAAGTCAGGCTGCCATCCTTAGCAGCAGTGATATGGAGGGCAAGGTGAAGTTGGGGTCCGCCGGTAACCAGCGTTCC
Organism: Acidobacteriaceae bacterium; assembly: GCA_003151985.1. Taxonomy (GTDB): domain Bacteria; phylum Acidobacteriota; class Terriglobia; order Terriglobales; family Acidobacteriaceae; genus Telmatobacter. The sequence continues at coordinate 16,298 of PLZC01000098.1, forward strand.
CTGCCAATCACCAGCAACTTGCGACTGAGCCTCAGCCGACACCAAAATCGCTATTTGGATGAGACACATCAGGGCAAGCTTTGCATAAAGGCTGTATTTCATCGGTCTCCTTTTCAGCTACAGGCCAGTTACTTTGTTAGCGGACGTGGCCTTCCCGTCAACAGCGCCTACGTAAACACCAGCCATGGAGTTCAACCAATTACGTTGAAAGGTATCTCGTTCTTCGATGGCGGGTCGGGACAATTGTACTGCTTGCGGTGTTGAGCGAACCTAATCCAGCGGGAATCTGGGCTTTCGAAACGCGAACGCTCTTTGCGGTAAATTGCCAAGTTTATATCGGCGAAGTATCGATCAATACTGATCAATGTTGACAGTGGATTCGTGCGTTGATTCCGGTTGTTGTCGTATGACCGCCAACTCGGTAGTTACTGGTTGAGTAGCATTCCCATACGCCTTCAACCAACGGCCCGCGGAACCAGGCTTCTTACCGCCGTTGTTTCCCCAGCCGCTACACTGAAATCCATGTTTGGCCTGAGCCCCAAGCTGCCAGTTACCGATGAAGAACGTCTCTGGGTCGACGATGGCTTCCGCCGCCTCGGCCGCATGCTGGGCTGGAGCCGGATGCACAACGCCACCGTCATCCTTCCTACCGACGAGCACTTTCCCGATCCCTGGGATCGTTCCGAAGCCGGCCTCGAAGCGCTCTTCCGGCGCGTTTGCGGCTACATGGGCGTAGCCCGTCATAAAGTCGAGTTGGCCGTCATTCCCGACTCCACTGAGCTTCTGGACATGCTCCCCGCCTACAACGAGAGCCCGAACGACCCAGCAGGGCTGCACTTTGCCGGCGAAGACGAGCACCCGCTCATCGCCGTGCGCCGCTCCCTCCTCAAAGACCCAGTGTCACTGGTTGCCACACTTGCCCATGAACTGGGCCACGTGATTCTCCTGGATGGAGGTCATCTCCGCCGCGATGCCGAAGACATGGAGCCGATGACCGACCTGGTCACCGTCTATCTGGGCTTGGGCGTCTTCACCGCCAACACCGCCCGGCGTTTCCTCCAGTACCAGGAAGATACCCGGCAGGGTTGGTCTATGCAGCGGCTCGGCTACCTACCCGAGGTTGTTTATGGCTACGCGCTGGCCCGATTTGCCAAAGACCGCGGCGAAGACCATCCCGAATGGGCCGGTCATCTTTCCACTAATCTCAAAGCATGGTTCCGCCAATCGGCTGCCTGGCTCCGCAAAGACTCCCTCCCCATCGAGTAAGATAGGAACCAATTCGAGCTTCACCCTAGTACAGTAGAGACAAGAGGATAACAATGCGCGCGGGCAAACAGTTACTTATCAAGTATTATGTGGAGCCGGATCCGGCTGCACTGGCCCGTCATGCAGCACAGTATTTCGTTGAGATGGTTGGGGAGGCCGTAGCCGGCCAGGGCCGCGCCCGCATTGCCATCAGCGGCGGGTCCACGCCCAAGGCCGCCTTTCAATTGCTGGTCGACCGCGACGAGCCTTGGTCTTCCCGCATGCCGTGGGACGCGCTTGACCTTTACTGGGTCGATGAGCGCTCGGTTCCTCCCGACCACGCCGACAGCAATTACCGCATGACCCGCGAAGCCATGCTGGACGAGTCGCCGCTGCGCCCCGAACAGATTCACCGCATGCAAGGCGAGCTGGAGCCGGAAGCTGCCGCGGCCGCCTATGAGTCCGAATTGCGAAATTCCTTTCGTCTTGAGGGCGCCGAAAGCCCGCGCTTCGATCTGATCGCCCTGGGCATGGGCCCTGACGGCCACACCGCCTCCCTTTTCCCGCAAACTCAGGCCATTCACGAAATCAGCCGCCTGGTCATCGCCAACCACGTGCCGCAAAAGGACTCCTGGCGCATCACCCTCACCTGGCCGGTCATCAATCACGCCCGCTCGGTCTTCTTCCTCATCGCCGGGGCGGATAAAGCCGCAGTTCTAAAGGAAGTACTAACCGGGCCGTTCGAACCGGAACGCCTGCCAAGTCAACTGATTTGGCCCTCAAGCGGTATACTTACGCTTATATTGGATAAGGCCGCAGCCGAACTTTTACCCCCTGCAGATGGGCTCGGTTGTGGGGTTTTGGAGAGGGAAAGATGATTTTGGCAGGCGACGTAGGCGGCACCAAGGTTCACCTGGCACTCTATGACTTTATCAATGGAAAGCTTCAATATGCCCGGGACGAACGCTACCCAGCCAAGAACCGCACAGGCCTGGAAGAGGTAGTTAAACAATTTCTCGGCGCGGACAAAGTCACCGCCGCCTGTTTTGGTGTGCCTGGACCGGTCCGCAACGGCCGTTTGCGCCTCACCAACCTGCCTTGGACCCTGGACAGCCACGAGTTGTCTGTCTCCCTCGGTATCGAGCACGTCTTTCTTATCAACGACCTTGAAGCCAACGGCTACGGCATTGCCGAGCTCTCCAAAGAACAGATTTGCACCCTCAGCGAAGGCGACGCAAGCCAAACCGGCAACCGTACTCTCATTGCCGCCGGGACCGGCCTCGGCGAGTGTTTCCTGGTTTGGAATGGCCGCGTCCACATCCCCAACCCGTCCGAGGGCGGCCACGCAGACTATGGACCGCGCAATGAAGACGAGATCGACCTGCTGCGCTTCCTCAAGCAGAAATACAACGGGCGCGTCAGCTACGAGCGCGTCGTAAGCGGCATGGGCCTTACCAACATCTACGAGTTCCTGCGCGAGGTCCGCGGCATGGAAGAGCCGGCATGGCTTGCCAAACTCATCGCCGCCGCCGACGACCCCAACAGCGTGATCACCGAGAAGGCGCTGGCCGCCAAAAGCGAAATCTGCGAGAAAGCGCTGGACATGTTTGTCTCCGCCTATGGCGCCGAGGCTGGCAATCTGGCTCTCAAGGCACTCTCTGTCGGTGGCCTTTACATAGGTGGCGGAATCGCGCCGCGCATTCTTGAAAAGCTCAAAGACGGCACCTTCATCAAGGCCTTCACCGATAAGGGCAGGCTGAGCCAGTTGCTCATCAACATGCCGGTCCGCGTAATTCTCGACAGCAGCGCCGCTCTCCTCGGCGCCGCAGCCTACGGTGAAGCCCGCGCAGCCGAGTTGAGCGGCGTTTCCCCACGAGCCGCATCGGTAGCCGTCTAATACGTCAATTCCCTCCACAAAAACTGGGTGCCCAAGGTCCCGATTTTGGGACCTGGAATTCCACCAACCCTCCCCCGCTCAAGCCAGACTTGGGCCACTCCCTCCAAACCACAATTTCTGCAGCCGCAGAGAAACCTGCACCAGTAAAATCAACGCCGGAACCTCCACCAGCGGCCCGATCACCGCGGCAAACGCCGCCCCGGAGTTAAGCCCGAAGACAGCCACAGCCACCGCAATGGCTAACTCGAAGTTATTGCTCGCAGCGGTGAATGAAAGCGTTGCCGTCTTCGAGTAATCGGCCCCAACCTTGCGCCCCATCCAGAAACTCACAAAAAACATCACCACAAAGTAAATCAGCAGCGGCACTGCAATGCGCAAAACGTCGAATGGCAACTCGACGATCA
>PLZC01000292.1 GCA_003151985.1 Acidobacteriaceae bacterium
CCTCCAGCATACGCTCCAGGTTTCGCGCGGCGGCGCTTAAATCGTTCAGTAACTGTTGGTTGTTATTCACTTGGTTACCTGCATCCAGAGCCCCGTCCTCGATCGCCGCGCCCAGCCGGGCAGCCTCGACGGCGCCTGCCATTGCGCAGCCGCCTTTAATGGCATGGCCAATGCGCCGCACCGCGGCGTTGTCGGCCTTGGCAATGGCGGCCTCGAGGTCGGTTTGCCGGCGAGCCAGGTCCGCAACTACGGCGGCATAGATCTGCCGTACAGCGGCTTCGGGCATCATTTGCCGAAGCTGGGCAAGAGTTTCCGCGCTGACCACCGGCGTGTTTGGGTCTGACGCGTGCGGGGCGTCCGGCTCTGGCGAAGACTTGTCCTCCGCTGCGGGAAGGGACGGCTCAGCTTCCCGCTTTTCGAGTAGATTCTTTAGCTCGCCGGCGCCGAAAGGCTTCTGCAGAAACCCGTCGCAGGCCGCGGTCACCTCTGCGGGTGGGTTACTCGCACTGATGGCAACGATGAAAGCTCGACTGCGGGGGCGCAACGCCGCAACAAGCGCGATGCCGCTGAGGCCCGGCATCTGTGCATCCATCAGGATCAGGCCGGGAACGCACTCGCCGCTCCCAACCATCTCCAGCGATTCGGCTCCATCCGCGGCTGTGTGGACGAGAAATCCACCCATGATGAGGACGGTCGCCATCACCTCGCGGCTCACCAGGTCGTCGTCAATCAGCAGAATGATCGGGAGTTCCCGGTCTCTACGAACATCGAGCATGGATATAGTGTGCCATCCCGGAACGCGTGCGACGGCTGCGGAAAAACTCCAAGTTGGGGCTTTGTAACAGGGCACGACNNTTAGCCCCTGCTGATGCCCGTTGGGTCAATTTGCCTTCTGCTCAATTTCCTACAACAAGGACTTGAAAGCTGCCGGTCACGGGGACGGTTTTGAGGGTGCCGATGCCTCCCTGCCGGCTGAGGTCCACGCCCTGCGCGTCGGTTACCAGGTACACGTCGCCGGTTCCGGAATTCACCGCCAGAGTCCGTGCCCTGCGCCGGGTTGGCAGGTTCTGAATTACAGAGTACGTGTCGGTGACGTCCTGGCGAATGATGGTGACGCTTCCCTCGGCGCCTCCGTTGGCGGTGTAAATGAGCTGCCGGTCAGCGTCGAAGCCGATCGCATCCGCGCCGGGACCGATGGGGAAATAGGCCACCTGATCGCCGGTAGTGGCATTCAGCACCGCCATTCTCATGTTGCCGCACGCGACAAACAGCCGCAGGTGGGCGGCATCGACGGCCAGGCTGCGCGGGTCGCGGCACTCTGGCCCGGCAGAGAGGAAGCGAACCGGGTTGCCCGAAGCGGGGTCTGATGATTGGGCGGGGCGGGGATTCACGCTCCAGTCCAGCAGGACTCCCGTGTCGGGTTGGGCCGTCGGGGCCTGGGCGCTGCCCTGCGCATCGTGAATTGCCGACACGATCTCCGAAACGTCGAGGCTGGCAATCTGGTTCCGGTCCGGCACGTTGATGTACACCCGGCCTCTGCCGCCTGTTTGCGCAAAGCCCAGCCTGCCGGGCAAAAGAATAGTGGCAATCACGGTCACTTTCTGCGCGTCGATGACCGTAACCGTGGATTTGGCTTGCCTGTCGTTTGCAGGGCCCGCAGCGCCGGCCTTGGCCGGGTTGGAAGTCTGCGGCTGGGCGCTCACGGCGAAGACAAGCTTGTTCTGCGGCTCAAAGACAATGGCGCGGGGATTGGGACCGGTGGGAAGGCTTGCCGTCACCTTGAACGCGCGCCGGTCAAAGACTCTCACCTGGCCGGCCGGTCCGTCGCTCACGTAGCCGAACTGGCCGGAGTCGTCCAGCGCAATCCCGTGGGCTTCTCTCATGCCGGGAATCTCCCCAGCCACCGTGCCGGATTTCACATCCACCACTTGCACCCGGGTTCCGTGGGCAATAAAAAGCTGGAGCGCCACCGGGTCCAGCGCAAGGTAATCCCAGTTGCCCTCGCCGCCGATGGTCCAGGCCTGCTTCAGGTAGAAAGGCTTGCCCGGTAGTTCGGCCGTTTCTGGATCCTGCTGCGCCTGCAACGTCGTACATGCCAGCAGGCAAAGGACTGGAAGCCAAATCTTCATCGTGAGCCGCTCCTCAAGCTGATAGATGCAGCGGCGTGAGGTGGCGCTCGGCGCGTCGGTCTTTATGGGGGTTTTCCTGGGGAGGAGAGGAAAGTAAGCCGTCCCGTTCGGCTGGCGGCGAGGGCCTGATCGCGGCTTGTGCGGCGTACTCCCTCGGCATGTTCCTGCATGCCAAGGGATTATTCGTGGTTAAGACTGCAAATGAGTGACTTCCGGCTGCTCCACCTGAGACTGAGGAGATTTTTCAGCAGAAAGTTCATCGCAGCGCATCGGTTCTACCGTCGCGGCCGGCGCTTCATCAACAAAGAGTTTATGCGAGTACATCGAGTGTTTCCCGGAGATTTGCTTGTGTACATCGGACTTTTTCCCAAAGATCATGATTGTCTCCAATCNNGCTCGTCAGGAGCAAGCCGTCATCAGCTAGAGGCGAGGAATAAGTACCGAACCATCCAGTGAGTATACGCTTCTACGCAAATCCACGAGCGCATCTGGTCTCAATAGACGGCATTTTTGGCTCGAAAATGTCCAAAATCGGAGGTTCGGTGTTACCAGTTGATTAATAGGTTAGAATTGTAAATCATTCATCCTAAGTGTTTTACGAGAGATGTTAGGATGAAAAAGTGGGCAAAAAGGGGAGGGGGGTGGGGGTAGGCGTTTTTCACCCGTTTTCCTGCCCCTGAAACACACTCCATTGCCTTCCCAGTATGCATCAACGGAAGGTAATTTTCTGCAAATGACATTAGAGGGGCGAAGCGTGTCAGCCCCAAAAGGCGGCTCATCGGCGACAGGCCGTTCATGCGATTGCCCTGTCTCGATTGATCATCCTGCTGGGCCGAGCCGATTTCTTTCTTTGGGTGGGGCACCAGGCGGGGACTTCCGCTGAGGTCGAGGGGTGAGATGCGTTGCTATCCCAGGTCTCAAGCGCGAGACCTGGGGCACCCATTTTCGTGGTGGATTTGCTTCCCGTAGCCCTGGAGACGTGGGCCACCCGCCTGGGCGTGTGCCAGGGCCGGGGCCAACAAGACGGCAGCGAGGATAAGGATTCGATTGCGGTGCATGATTTCTCCGTGGAAACGGGTAGTACTGCGACATGGATATCGAAGTTATTAACTACAAGCTCGTGGCGAGATTACAAATCACCCCATGTGCAGGAAAACTGGGTGTCCCTAGGTATAGGTGCTCCCCCAATATTGGTGGGACTTAGCGCACCAGTGATTTTCCTCTTCGCCGTTTAGTACTGTGTATCCGCAAAGTGTTCCGCCACATGATCTACATGAGTGCAGTTCCCAGATACGCCCCTTTGATCCACTCCAGGAGTACCCGCTTTCCCCGCGTGTAATACTCCATAGCGTCCCACAAATCGTGCAATTGTGGCCGAAAATCTTCCGAGACTTCGGGATCGCATGAACGGATATAGGCTTGGCCGGCTTCCTTTCCCAAACAGTGCATGTCGGGCATCCATATGGAAAAACAATATCCTCCAGATCTGCGTCCCTCGAAGGAAGATGCGTCAGACGAAACCCAGTAAATGGGTGATCGTAGGCACTCTCTCGACGGATTCTAATCTCTGGAATTATCCGGAAAAACTCGTTGCACCCTAGGCAGTAATAGGCATTGAAGTTTCGTGCGTCAATTTCCTGACAGCATGACTCAGAACTGTTTAACTCCTTCGTTTTTGGGTCGGCGCGCACAATCCCAGAAGACTTTCCTTCTAAGAATCCAAAAAGATCCCACACTGAAGTCTTTATCAATAAATTGCATCGAGGGCAATTCCCCTCTACCTTTTCGATTAAGACTGATGGTGAATAATCTTTCTCGTTCTTGCTGTATTCACGAACTGGAGCACCGGCTTCCAAAAGTAATTGGCGGACCTTCCCATTTGTACATTCCATTGCCTCCGAGCCATTTTCCGACCTGACATTGAATCCATGCTTAAGGAAAAGTCTCACCAAGCGAATGCTCTCATCGTCGCTCCGGCGACACAATCCGTGTAATGCCGTCACCAGTGGGTGCCTTCCAAAGCGTCGTTCGTTTGGATCAGCACCGGCAACCAGTAGTAACCGAAAAATTTCAAACTGGCGAGCAGCGGCTTCGGACTCATCTTCTAGTTGGGGCAAACCAAGAAGCAACTCCCCGGCATAACGCAAAGGGGACCAATAATCGGAGGTCGCGCGTGGCGAAACGCCACTATTGAGGCATGCCTCAACCAAGCGGGGCTTCCTCTGCGCGATTGCCGCACGAAGCGTTTCTTCAGTCTTCTTTGAAAATGGCCATTTCCATTTCATGGCTCAATCACCCATAATTTCTGTGATCCGGAATCTCCTTTTTCAGGACTGGTTGCCTCGAATTGTACCTCTGCTGAGTGGAATTGCAGGACCAACGCAGCATTTTCGACTGAAGAACCAGTAGATTCCGTGCCTTCCTGGACACGCCCGCGTAGCCGAGAGCCTTCATCATCGATTTCTCCGCCGCGACATCGTGCCGCGCTCAAAGGCGGGTGGCCCACCCTTTCGGCATCTGCGTCCTTCCGTAGCCCAAACTGTGGGTGCCCCATCCTTCGCTTTTTCTGGCGAAGGGTGGGTTTCATTGCAGCCCGCTTGCCCGCATTTTGTCTGTTTCCCGTCTCTGTGCGGTCCATTCCGACTCGATTTCAACCGTGCCGACTTTCCCCGTTCCGTAGTGGAGAAAACTGGACCATGGCCAGTCCTCCGGCTTCTGCGCTAATCCACGTTTTACTGGGTTGCGGTGCATGTATCTCAGCTTCTCCACTCGCTTCAATTCTGAGTTCACATTGAAGTCGTAATAACGCCGTTGCCAGAAATGAATCTCTCCAACGGTCTTCAGCTTCCTTGAAGTCTTCTGTTTCAGGACTTGGAGGGCAATTGCCAATGTGGAAACCAGCGGCTCTCCCACAAGTAGATGAACATGCTCGGGCATCAACACATATCCAGCGACGACAAATCCGTAGCTTTGACGAACCGATTCTAGCTCGCGCTCGAAGACTCCATACGCCCCCAATTGGGTTAACAGCGGCTGTCTTTGAAAGCAACTGAAGGTTAGAAAGTGGAATAATCCGCACTGCTGGTAGCGAACTAGACCCTTCGGCATGGCAGGAGAATTCTACACGGAGAGAGGCTGGACGGAAATTTGTGGTCACCCACCCTTCGCTAGAAAAAAGCGAAGGATGGGGCACCCGAGGTCTGTGGGCTGATTAAGGGCGGGCTCGGTTGAGAGTTGTGGTCCCCACCCTTCGCTAGAAAAAAGCGAAGGATGGGGCACCCGCACCCGCAATACAGCTTAGCATCGCGCAATTTGCAGTTTATAGCGCAATATAAGCGGTTATCGCGCAATATATTCAACTATCCCGCAATAGATGTTGGATCGCGCAATATTGTCTGGTGCAAATGACAGGTTCTACTCGTTCCCCGTGGTGACCTCGTGGAGCCAGCCGGGGGCTTTTAGCAGTTCGCGGGGGCGGGAGCCGTCGGCGGGGCCTACTAAACCGTCGCGCTCCATTAGGTCTATTAAGTGGGCGGCGCGGCCGTAGCCTATGCGGAGTCTTCGCTGGAGGAGACTGGTGGAGGCTTTGCCGAATTCGAAGACCAGGCGGACACCATCGTCGAATAATGGGTCGTTTTCGTCGGGGTCGGAGTTCGAGCCTTCTACTGCAACGTGATCGTCTTTGGGGGATTCGAGGAAGCCCTGCACGTATTCGGCCTGGCCTTGGGCTTTCCAGAAATCGACTACGGCGGCGGTTTCTTTTTCGCTGACATAGGGGGCGTGGAGACGGGCCAGGCGGCTGGTGCCGGGGGGGAGGAAAAGCATGTCGCCGCGGCCCAACAGAGCCTCAGCCCCGTTGGTGTCGAGAATGGTGCGCGAGTC
>PLZC01000256.1 GCA_003151985.1 Acidobacteriaceae bacterium
TAAAGCCAATAAAATCAATGGGCTTCAGCCGCTGCGGGATGCCATTTGGACCGATCCCTCTGAAATCAAGCCTTTTTCCGCAGCCTGTTTAGCCTCTGAGGGATGCTTTTCGAGATCTGCCCCACAATCGGCTTTTTTCCGCAGCCGTGAGCGCAGCCCATGAGAAAGAATCCCCGGTATGTGTTCCTTTATCTTCCGCCCGATATAGACGCACCCGCATCGCCAAGCGCAATATTTTGGTAGGTGTTGCGCAGATATTTATGCGGATTTACCGCAACCTTATGCACGCGCACCTCATAGTGCAGGTGGGGACCCGTGGCGCGGCCTGATTGGCCGACATAGCCGATAACCTGGCCGCGAATCACATGCTGCCCCGGGACTACCGCAATCGCGGAAAGATGCCCGTAGACAGTGGCAACGTCGTGCCCGTGGTCGACAATGATTTCCCGGCCATAGCCGCTGACCGTTGCCGCTGAGGCCACGTCGCCGTCAGCCGTTGAACGCACCGGCGAGCCGTAAGGCGCGTCGATGTCGATACCGGAATGAAAAGCGCCCTCTCCATTAAACGGATCTTGCCGCGTGCCGAAGCTGGAGCCGACCCGGCCTTCCAAAGGCCATAGGGACGGCGCGTCGGCCAACAGCGTCCAGTCACCGTTAAAAGTAGGCGACAGGCCGCCCTCCAAGGCACGGGAGACCCTGCCGGACATTGCCTGGGTGCGCAGCGTGTAAAACTGGTCGAGCGAAAGCTTCACGTTTTGTTGGTCCACGTTGTCGGTTAGGGCAAGGCTGCTCGGCGTAGGCTGCCCCGCTGCGGTGGCTGCTGCCGCCGGCTTGGCCGCGGACCACTTGTTCTGCTTCAGTCCGTAGAGCGCAGTCACTTCGCTGGCCAACGCTCCCAGCGAGGCCACCTGCACATCGCGGTCGTGCGCAATCTGGGCCATCTGCTTGAAGTCTTTGCGCAGGTTTTCGCGGTCCTGGCGAACCTGGTTGAAGCTCTCTGTTTTCATCAGCATGCGGGTGTATGAACCGGCCAGTCCGACGATGGTGAAGGCTCCCACCAAAGCCGCGACAACAAATCCTAACGCATAGCGCAGCGGGAGCGAAATCTTGCGAATCCGCCCGTCCTCTTCCCTGGCAACAAAAAGTATGTAATAGCGCTTGCGCAGCATCTTCGCCTTTCATCCCCGCAACCCGCAGAGTCGCAATTCGCCAATTCTCCAGTAAAAGCGCGAGGCGTAATGGGGCATTGGCTCGCCAAGAGCCTTCTGTATCTGATGCGCCTCACCCAAAGAACGTTCAATAAGGCTACCAAACCGCCCTTGGACGGGTCAACGAGTTTAATCGTTTAATCGGCGAAGAGTGTCACTTCGATACCCCTTCCCACTCGAGGAGTCCTCGGATTGGGGAACGGGCGCCCAGGTCCCTCCCATTTGCCCTATCCTCAAGATGTGCAACAAAATCGAAGCAATTTCCGGAAGGTAGCCGGGCCGGGAGAACTGGCCCTGCTCCGCCATATTCGCAGCCGGGCGGGGAGCCTTTCTCAAAAAGGTCTCAGCCTGGGCATCGGCGATGACTGCGCCCTGCTCGGCCTTCGGCCCGGTGAAGAGGTGGCCGTAACCACCGACCTCTCCATCGCCGGGCGGCATTTTCGCCTCGATTGGCACCCGGCTGAAGCTATCGGCCACCGCGTGCTTGCAAGAGGCTTGAGCGACCTGGCAGCCATGGGCGCCAGACCTCTAGCCGCCTTTCTTTCTTTGGGTTTACCGCTCGAATTAACGAAGGCCGGCCGCAAGCCGGCGTGGGTGGAACGCTTTCTCGATGGGCTGCTCGCCCTCGCCGAGTCTCACATGTTCCCGCTGGCCGGCGGCGACCTGGCCGAGTCCCCCCTCGCCGTTGCCGATATCGTCCTGGTCGGCGCAGTCCCACGCGGCAAGGCCTTGCTCCGCTCCGGCGCTCGCCCCGGCCACTTACTCTATGTAACCGGCGCGCTCGGCGGAGCCGCCGCGGGCCTGGCCCAACTGGCGGAATTGGCTCGACAGAATAGGGCAGGGCAGTCTCTAGTGAAGGGTACGGGCCTTAGGAAGGGTACGGGCTTTAGGAANNGCTTTAGGAAGGGTACGGGCTTTAGCCCGTACATAAGCGCCATGGAATCAAGCGGGGCTTTAGCCCCTGAGGGAACCCAGCCTCGGCTCAGCCAGCCACCCCGCATCCCCAAGCGTCTGGAAGCCCTTCTCGCCCCGCACCTCTACCCCCAGCCGCGCATCGCCCAAGGGCTCTGGCTGCAACGCCGCAACCTGGCCACCGCCGCCATCGACCTCAGCGACGGGCTTTCAACCGACCTGGCCCACATCTGCGAGGAATCCGGCGTAGACGCCGAGGTCGAGGCAGCCTCCCTCCCCCTGCACCCCGGCGCAACGCTCGATCAAGCCCTGAACGGCGGAGAAGACTACGAACTCCTCTTTACTGCCGCCCCTCGAACCCGCATTCCCCGCCAAATCGCCGGCGTGTCCATTTCCAAAATCGGCCGCATCATGAAACCCCGGCGCGGTCACCCTGCCGTTTCGCTGCTAACGGAGGACGGTCCCCGTGCCCTTGAGCCGCGCGGGTGGGAGCACTTTTCTTGAGCAGCGACTCAGAGCCGGATACCTTTACGCTGCAACAGATTCACCGTCTATGATCAGAACTGTTATGACCACCACCGCACCTCGCGTTCGCTTTGCTCCTTCCCCCACCGGACTTCTCCACGTGGGCAATGCGCGCACCGCCCTTTACAACTGGCTCTTTGCCCGCCGCACCGGCGGCTCTTTCCTGTTGCGTATTGAAGACACCGACCTCGAACGCTCGGAGACCCGCTACGAAGCGCAACTGATCGAGGACCTGCGCTGGCTGGGGTTGGATTGGGACGAAGGACCCGGCCAGCCCGGCGGACCTGAAATTGGCGAATTCGGCCCTTATCGCCAATCCGAGCGGCTGGCAATCTACACCGAGCACACTGAGAGACTGCTGGCCGAGGGCAAAGCTTACCGCTGCTTCTGCACCACCGAGGAGTTGGAGGCCGAGCGGCAACACGCCAACGAGCAACACGGCCCGCAGATTTACTCCCGCCGCTGCCTCTCGCTCGACCAGGCCGCCATCGACCGTAATCTTGCCGCCGGCAAACCCTTCGCCGTCCGTCTGAAGATTCAGGACCACCCCCTGAGCTTTCACGACCTGGTGCGCGGCCCGGTCGAGTTTGCCGCGGAAACCGTCAGCGACCCCGTTCTGGTCCGCTCCGCAACCGGCGGTGCCGCGGGCCTCTCTGCCGGTGTGCCGGTTTATAACTACGTGGTTACCGTTGACGACGCGCTGATGCAGATCACTCACGTGATTCGAGGGGACGACCACATTTCGAACACCCCCAAGCAAGTGGCCATCTATGAGGCATTCGGCTGGAAGGTGCCGGAGTTCGCCCATCTTTCCACCATCCTCGGCGCGGACCGGGAGCGGCTCTCGAAGCGCCATGGAGCCACGTCCATCGCGACGTTTCGCGAGATGGGCTACCTGCCTGAGGCCCTAGTCAACTATCTCGCCCTGCTGGGCTGGGGCGCCGAAGACGGAAAAACCGAGACCTTTACCCTGGACGAGCTGACCCCCGCCTTCTCCCTTGAACGGGTCACGCCGAGCCCCGCCATCTTTGACTTCGACAAGCTCAACTGGCTCAACCGGCATTACCTGAAGCAGGCCGCCCCGGAGCGCATTGCAGACTTGGCATGGGAGTACTTTGCCGACCGCCTGCCCCCGCGCGAATCTGCGCCCGAGGCGGTGAAGGCCTGGTTTATGCGGCTGCTTGCGCTCTTTCTCCCCGCTGTTGACCGCCTCGACCAGCTACCCTCCAAGACCGCGCCTGTGTTTGCTTTCGACGCCGAGGCCGCCCGCACAACGGAGGAAAACGCTGCTATCCTGGCCGTCGACTCCGCCCGCACGGTGCTGGGCGAGTTGGCCGGCCGCGTTCGAGCCAATGCAGGCCATGTCACGCCCGATGTCTTCAAGGTGTGGATGAACGAGGTGAAAGTCGCCGCCGGAGTCAAGGGTCCGGAACTCTTTAATCCTGTCCGCATCGCGCTCACCGGCGCGCACTCCGGCCGGGAATTCGACAAGCTGCTGCCGCTCATCGAGGATGGCGCGTGCCTCGGGCTGGGCATTCCCTGCGTCCGCGAACGAATAGAGATCTTCGTGGGAGTGTGACCGGCATGACGTGCATCTTCCCGATTGATGGCAACCCACCCGTTCCGCTGGCCGTTGTGCTTTGCCCCTACGGTGGAAACGGTCTCAAGGATGAGTTGGTCGAACTCAAGATGGGCGGCATCCAGACCTTGGTCTCGCTCCTGGAAAAGCCGGAGGCCGCAATGCTCGGCCTGGCGGAAGAAGGCCATCTCGCGGAACAGATTGGACTGCAGTTTCTCTCCTTCCCGATTCCCGACACTCATGTCCCGCCGGCCCCTGCCCCCTTCAAGGACTTTGTGAAGGATTTGGCGAGCCGCCTGCGCGCCGGAGAGCACATTGGCGTCCATTGCCGTGGAAGCGTCGGCAGGGCCACCCTTACCGCGGCCTGCACGCTTGTCGAGTTGGGCTGGGCACCCAACGCTGCCCTGGCGGCCATCGAAGCCGCGCGTGGATGCCCGATTCCCGATACCGATGAACAGGAGCACTGGATTCTGAATTACAGGAAAAAGCCGTGACCGCGCCACTTCAAGGGGCGACTCCCGCGCCGATTGTGGACTATAGCTTTCCACACCCCTGGCGAGCTGAAATCCTCCGCGCCCGGCCGCTTATTCTGCCCCCGCGTCATTTCGTTTATCCAAAAGAAGCGGAAGAGGTGGAACGCGGCGCATTGGAAGTGATGATTCTCCCCGGGCCGCCGGACGCGCAGCCTTTTCTGGCCACCTGTGCCTTGGGCTTTAAGGACCCGGTCGTTCCCACCGGCATCTGGTCCACGCCCAACCCGGAAGAAATCTGCGCCGTCGCAGGTGGCTATGCCTACATCATCGACACAACGCGGCCGGAGCGATTCACGATGGTCCCGTACCGCCCAGTGCTGGAGGTCCGCCCGGTCGTAGATTTCAGGCTTCTATTGTTCGTCGGCCATTACGCCATCCTGGCCTGGGGACCCGAGGGCGAAGCGTGGCAATCGGAAAAGCTCTCAGACGAAGGGATAAGTGTAACCGGCACTGGGGCCGGCACATTAAGCGGCCTCGGCTGGGACCTGATGACCGACACGGAGACGCCCTTCACGCTCGATCTGCAAACCGGGTTGCAAGTCCGATAACGCCCCTGGCCTGTCACTGCTCCTGCTGTGGCACAAGAGCTTCATACACTTTGTAGACCCCTTCAAACACCGAATCCCAACTGGCCGTCAGGGCATACGCACGCGCCGCCTGGCGCATTTGAGCGTGCTTCGCAGGGTCGCCCAGCACACCGGCTATTGCTGCGGCGAAATCGTCGTCGTCCACAATCCGCCCCGTCTCCCTGTCGCGCACAATGGTCTTCGGGCCGCCGTCCGGGGTGACAATGGCAGGAACGCCGCTGGCCAGCGCCTCCAGCACCACGTTGCCAAACGTGTCGGTATGCGACGGAAAGACAAACAGGTCCATATTCGCATAAGCCGTCGAGAGCGCCTCGCCCTTCAGCACCCCGGTAAACTCCGCCCGCGGCAGCCGCTCGCGCAGCCAGCCTTCTTCCCCACCGTGGCCCACAATCAGGAAGCGGAAACTCCTGTGGCCCATGCGCTCCAGCTCTTCCTGCACCTGGGCCAGCACGGTCACGTTCTTCTCCACCGACAACCGGCCAACAAAACCGAGAACATGATCGCGGTCCTCGGGCCGGCGCTTTCGCTTGCGGGGATGAAAGAGTTCCGCGTCCACGCCCCGCTGCATCAGGTGGCAGGTCAGTCCGGTGGCCTGCTCCAACACCCGGCACAACTCCGGGTTGGGCGCAAAGAGTACTTGCGCGTTGGAGTAGAACTTGGCTGCGACGGCCAGGGCCATCTCCTCGATCATGTGCCCGGTTTGCGCCGATTGCTGCTCCGGCAAAAGGCGCAGGAACCAATCCGACCGCCGCGCCGCGTACTCATGCACGTTTGTGTGCCAACTCGCCGCCAGCGGAAGCGCCATGTGGTAGGCCAGCGCGGCGCCAATCATGCCCACTTCGCTGGGTCCGGTGATGTGTACCACGTCGGGCCGAAAGCGCTCCACCACCTCGTCGATAATGGGGATGTGGCGCAGAAACGCCGGGTCGAAGCGCAGGTCCTTTTCCAGGGCAAACGACAAAATGCCGCGCGGCAATTCGAGCGTCCACACATTGCCGTCCTCGGTAAGGGCCTGGGCACGGTCCCCGGCGCGGACACACAGGAAGGGCAGATTGCGCCGCCGCGCAAACGCCTCAAAATGGCGGCTGGTGTGGGCAACCCCGTTTACCTCGTGAAAGGAGTCGGGGAAGTACACCGCCCGCGGCATTCGTGCAGACATTGATTTAGCCGTGACCGTCTTGCGGTTCAGTGATTCGTGGTTATTTACACGTCGTTTTCGCCCAGGGCCAGGCGCAACTGGTGCGACTCGCTCCACGCAATGCGCAGGCCGCCGGATACCAGCCCCTTGCCCATGAACTGAACCAACGCCACCCCCCAGGTCATTGCCCACGGCGGCGTTCCGTCGGGCCACAACTCGCAAAGCGGCCGCGCAATGCCGTTGGCATCCGGGTGATAAACGCGCTGGTCCCAGGTGCGGGAGCCCTGCGGAAACTCCGGATAGTCCCGTACCGCATCGATCGCCGAACGCAGGAGGCGGTGCTTCCACGGCTCGGCGTACTGCGGCATAAACAGCGTATCACTCTTCTTTTCTCTCCGTATCTCGTGAACGAACTCGGTAAAGCTGGTGGCGTTGGTCAAATTGATATTGGCGTTCGGCTCCACGCCGTGCCGGTCCCCGCCGGAGATGAGCAGCATGTTCCACTTCTCGGCCAACCGCCGCACGGCGCGGTTTTCCTCCCAGTGGCGCAGCCCGTTCAGTTCCAGGGCGTGCATATAGTTGCCGTTCTTTTGCAGGAATTGGTTCACCAGGAACTCGTGCCGCTCCCTGCCCACCAGGTAGAGGTCCCACATGGGGTGGTTGAAGATAACCAGCACATTCGGTTCGTCATTCAGTGCAACCAATATCTCGGTGAGCCGCGCGTCGTCGGGATGGGCCGTAAACTCGGCAAATGTCGCCATCCACTCCGCCGCCTTGGCGCTGGGCAAATTGTGTATGCCCAGGTGAAAGGATTGCTTTCCATACGGTGCGGTCCATTCCACCGAAACCGGGATCTGCCGCGCGCTGGGGACGGCTCGCAGCAGCATGGGCGCCTTGATGTTGTCGTGGTCGGTGATCGAGACCATTGACGCAATGCCCAGGTCTTCAATCTGCCCGCTCTCCAGGTCAAAGGCCAACTTGGGAGTCATAGGCGGGGTCCAATAGCTGGCGGCGTAGTTCACCGGCATGCCATGGTTCTCAGCCGACCGCCGCTCCAGGCGATTGAACAGCGGACGCATCAAGGGGTACTGGTTGCCGAAGTTCGCGAGAAAATTGAGAGTTTCCTTGGACTGGTTGGTGTGGCTGTGAAGTGAGACTCCTGTCCTGAAGCCCTTTGACGCGTCTCGGTCGCGCCACAGATACGAGATGGTCGAACCGGCCATTTCTTCTCCTTTATTCCGCGATCGTGCTTAGTTTCTTTGATTAGTATGGAAGCCGATCTTCAATGCCACGTGAAGATGGCGCGAATAGGGCATCAATTCCTGCAAAAATCAAAAAAACAACCAACAAACCCGGATAAACTGGGGGGAATTCCGTGAATGCTGATGAAAAACAAAGAGATACCCATTCAAGTGATGGAAGTAACCTGTTTCATTGCGAACAGCCCAGACCGCAACATTAACACAAAATTAACAGAACCGCCCGGAGTAACTCATATCCCATTGTAGACAATTTTGTGAAAAATGGCCCCGCGCCTACTTGCTGGTCTTCGCCAACTCCGGACCGAGAAAATCTTCCACCGTCCACCCCGCCATCAATTCATCGCCCCGGGGCATCTGCTGGTTCTCGGCCAGCTTCCCCGACGCCACCTCGGCCGCCAGATAGTTCTCCGTCAGCCCGTGGCGAAGCAATTCAAAGGCTTCTTCCGGCGTATCGGCAAATTGAAAGAGCTCGATATCCTTGGGCGAAATGGCCCCGGTATCCACCAGTACGTCCAGGTTGAAGACCTTCTTCCAATACTCCGAGCCGTAGATAACCACCGTGATCTTCTTGGCCAGCTTTTGTGTCTGCGCCAGGGTAAGGATCTCGAACATCTCGTCCAGGGTGCCGAACCCGCCTGGAAAGACCACAAGCGCCTTTGACAAGTAAGCGAACCACAGCTTGCGCATGAAGAAGTAGTGGAACTCGAAGTTCAGCGAAGGCGTGATGTACGGATTGGGCATCTGCTCAAAGGGCAGCCGGATATTCAGTCCGATGGTCTTGCCGCCAGCCTCGTAGGCGCCGCGGTTGGCCGCCTCCATAATACCGGGGCCGCCGCCGGAAGTAACCACGAAACGGTGCCGGCGCGAAGGAATCCGCTGCGCCCAGTGTGTCAAAAGCCCGGCCAGTCGCCGCGCATCTTCGTAATAGCGGGCCATTTCCACTGCCGCAACGGCGCGCTTGCGTTGCAAATTCGAAGCAGTGCCCTCAACAATTTGCGGGATGCTCGCCGGCTGCTCGTGGCTGGGGGCCCTTTGGCTCGACCCTGTGTTGTCAAGCAGTTCCAGGGCGTGATCCGCCTCCTCCCGCCCATGAAACCGGGCCGAGCCGAAAAATACCACGGTATCTTGAATCTGCTCCCGCCGGAACCGCGCCAAAGGCTCCAGGTATTCCGCCATAATGCGGATGAGGCGGCCGTCGGCGCAATTCAGAAAGGCTGGGTTTTCGTAGGCCAGGGGAGCGCGTTCCAGGGGCGGCGGTTGCCCATTGCCGGGAAGCGCGGCAGGGTATTTACCCGGGATCTCAGGCGTGCGGTCTTTGGTCGCTGGGGTGGCTATTCCCTGTTCTATCCCTGGTTCTTCGTCTTTCATCGCTTATCCGTCCCGGTGGCGCATGGCGTCGTGAAACGCAATCCACAGGTTCAAGAGGCCGAGCCCCGAGACCACGCCCCGTACTGCTCCGTTGGATGCATAGACTGCCAGCATCGGAAATTGAACGAACAGGGGGTTTTCGTCCCACAAAACACGCGACCAGGGAAGAAAAGTCAGGATTCGTCCTGACCACGGCGCATAGCAGATGGCCAGGCCAATGTACATGCGCAGCAATACCCGCAAAAACAACTCAGCGCTTTCCAGCCATCGCGGAATGCGCGGCGGCAGAGGCTTGGCGTCTAGCGGGGTACCTTCAGACGCGGATCCAGCCACCTCCCGGGTCGCGGACGCATGAGTGGGCCCGGGCCCGGAAGCCTGACTCGCAGAGAACGAAGTGGATGGTTTTTCCGGCTGCTGGGACATTCTCGATGTTCGCACTTCGCCCCTGATTCCCACAGAATCGCCGACAAGCTTTACCGTCGGCACATTCCGACAAGCTCGATTGCGGTCTTCATTTCCAATCACGGAAGACCACCGGCAGACGTATTTGGTCCAGACCCTACAAAGCAACCCTAAAAATACCGGGCCCGGCTCAGGGACGCCGTATTGCAACGGTATCATAGCCGGGCCCAAACGGAAGCCCGGCCAACACCGCGCTTTCAGCAAGCCAGCCCCACCGCCGCCGTGATAGGCTCGGTTCGAATCCTGTGAAAAGAGTCCCCGGCACGGCCCATGCGAATAGCGCTCTTCACCGAAACCTTTATTCCCAAAGTCGACGGAATCGTCACTACCCTCAGCCAGACAGTGAAACAGCTCAACGCCCTGGGCCACGAAGTGCTTATTTTTGCCCCCGAAGGCGGCGTCGATCGCTTCGGACAATCCCGCATCGTCGGCATGAAGAGCCACGCATTTCCCCTTTACCCTGACCTGCGCCTCTCCTTCCCCCGCGCCTCCATGCGCCAGGCGATGCTCGAGTTCCAGCCGGATATCATCCACTGCGCGGAGCCGGCCCTCCTGGGTATCGCCGGGCTCTACTACGGAGGCGGCAAGAACGGCGGCAATCTCCATCTGCCCCTCGTGGTCTCCTATCACACGGACCTTCCCAAATACCTCGCCTACTATCACTTGGCGTTCATTGAACCTTACGTCTGGCCGCTGCTTCGCCTTCGCCATAACCGCGCCAGCATCAACCTCTGCACCTCCGACGTCATGGTTCGCGAATTCCGTGAGCATGGGATTCAGAGAGTCGAACTGTGGCCTGGCGGGGTAGACGCCGATCTCTTTCATCCCAGCCGCCGTTCCGCCCAAATGCGCGCGCGCCTCACCGCGGGCCATCCCGAGTGCCCCTTGCTGCTCTGTGTTGGCCGCCTCTCCGCGGAAAAAGACATGGAAAGCCTGAAGCCGATCCTTCAAGCCATTCCCAATGCGCGCCTGGCGCTGGTAGGCGACGGGCCGCACCACAAATCCCTGGCCCACCACTTCGCCGGCCTGCCCGTCTTCATGCCCGGCTTCCTGCACGGAGAGGAACTGGCCGCCGCATTCGCCTCGAGCGACATCTTCGTCATGCCGTCGCGCACTGAAACCCTGGGCCTGGTGGTTCTTGAAGCCATGTCGTCGGGCCTGCCGGTGGTGGCGGTCCGCGCCGGGGGGATTCCGGAATTGATTGACGATGGCGTGAGTGGTTTTCTTTATGACGAAGGAAATCAGGCGCTGGCCGCTATTCAGGCCCTACTGCGCTCTCCTGCGAAGACGGCCGCCATCGCCAAATCGGCCCGCGAGCATGCTTCGCAGCACAGTTGGAAGACCGCCACCCTCCAACTCGTCGAGCAGTACGAGAATGCCCGCCGCCAACAGTACATTTCTTTCAGCCCCGCGCCGGACCCGCCCCACCCAAGTCTGCGATTTCGAGCCAGGAAACTCGCTAAAGCCGCGACCCTGTTCACGATCCGTAAATTGCTGCCATAGCTACTGCCGCAATCCCGCCGGCAAAGCATCCGCCACAATCGGCGCAACAAGCTGATATGTCCCGTAGTCGATGGTGAGTACCGCTAGGCCGCCCAGCCGCACCCTCGTCTCGCTCCGATTCCGCTCAGGCAGCCAGAAGTCGCCCGTCTTCGAGTAGGTATGGTGGATCAGTGTGCTCTTGATCCAGAAGGATGGGCTCTTCGACGGCTCCGCCTCGATCTTGGCCACCGCAAAGTCCGCCGCGTCCACCCAAATCTTGCCGCTATAGAGGAACTTGCTCGCAATCAGAGGTTCCACCTTCAAAATGTAGGCGGGCCGCCCTGCCACGCTCTCGCTTCCCGCGCTCTCAAACCGGTAATTCGCCGCGGTCAGAGCCGTCGACTTCTGGTCCTTCCAGGCTTCGTTCTCGCTCTCCACCAGCCGCTTCAGAACCCGGTCGCAAAGCAGCTTGGAGCCGCTTTGTGTCTTGATGCGAAAGGTCTTGCCCGACAATGCGTCGAAGCTGACCTCGACCTCCATTTCGGCCGACAGGGTCGTCAATCCCGTGTATTCCACTTTGTAGTGGCGCAGTTCCTTGTACTTCTTCAACCCGTCGGCACGGATCTGGTTGTGCTGCCGCATCTGCTCAACGACCTGCGCGGAGGTCATCGCCACGGGTGCACTGGTATTCGCATTTTCCGGCCGGATTGCTACAGCTGTCGAAACGAAAACGACTGCCAAAATCAGGGCCCGGCCTTTTAGGGAAGACATCAGTAAATCATATTCCACCAAATAGCATCTCCGACAAGTCCTGGACAGCAAATTTGCTTGACCCCGTCACAACCGGTTTCGCGGTATCCTGTCTCCACACCATGAATCGACGGCCTTTTTTCCCCGTTCTGGCGGCTGCGATCGGCGCCTCGGTCTGCATTCCATCCGTCTCTGCCGTTCAGGAGGGTACGAAGGACGTGATTTCCTATTCCGGCGACCAACCTGCAAGGGCGCGCCATGGGATGGTGGTCAGCGTCCACCACCTCGCATCGGACGCCGGCCTCGACATACTTCGCCAGGGCGGAAACGCCGTGGACGCCGCTGTAGCCACCGGTTTTGCCCTGGCCGTGGTGCACCCCATCGCCGGCAACCTGGGCGGAGGCGGCTTCCTGCTTTTGCGCACCCACGACGGCAAAACTACCTTCATCGATTTCCGCGAAACCGCCCCCCTGGCCGCCACTGAAACCATGTACCAGGACGTGAAAGGCAACGTCATTCCCGACGCCAGCGTCATCGGCTACCGGTCCATCGCGACCCCGGGCTCGGTTGCCGGCCTAGTCTATTCTGAGCACCACTACGGCAGGCTGGGCCTAAAGCGGGTAATGGCTCCGGCCATCCAACTCGCCGCCCACGGCTTCGAGCTCACAGCAGAAGAGGCCCAGGAACTCCAAGACCCCGACCTCGCCAACTTCCCTGACTCGAAACGCATCTTCCAGCGCGGCGGCCGGCACTACGAAGCAGGCGAAAAATTCAAGCAGCCGGAGCTGGCCCGCACCCTGGAACGCATCGCCGCCGACCCCCGGGACTTTTACCAGGGCAAAATGGCGCAGGAACTCGTCGAGGACCTTCGCAAGGGGGGCGCGCTCATCACCCTTGAAGACCTGGCGCGCTACACCGTGGTCGAGCGCAAGCCGACTTCCGGCAGCTTTCGCGGCTTCACCATCCTCAGCGCTCCGCCCCCTTCCTCTGGCGGAATCGTCCTTGTCAGCGCGCTCAACATTCTCGAGGGATACAATCTCGACCGTCTCGGCGACCGCACAGCCGCGTCGATACACTTGATCGTCGAAGCCTTCCGCCGCGCCTATATGGATCGCGCGGACTATCTCGGCGACCCGGACTTCAACCACATTCCCACGGCCGAGCTGACCGCGAAAAAGTATGCCGACGGTTGGCGGCGCAGCATCGTGGCCGATGCAGCCTCCCCCAGTCAATCGCTCCACCGGCCGGATGGATTTCTGCCGCCCCCGCCAAAAACCGCCGGCCGCCGCATTGAATCCAGCGATACAACCCACTATTCCGTTGTGGATAGCGAGGGGAATGCCGTAGCCGTTACCACCACGCTCAACGACGCCTTTGGGTCTCGCGTCACTTCCGGCTCGCTGGGCTTTCTGCTCAACGATGAGATGGATGATTTCGCCGTGAAGTTGGGCGTGCCCAACATGTTTGGCCTCCTGCAAGGACCGGCCAATGCCATCGGTCCCCTCAAGCGCCCATTGAGTTCAATGACCCCCACCATCGTGCTCGAAAACGGCAAGCTGCGCTACGTTTTGGGCTCGCCCGGCGGAGCGCGCATCATCACCACGGTGGGCAACATTTTCCTGTCCGCAGCCGAGGGCGGCCTCAATATCCAGCAAGCTGTCGACGCCCCTCGCTTCCACCATCAGTACCTTCCCGACACCCTCTACCTTGAGCCGGGGTTTTCTCCCGAAGCCACCTCAGGCCTGCGCGCACTCGGCTATACGCTCAGCTTCAACGACGGCCACTGGTCCAACGGCGAATGCATCGCCATCGACCCCAAAACCGGAGAGCTTGAAGGCGGCCAGGATCACCGCAGCCACTACGGCAAAGCCGCCGGCTACTGATTCACTAAATTCGGAGGGGGCGGGGGTTTCGACCTCCGCACAAAATCAGCTTTGCCGACCACAAGGGAATGAAACTGCGCCGATCCCTGCTGCCCGCTAACTTGCCAACTCGCCAACCCCGCGTTAGCGGGGGCTAACTCGCTGCTTTTGTTCAAAGACTTTCTTCTCACTTACAATTTGGATTGTTCAACTCACATATCAACTTGAACCCAGTTCTTTAGGGCACGACTTCTAGCCTGTCCTGAGCGCAGTCGAAGGATGCCAATAAAGCCAATCAAATCAATGGGCGTTAGCCCCTGCTGGACGCTCTTGAGCCATTTCCCTTGGAATCAGCCCCTTTCTCCGCAGCCTGTTCAGCCCCCGAGGGATTGCCTTTTCAAAAATTGCCCCCAAAGCACTTTCAGAGTTATATTGGTCCCGTCACAGATAGGCTACTTTTCGCAGCCACTGTGGCAGGAACGGAACGGCCCCCGCCGCTCCGCATACTGGGCTCAAGTTGCAGTTACCGTTGTGGGAATCCGCGTAGTTTGCCCTGGATTTTCTTCACAGACTTGCGGCTTCTACTTGGGCAATTCCCCGTCTTGCGTCGCGGTGTGCGAGCCTGCATTCCTCTGAGTCGCGGGCTCGCACGCCATTTAAGGAATAAGACCCATCTGCCAAGCAGGGGGGACACCGCAAAAGGGGACTGGCTGACTTGAATGCCGCCACACATGCCGGTGCCCGTCGAGACTCTCACAGCGCCCAGATAAGATTGGCCTTACGAATCCTCCGCCAAAGATCGACCTAAACCTATTCATTGCCCGTTCGCTCCTGCGCCCACCAATTTAAAGTGCTTTCTGCTCAACTTAATTCGGTAAATCGCCGATAATAAGATCGCTACGCGGAAATAGATGTTGCGTTCTGGGGCCCATTCTGCAAGCGCGTCGGAGTTTGCGCGCTTACCGCTATATCGCTTCGCTCAGGGAGGAGCCGAATGCGGTTCCTGCGTTCTATCGCCGCCTTCTGTGGCCTAACTCTGGTATGCAGTGTGGCCACGGCACAATTGGCAAGCACGCCTGCGCGACCCTTGCGTACCCTCACCGCGGCGCATGAAGTCCACGATATTTCTCTTGAAGAAGCAGCGCGTGGCTATCCCGTTCGGATTCGCGGCGTTGTTACCTATTACGATCCCAATGTTGATCCCAGACATGCAGCACTTTTCGTCCATGACTCCTCTGGCAGCATATTCATCGGACTTCC
This sequence comes from Acidobacteriaceae bacterium, assembly GCA_003151985.1. GTDB lineage: Bacteria > Acidobacteriota > Terriglobia > Terriglobales > Acidobacteriaceae > Telmatobacter. Next base: position 14,929 of record PLZC01000256.1, read on the forward strand.
TCCCCGTCCGATTCTTCCTTTGAGCGCCGGGACATTCGTGGAAGTTACCGGAATCAGCGGGACAGGAGACTACGCGCCAGTGATCCTTCGTGGGAGCGTGAAGGTTATCGGAGAATCGCGCCTTCCTCAGGACGCTGCGCGACCAACGATGGCCGAACTGCTTTCCGGGAGTCAGGATGGTCAATGGGTTGAGATCGAGGGCATTGTCCACTCCGTGCGACTGCAAGCCATGAATGTGACCATTGAACTTTCCACTGTTGGCGGAACAATTGCGGCTACTGCTCCACTGGAACCGAAGGCGAATTACGACTCACTGGTCGATGCCGCCGTTCAGATCCGCGGAAACGCAGTTCCGGTATTCAATCGCAATCGGCAGATGGTCGGTGCCCGCATCCTGTTTTCGTCATTGAACGTAGTCAAAGTGGCGCAACAAGCCCCGCCTGATCCATATGCCATTCCGGCTATCCCGGTTCCTCAACTGCTTTGGTTCTCCCCGGGGGTGGTCCTGCGGCACCGCGCGCATATCCGGGGCAGAGTGACCCTGTACTGGCCAGGCCGGATGTTGTGCATACAGGAATCGTCAGACGGCGTCTGCATGCAGAGCCCGAAACCCGATCATGTGAGGATCGGCCAGATGGTAGATGTGGTCGGCTTTCCGGGCATCAGCGAATTCAAAGCTACGCTTGATAATGCTTCCTTCCGTGCCACGGAGGGAAACGCGCCTCCGACCGCCGCGCCGGTCAGCATCCAGCAGGCGTTTCGCGGGGATCACGATCAGGAGCTGGTTCAGATCGAGGGAGAGCTGATCGGTCAGGACCGCGCGGCGGTTGACCTGACGCTCATGTTGCGTTCCGGCGAGTTTCTCTTTTCGGCCGTTCTCCCCAAAGATGCCGGAGGAAGCGGAGTGCTTCCTTGGAAAGAGGGCAGCACAATCCGGGTCACCGGAATCTGCAGTGTCCGAATGGATCCAAAGACCACCGGGCAGGGGTCGGGATCGGTTCAACCGGGTTCAGTCAGCATCCTGCTCCGCTCCCTTGACGACGTTGCCGTTCTTCACGCTCCATCGTGGTGGACACCCGGCCATGCGCTCGTGGTCCTCTCCATTGTGGGAGCCTTTGCCTTTGCCGCTTTCGCGTGGATTTTTGTGTTGCGGCGACGCGTGGAGCAGCAGACCCAAGCCATCCGGTTGAGCGAAGAACGCCTGCGGCACCTGTCGCAACACGACGTGCTCACGGGCTTGCCCAACCGGTTTCTGCTCAATGATCGCCTCAGCATCTCCCTGAAGCGGGCCGGTCGCTTCGACTCCACTTTGGGACTGCTCATGGTCGATCTGGACGGATTCAAAGAAGTGAATGATACCCTAGGGCATCACGCCGGCGACATCGTGCTGTGCGAAGTGGCAGCGCGCCTTCGCCGTGCCGTTCGCGAGACCGATACGGTTGCGCGGCTTGGAGGCGACGAGTTCATCGTCATGCTTCCTGACCTGCACCTGGCCGCGGAAGCCGAGTCCATCGCGGGCAAGATTGTGTCTGCGATCTCAGAACCGATAGACGTCGATAACACCACGGTGAATATCTCGGTTAGCATCGGAGTCTGTACCTCTCCCGATGAGACCAACGATGCAGAGAAGTTGCTGCAATGCGCCGATGCAGCTATGTACCAAGCGAAGGCGGCTGGGAAGAATAGGTACCACGTGCATCGGAACCTCGAAGAACACGCCGCAGTGTCAATTTAAGCAGGGCATTCGTGCCGCACCCGACTGCGGCGGAGTCGAAAGCCTGCCCTGTGGCTCGCCGAAGGGAACCTGCGTCCAGTAGTTTTGTCGCATCGGGGTCCCCAACGACAGGTCTTCGTCGTCGGGAGAGCAAGGGTGGGATACCTCAAAGCTCNNCAATCTCCCCCATACCCATTTGCCGATAATTAAGCTCACCTGGCGCACACTATCTATAGGAATGCCGACGATGACCAAATCGCATACGGAACTCAACTCACTAAAACCCATCCCGCCCCCGGCGCACTCAAAGGCCGTACGTTACCCCTCCGCAGGCGAAAAAAAAGCGAACTTCCGCGTACCCCCCACCCCCCCTCCCCTCCAGAGGCCCGTTTTTCAAACCGGTAGCGCTGATAACTGACAAGGAATCAGTAACTTGTAAATTTTACATACTAACTGATCGGTAAACAAGACCCCGAGTTTCAGCCCGTTTTGAGCCAAAAACACCGCTTTTTTCGCTGATTCTTGAATCGCAATCCTGCAAGCCGGCACCAATCGCTCAGTCCTGGAGAACCACGCTGAGGAGTGATTTCTTGATGCGGATGCGGCCGTTGTACTCGATAAACCCGCGCTTGCGAAAGCTGTTCATGAAGAAGCTGACCCGCGAACGCGTCGTCCCGATCATCTCCGCCAGCGTCTCCTGGGAGATCTTGGGGATCACCGATTCCTCCTTTTCCGACGCGTCGAAATCGGCCATGAGGAGCAGAATCCGCGCCAGCCGTTTCTCACAGGAATTGAAGAGCTGATCGACAATATCCGCCTGCGTTCGTATGCTCCGAGCCAGAAGAAACTTCAGAAACAGGTCGGAGAAGGCGTGTTCCTCGTGGACCGCGCGGAGCATCTCGGTTCGCCGTATTTTGAGCACCATGCTGAGGGTGACAGCCGTAGCCGTGGCGGCGCGAAAACCATCCGTCTCCGCAATGGAATCCTCTCCAACAAAGTCACCCACGGAGAGTATTGCGATTGTGGCTTCCTTGCCGCTTTGCGAAGTGACGGTCAGTTTGACTCGTCCGCTTTGTATATAAAAGACGGAATCGGCGGCATCTCCCTGAGAAAAGAGCGTCGCCTTCGGCTTCAGTCCGACAACCTCCCTCTTCAGGCCGGACTGTGTCAGGAAGGCGGCGGGATCGAACCGAATTTTCTCAATGCCGTCCATCGGAGTAATTAGAAGCGAACCAGGCTTCTAACTAAGTATAAGTCGCAAATACCGTACATTGCATCAATCGGCATGAGTGGGGATTGATCGGCGGGCTCCATTCCCTGTTTGACTTTCACCATGTCGAATCATGGCTTGTTCCACCTTCAACGCAGAAGGTCCAGCCGTGCGGTGCGAGTCGATTGCAGCGCCAATGCACCTCGTTGCACAACATCCGATTGCCCTTGAGTAGTTGCAAAAATGCGAAAATGAGTAAAGCGTCCGGTTTGTAAGCTGTTCGCGCCGGGCAGGGGGCCAATTCACATGCTGCGAGTCTTGTCGACACACCTGTTTCTGAACCAGCGTCTGCAGCCAGGGTTGATGGAGCTTGCCGCCCGGTCCGGAGCGCAGGGAATCGAAATATTTGCCGCCCGCCAGCACTTCGATTACGCCAGCCGCGATCATGTCGCAGAGTTGGCCGGCTGGTTTCGTTCCAACCAGCTCCAGGTTTGGTCGATGCACGCGCCGCTTTACCCGGACCGCGAAATGGGTCGCGCCGGCGCGCCGGGGGTCAACCTGCTGCATCCTGAGAAAGCCCGCCGCATCGACGCTATGGACGAGATCAAGCGGGCCATCGAGACCGCCGAGCATATCCCCTTTCGCAACCTGGTTGTGCATCTCGGCGAGCGAACCGACGCTTGGTCCCCGAGAACCATGGATTATGCGGCCATTGCGCTCGAGCATCTGGGCGCGTTTGCCGCTCCCTTGGGCGTGCGTTTGCTGGTGGAGAACCTGCTGAGTGAGGCAACGACACCCGAGCACCTTATGGTCATCCTCCAAACCAGCCACCTGGACCAGGTTGGAGTTTGCCTGGATTTGGGCCATGCGCACATGACCGTTGGGGTTGCCGATGCCATCGCCACATTTGGCGACCGCATCGCTTCGGTGCACATGCATGACAATCACGGGCTCAAGGACGAGCATCTATGGCCAGGAGACGGAACCATCGAATGGCCCGCTACGATTGCTGCTTTGACAGCCCTGCCCGCACAGCCTGCCGCTGTTTTGGAAATCAGCCAGAACATTCCCGACGCGCCAACCGAACTCCCCTCCCGCATTGAGAAGGCGTTTGCCCTCTTGGACTGATTTTGCGCGAACCGATTTCGCTCTAACCCAGTGGCGGCTTGACGGGAAAATGGATAGGAAGAACCCGCCTCCTTGTGCGGAACGGGAATGGCCTTACCTGCACCTGTATGATCTGAGTCGCTGTCAAGCCGTCGCCTTTGGCCGATATGATAACTGGCGCTCCGCCAACCTCGGCATTCGGAGCCGCAGTCAACGTAAGCATGGCCCATCCGGTCCCTGAGTTCACAGGACTGCCGCTGAAAGTTGCCAGTACTCCCGACGGAAGCCCAGCCGCGCTCAGCGTCACTGCCCCGGAGAACGACCCGCCGGTACTCGCGTTGAGGCTGATTGTTGTGGACCCCCGCTGGTACACCGCGGCCGAGTTGGATTCGACCGCCAGGCTCAGCGTCGGAACCGGCGCCACGGCCGCTCCCCATTCCTTCACAAGCAATGCCCCGTCCACCGATCCCAACCCGGTGGCCAGGTTGTAGCTCACCCCGCTCGCCGTGAAACCTGCGACGCCGGGAACGCCATTGTTCCCCGCCTGCGTTGTGTGGAATGGGCTGTTACCCGCACTCGCCAAACCGTAAAACGAGACGTTGGGGTTCCCCTGCCCCACGCCCCCTTTGGACTCGACCACCATGGCCATCACACCAGCCAAAGACGGCGCCGCGGCCGAAGTGCCGGACACAATCCAGTTTGAGCCGTTTTCGTAGATGATGTATCCGTCATGCCCGGCGGCCGACATGGATACATCGGGCACCGCTCTCATCCCATTGGCCGCAGCCGCCCCGCTTACGGCCTGTTGCCAAACAGGCTGTGCATAAACGCTGCTGACGCCGCCGCCCGAGGCCCACAACCCGTAGCCGCCGTTTGCCGCACTCTCGTTCCATACAGTCTCCGGGATATAGCCGGTCGCGGAGCCCTGGCCCGGACCGTTCGTTGGCTTCCAGTACTGGCCGTCATTCGAGCCTTCGTCGAACTCCGTCCCCCCCACGCAAGTGGAGTACGGCGAACTGCACAGCCCATTCACCGCGGCCTCCGTTCCCTTGGCTGACGAGCCCACATCGCACCCCGCCGCGCCCGAATCTCCCGAGGCCACAAACACGCTCATCCCCTGGCTCGTCGCCTGTTCCCAGAGGCTGTTGTAAAAAGCCAACTCGGTAGCGCCCATCGCAGCTTCGCAATTCCCATAACTCACGCTGACGACCTGTGCCAGCGCATGGCTCACGATATAAGCAGCCGCCAGGTCAACGCCGTCGCTGGTCGCCGTGGATTTGGCGGCCACCAGCTTGACGGTGGCCTCCGTAGCCACCGCTCCTGACCATTCCACGTCCAGCGTCGCTTCATCCTGGTCGCCCGCCACCAGCCCCGGATCGGCGCCGGCCAGAATCACCTGAGGTTCCTTGGCGCTGAGCCCCGAGGCAGTTCGAAAAGCCGCAACATCGCTCAGGTCGATATTGCTCCGCCCCGCAATCGCGATCGATACCCCAGCCCCGGCAGTCCCTGCGTCGTAAAGCGGGTTTAGATTGTAAATTGCAGCGTAATCCGCCGGGTACATGTAGTGCGATCCGTAGAGGTTCCATTGCGCCCGCGCTCCCAGGGGCTTATGCGAAGAAATCGCCGCAACACGCCGAAAGTCATGCAGCGAGACAATCCCGCCCACCACCCCCGCCAGCGCTGCCGGAATCTGTGGGTCCTGCGTATTCGCCAGGTGTAGCGCGCCATTCAGCCTGTAGCGGTGCATGCCCGTGTGGAACGTCTCGGCAACCTGGTCCGCCGTTCCCGAAAAAACCATGACGCGGCTGCCGGCCAAATTGTGTTCCACGCTGAATCCATGCCCTTCAAGCCACCCGGCGATCTTCGCCACATCCTGTGCGGGGATGCCAAACCGCACCGCGTATTCGTCAGGTGTGAGCCAGTAATGAAACAGCGGCGACTTGGGATTGTGCTGCGCTTCCACCAGCGCATCGAGCGCCGCTTGCTGCGCGGCCGAAGGCTTGAGAAAAAGCAGAATCCGATCCAACCGTGTCTCCCCACCCACCGCGCCCAAATCAAATTCCGCTCGCGCCTGCGGATGCACATTCCCTGCCGGCGTGACAACCTGCGCCTCGTCGATCGGCTTCCTCAACCGGGCGGCAGGCGCCTGCGCCAAAGCACACGAATTCACTGCCGTGAGCGCGAGCGCTCCGGCTAGAAGCAGATGGGTTCGAAACAAGTTGGGGGTCTCCGGCCAGAAGGGGGAACACGATCAGGTATCGAAGGGTCTCCGCAGTCTTGGCTGTTTCTAATGTAGGGGCGAAACCTGAAAAGCTTTAGCGGAATTTTCGAGTTATTCGAATTAGCCAATCACCAAGGTACTTGGCACTGTCCTGAAACACTGCAAATACGCCGCTTTCCCATCCAAAACGCTTCTTCCAGCCGCTGTGATAGCATTCTGGCTCAACGAATCATTGAGAGGTTGGTGGGCTGCGATGAGAAATGCCGCGCGGAATTTGGTGAGCAGAAGAAAACTGATTCAAAATGGATTGCTGATGGCGACGGGCTGTGCGTGCGCGCCTTGGGCCTTCAGCGAAACAACGGCCGACGCCGAAGGTACCAAGACCTGGACCATTGGCAACGATCTGATCAAGAGGGTCCTCGCCTTCCAGCCCAAAGCCGGGTTGTCCACGGAGCAATTGTCCGACCTGTCAACAAATACAGAATTCATCCGGCCGGGAAAGATGCGCTGGGGCAGGCCCGTCGAATTTTCTTTCCAGTGCAACGGACAAAACTGCGCCGGCTCAAGCGCAGCCTTCCACCTGCTTGGCGGCGCGGAGACCGCTCTGCCGAATGGAAAGTCGCTGACCATAAGGCTGCGCCACAAGGACCTCCCTCTTGAAGTCTCCGTTGTTTACAGCGTGTATAACGGTCATCCGGCAATCCGCAAGCACCTTGTTTTGCGCAATAGCGGGGCCGCACCACTCCATCTTTCTCACCTCAATATCGAGGCCATCGGAGTCAATCTCGGGCCGGCGAACGAAACCACTCTTCTAACTCAATACGGAACCATTCCTCGCGAGATTTTCTATACCGGCCGGTCGGAAGATGCCGGCTTGCTGGTCGCCAACGGCCGAACAGGCGACGGCATTGCTATCATCAGCGAAGTCCCCGGATATATGAAGCGAACGGAGATCGGGGGCTGGGACGGTGCGGACAGCGTCGGCATCGGCGTCCTCTATGACACCGACCTGATGCCCTTCGAGCGCGCTCTCGCAAGCGGCGAGGAATTCACAACCGCGAATGTCTCGCTGGTGACCTATCGCAATGGCGACGGGTTCAATGACCCGCACTGGCTGCTGCCGTCCTACACCGCCCAAGTGCTAATGCGGCGCGTGGACCGGCAAGGGCCGCCGTGGATTTACAACACCTGGGAGCCGTTCGAGCGGGGAATCAATCACGCAACGACGATGGAACTGATTGACGCGGCCAGCGCGATGGGCATGGATATTTTCACCATCGACGACGGCTGGCAACAGGACTACGGCGAGAACAGGGTGAATCTGACGGCGTTTCCGCAAGGACTGCAACCCATCCTCGATACCCTCGAAAGCAAAGGCATGAGGCTGGGTTTGTGGATTCCGATTGCGGCCATCGCGACCTCGACCGATGTTTACCGCAGCCACCCGGAATGGGCTTCGCTCACCCAGGAAGGCAAGCTCAAGACCACCGGGACCATGGCCGGCCAGATGGCCGTCATGTGCATGGCCTCCGCGTATCGAGACACCGCCGCCACCCGCATCATCGATGCCATCGAGCGCTTCAAGCTTGCCTATGTCAAGCTCGATCTGACCACCATCTTCAATGCGTACGGCGAGGCGCCGGGCTGCTGGGCAAAAGGGCACGATCATGGCAACTGGGCGGAATCGCTCAATCTGATCTATGAAGGCATCTCCTATGTGACCGCGAAGGTTTATGAAAAGCATCCCGAGGTGCTTCTCGATTTGACCTTCGAGTTATGGGGTCAAAAACATATTATCGACGCAGGCCTGCTTGCAGCCGGCGACCTTGACTGGATGAGCAATGTGGACGACCGGGAGCCGGATTCAGCCGGTCCGCTGCAGGCGCGCCAGTTACTCTATCAGCGCGCGGCCTCCATGCCGGTCGAAAGCATGCTGATCGGCAATCTGCACGCCGACCTGCCAACGATTCAGGAAGCTTTTGCCACGGCCATCGGATCGGCGCCCCTGTTATGCGGCGACCTTCGCAAGCTGAGCGCCGCCGACCGCAAGTGGTATCACGAGAAGATCAGTTGGTTCAGCAAACTGAGAAAGAGTACAAAGATCAGCGAGAGCTTCTTCCCGCTGGGCAGTTGGCTACAGTCCACACCCTCCGCCTGGGATGGATTCGCCCGATTGGAGCGCAGCGGCAATGGGGTCATTGCGCTTTTCCGGAATAAGTCCCAGATAGCTGAAGCTACAGTGAAGTTACCCTTGCTGCCGCCGGGAAGTTATAAGTTGCACTCGGTGATAAGTGGCAAGGATCTTGGTGTTTTTGCAAACCCCGATTGGACACGGGGCGTACCGGTCAAGTTCCCCGTGGGAGGACCGGTGGAAGTTATCGAAGTTACAGCGACGAGAGGATAAAAAACAGTTCGAGGTATCCCACCCTTGCGACAAAAACAAGAACGTCGCAAGGATGGGGCACCCAGCATTTCCGGCGAGTTAGCAAATCCGCGGCAATTGCTCGCCAATTTGCGTGGGAATTACGCGATTGGCTCCCAGTCCCGTGCGCGCCACCAACATGCGCGGATGTTGCGTGGTCACATGGCCGATGCGGGCGGCATCGCGGCCAAGCGGATGCGCGCGCAACACACTCAGCACCTGCGGCGCGGCCTCGGGTGCCACAAAAAAGACCACCTTACCCTCGTTGGCCACGTAAACCGGATCCAACCCCAGCAGGTCGCAAGCCGATTGCACCTCCGTTCGCACCGGCAAACTCGCCTCGTCGATCTCGATGCCCACACCGGATGAATTTGCAATCTCATTCAGCGTGGAGGCCAGGCCGCCGCGCGTAGGGTCGCGCATGGCGTGAACTGCCAGCCCCGCCGACTCCAGCACCTCGGCGATCAGCCCGTTCAGCGCCGCGCAGTCGGAGCGGATCTGGCTCTCGAATTCCAGGCCCTCGCGCACGCTCATAATCGCCATGCCGTGGTCGCCGATTGTGCCCGAAACCAGGATCGCGTCGCCCGCCTTAGCGCGGTGCGGGCCCACGTGAACCCCCGCCCGCAGCACGCCGATTCCTGCCGTATTGATGTAGCAGCCGTCCCCGTGGCCCCGCTCGACGACCTTGGTGTCGCCGGTAACGATCTGGACGCCGGCAGTGGCCGCGGCCGCGGCCATGCTCGCAACGATGGCAGCAAGCTGCACCAGCGGAAATCCCTCCTCGAGAATAAAACTGGCGCTGAGATACTTGGGCTCCGCTCCGGAAACCGCCAAGTCATTCACAGTCCCATTCACCGCCAGTTCGCCAATCGAGCCGCCGGGGAAAAACAAGGGCTGCACTACAAACGAGTCGGTACTCATGGCCAGCCGTCCGCTTGCCAACTCAAGCACCGCTGCGTCTCCCAGATTTTCCAGAGCCGCATTGCGGAAGGCGGGCAAAAACAGGTGTTCGACCAATTCGTTGCCCAGCTTGCCGCCGCCCCCGTGGCCCATCACAATGCTGGGATAGCCAACCAGCGGGAGCGGGCAGCTCCAATTGGAGAAATCCGGCGCCGTCTTTGATGAATCCATCGGCCCCGCGTTCGCGATCTCAGTCATTTGCCGCTCCAGCCAGACTTACCCCCGAAAATGCCGCACCGGCCCCGGCCAGCTCTTCCGCCGAAATGAACCGGCCATAGTTATAGTAAGCGGCACATGCGCCCTCGCTGGAAACCATGGTTGCACCCAGCGGATGCCGGGGCGTGCACTCCTTGCCAAATGCCGCGCACTCGGCCGGCTTGATGATCCCACGCAGCACGTCGCCGGACCGGCACAGCGGCGACTCCTCGGTGTGAATCCCGGTGATGTGGAACCGCTCCTCGGCGTCATATTCCCGATACGCCTCGCTGAGTCGCCAGCCGCTCCTGGGGATCACGCCGATTCCGCGCCAAGCCCGGTCCGTCACGTCGAAAACCTCAGCCAGCAGCTTCTGCGCGGCCTGGTTGCCATCGAAGGTGACGATCCGCTCGTAGGCGTTTTCCACCTCATACTGCCCGGCCTCCAACTGAATCACAGCCCGCCGGATTCCATCCAGCAGGTCCAGCGGCTCGAAACCTGTAACCACCAGGGGTATCTTGTACTTGGCGGCCAGTGGCGGATACTCCCAGTAACCCATTACGCTGCATACGTGCCCGGCCAAAAGAAACGCCTGCACCAGGTTGCCGGGAGAATTCATGATGGCCTCGATGGCCGGCGGAACCAGAACATGGGACACAAGCAGCGAGAAGTTCTTGATCCCCCTCCGCTTGGCCAGATGCACGCTCATGGCGTTGGCGGGGCCCGTGGTCTCGAACCCCACGCCGAAGAACACCACCTGCTTCTCCGGGTTCTTGGCCGCAAGCTCGACGGCGTCCAGAGGCGAATACACCACGCGCACGTCGCCGCCCGCGCCCTTGACCTGAAATAAGTCGCCCTCGGTGCCCGGAACTCGTAGCATGTCGCCGAACGAACAGAAAACCACCCCGGGCTGGGCGGCAATCGCCAGCGCCTTGTCAATCAATTCCAAAGGGGTAACACAAACCGGGCATCCCGGCCCGTGAATCATCTCGATGCCGGCCGGCAGCATCTGGTCAATGCCGTTTCTTATGATCGAGTGCGTCTGCCCTCCGCAGACCTCCATGATCTTCCACGGCCGCGTGGCAACCTGGTGAATTTCGCGGGCAATTCGCTGCGCGATCTCGCCGTTCCTGAACTCGGTAAGGTACTTCATGGGAGGACTCCTCTGTGGACAGCATCAAGAGCAGGTGCCCCAGATTTGGCTATTGAGACCCAGGGAACCCGGATCTCGATTTGCTTCTAAGTTAACTTTGAATCGGGGGCGCAGCTACCGTCTGGGCAGGACGATTGCGGGGCAGCAGCAGCCCGCGCGAAGGCCTCTTCTTCGGTGGCCAATTCTTCATCCAGCATGCCCATTTCGCGGAACAGGGCCAAGGTCTTCTCGGCGCTTTCTTCGTCAATCTTGGATAGCGCAAACCCAACGTGGACAATGGTATAGTCGCCAACCTCAACTTCAGGTACGTAGTCCAGGCAAACCCGCTTGACCACTCCGCCAAAGTTGACTCGCCCCACCCGGAGGGTTCCCTCGATGGAGATTTCTTCCACTCTTCCTGGAATCGCCAGACACATGGAACTACGGTATACCCCGTTTGGAACTCAGTAAAGCGTGATTTGGGTCACCTCCCAGGGCAATCGCATGAACGGCTATTCCACGCCTGCGAGTTCACAGCCTGTGGGCAAAGCCGGGAGAATGCGATCACCGGGACACGCGAGAGCAGCGTTTCCGAAGCGATAATCGGCATTCTCAAGGCAGAAGACGACATTTTTGGCTCGAAAATAGGCCGAAATCGAAGGTTTGGTGTTACCAGTTGATTAATAGGTTAGAATTGTAAATCATTCATCCTAAGCGTTTTATGGGAGATGTTGGGATGAAAAAGTGGGCAAAAAAGAGAGGGGGGGTGGGGGTATGCCGTTTTTCACCCGTTTTCCTCCCCTTAAACACACCCCATTGCCTTCCCAGTATGCATCAACGGAAGGTAATTTTCTGCAAATGACATCAGAGAGGCGAAGCGGGTCAGCCCCAAAAGGCTGCTCATCGGCGACAGGCCGTTCATGCGATTGCCCTGGGATCACTCTGCGCAAAGCCTCACGGCGACTCTATCTGCGATTGGGAAGCCGCTGACTAAGCTCACCCTGCGATGGTGAGCCGTATAGCGCAGACATCGGGGAATGGGTTGCTCTACGGTAAGTCGAAGGAAGGAAAGGAAGCACATGACAGATGATAGGGTTCAAGAAACTCCCAGATCGTACTCCGGCGCGTTGTTGGCAGCGATTGCGGTGTCGATGCTTTTGGGGCTGGGCGGGATTCTCTGGAGCTACACACTGAGCAGCAAACTGCATCAGGCTCTGGCAGATGCCGCGGCGCAGAACACCAAGCTGGCCGCAGCACAGCAGGAGACCGATGCGCGGCTGAATGTGGCCCTGGACGAGCTGAAGGCCTCGTTTGGCCTGACAGAAAAACAACAGGATAAACGGGCGGCGGCGCTACAGTTCCGCGAAGTCCGCGGAGAGCGGACGACTGCACAGCTGGCAACCGAGCAACAGAAGACGCAGGGACAGGTGACGGCGGTTTCCAGCGCTGTGACCGACGTACAGACGGATGTCGGCGGTGTCAAGACCGATGCGGCCAAAACGCGGAGTGACCTGGCCGACACCAACACCCAGTTGACGTCTATGAAGGGGGACCTGACCGGCCACAGCACTCTGATTGCGCGTAATAGCGGCGAGTTGGAGATTCTGAAGCACAAGGGCGA
>PLZC01000190.1:0-1943 GCA_003151985.1 Acidobacteriaceae bacterium
CTGTATGTTCGCCGATGAGGTTAACGCGCCCAGGCGCGACAAAGATGGCAGGTTCCGCGTTAAAGCAGGCCAAATGCATGGAGCGAAGGGCGGCGGGATCGTGCATGTCAATCGAACCTCTCGGGTGAATTCATAGGAAACTGCAGACAAAAACTGTTTGTTTGACGCGGTTGCGGGAGAAATGAAGACGTTTTCTTTTCGAGCGCCTTATCCACTCCTATTTTGGCTTTCTACCTTGCTTCTCTTGTTACGGCTACTCAGTACAGGCTTACTTCAGCGCAGGCCGCGGATATTCTCTGCCAGATTTCATCGAGCCATGTCTTGTGTTCGGGTTTCATCAATACCGAGCGAAGACACGTAACCTGCGCGTCTNNGACAGCGGCAATTGTACAAGAGCCAGGTGCAGGTCATGCGCGGCACAGATATCAAAAACCTGATGCGCCAGACGCGACGACTTTTCCGGTGTGTCTGCCTTCACCCTCCAGGCCACGATGTCCAATTCAGGTCCGCCAGGCAGCGGCTGAAATCGCGCGTCCGCGCGCAAACGGCGATCAAGTTCCAGTGCCGCAGCGCGCCCATCGGCGAGACCGCGTGCAAACTCCCCGCCCGGAACCGGCGGAAGCAGCTTGTGCGTAGCCCACAAAGCCACAGCGGCTGCGCCCGCTCGCGAGCACTCCAGGCTGATTTCTCCCAGGTGCAGCTCATGCGAAGTGAAGTACGTGTAAGGCGAATCGTGCTTGTAAAACCGTCCCACGCCGGGATCGCGAAACAGAACGCATCCGCACCCGTAAGGCTGCAAGCCGTGCTTGTGCGGGTCAATCACGATGGAGTCAGCCTGCTGAATGACGCCATAGGCCCGTCGGGCCGGCTCATCGAGCGATTCAGCAATGAGTTTGAAATAGCCGCCGTACGCCGCATCAACGTGCAGCCTGAAACCATAGCGCTCGCGCAGCGCCACCATCGCTTCCAGCGGATCGACGGCTCCAATAGCCGTAGTGCCCAGTGTGGCGACGACGGTACCCACGTCGCCTTTGCTCAGTTCGGCTTCGAGCGCGGTCAAATCCATGCGGCCACGCTCGTCTGCGGCAACCGTCGCATAATCGAGCCACAGCACCGCGGAAATGCGCTGGTGAGTGTAATGGGCCTGTGCTGACCCCACAATGCGCGATTTCGGTGCCAGCTGCCCAGCCACCCACAGCGCCTCAAGGTTGGCAAGGGTGCCGCTTGAGCTGAGGTGGCCCAGATATTCGGTCCAGCCGAACATGCCGGCCAGCTGCCTGACTGCCTCAATCTCCATTTCAGAACTGGCGCGGCCGCCGTCGCGCGCATGGTTGTTCGGATTGATGCTCATGGCCAACGCATAGGCCGCCCGAGCGAGCGGATGCGGCGGCTTCAGCATTTGGCCGGCATACAGAGGATGGAAGTAGGGAAAATTATTTCCCAAACGATGGGCTACTTCCGCCAGGATATCCTCAGCTCGGTCATCGATAGCAGCCGGCTGCCATGCGGGCAGAGCTGCAAATTCACGCTCCAGCAGCTCAGTAGCGCGCGATAGAAGGCCGGGCACAGGATCGGTTGGCATGGCGATGACTTACCACAGTACCATAGGCGGAGATTGATCGCTAAGCCCTGTATTTTGTTACCATTTTGGAATTGCTCAACGGGTGGCAATCCAATTTCAGCAGGGAATTTATACGATCCTTATTGACACCGATGGTAAACTGTTTTCAGCGTTAGAGCCGAACCGGGCGTGAGCAGTAACTCGCCCAACCAAGCAAGATTCTGCCAGTGGTCGCTCCGATTCATCCAGCGCAATTCAATCCAGGAAATACGAAGAAAATGGAACAAGGTACTGTGAAGTGGTTCAATGACGCGAAAGGCTTCGGCTTTATTTCGCGCCAGAACGGCGAAGATGTATTCGTGCACTACTCTGCAATCAACTC
>PLZC01000190.1:2011-3611 GCA_003151985.1 Acidobacteriaceae bacterium
CCCAGGCCAGGTAAGGCACCATCAGTAGCCCCGCCACCTGCAAGACCCTGCCAAACACCAGCGTCGTGGATGCAATTGCGATCCAAAGCAGGACCACCTCTGCCAGTGCAGCCCCGATGGCGTGCTGGCGAAAAAAGATCCACGTCCAGGCAAGATTGAATCCCAGTTGCACCAAAAACAGGGCCAGAGCCTCGGTGCGCAGGATCGAAGGCTCCGTGAGCCACACTTGCCACGCGGACACGGCCATCAGCGTGTAGAGAACGGTCCAGACCGGCCCAAAGACCCAGGTAGGTGGAGCGATCCTGGGCACGACCAGGGTTCGATACCATCCCGCCACCTCGCCTGCGGTCCACTCCGCACTGATCCCGGCCACTGCGAAGCAAATCCCGCCCCAAATCAATAATGAAAGAAGGTGCATTTCGTCTCTCTCTTCCTCTTCAGAGACCAGAGTTCAGAGCTGGCAGTATCGGCGGATGAAATCTCACTTCACCCTGTTCTGCTTCCCAACTTGGCCCGTGATGATGGATGGAGCAAAACGAACTGCGTGGAACAAGGCGTCCATCACAAAAAATGATGCAGGCAGCGATGACCTCAAAGGGTTCAGTCGCTGCTCCGCATCTCAGGTTATGGCTCTTTGTCAGAGTTTTCTCTCGGGCTGGAAAGCCAGGGTGAGAACTCCGGAAATAACCATTGTTTTCGGCCTGGGCACATGTCTCGCACTTTTTGCCCGTGCTTCCCGTCCTCAAAGCCGACAGTTCGCGCCTGGCCTAAAGCCTCCGTTCCCCGGCAAATGTGCACAGCACAAAGCCGCGAGAACTGGGCTCATTGCAAAACAGCGCCTTAAAGATCCCAGGTAGGCACTGAGCCGGGAGCTGACGGGCCGGAAAGGATGGCACGGCCTCCCCACTCCGGAACCGGAAAGCTCTCCTTGGGATGTGCATCTGGGCCTGGCCCATTGCTGTGATGATGGCGAAGAGTTTCCTGAATCTCGTGTAAAGCGGTTATGCGTTCAGCGCGCGACTGACGATCCCAAAACATCACAAAACCTTGTCCGCACACGCAGCAATGGGTCTCTGCGTTGCCATTTGTGCTCTTGCAGAGTACTTGCATGTCGACCTCATCCGTGGCAATGCTATCCCCGCCACGAAGGTGACCATATTGCGCATTTGATATGGCTGAACATTCCACCATCGCAGCAAGATGTGAGCCGTTCGGGGTAGCGTTCTATCCCCATTTTGGGTGAGGGCCGGCACGCACTGCCCTGTTTTTGCGGGCAGCATCATTGATGGGTTTGGGCCCGCGGAATGCGCCATTACGGAAACTGCATGAAGCTACTTTTACTTGCGGAAAGAGCTGCCCGACGGCAGAGGCCTCGATGTACAGCAATTGGAGAGCCGCTGTATCCTCAATGTGTTGGCCGTGTTTTTTCTTTTCGCGGCCCCAATGGACTCCAACCAATTATGAGCAACCAGACAATTGCCGTACACCTGCCCGACGGGGCAATTCGCGAAGTGCCAGCCGGAACGACACCCTTCGAGATCGCCAACGCTATTTCACCGCGCCTGGCCGCGGCCTCCGTGGTTGCCCGGCTTACCCCGGT
>PLZC01000305.1:0-29480 GCA_003151985.1 Acidobacteriaceae bacterium
CTGGAAGAGTGCGCGTTTCTGCTTACCATCGCATGGCCAGAAGCGACGGCTGCGGATCGCGCATGATACCCATCCCAAGTGGAACGGCCCCTTCTGAGGATTCAATGTTGACAGGATTTCGCCTCTACAACGCCGACGCGACCCAAAGAAACGTTCTAGTATTTGAATTATGCTGGAAGCGGAATTGTTCGCATTTCTTGACAACACAGCGGATGCGGTCTTTGCCGTCCGGGAGTCCGGAGAGATCTGCTTCTGGAATCATGCAGCAGAAGTGCTCTTTGGTCACCCCGCAGAGGAGGTACTCGGGAAGACCTGTTCAAATGTTCTGCACGGGATAGGGGCTTTGGGTACAGATGTCTGTCATGAAGGCTGCGCTGCGTTACGATGCGCGAAACCCGCGACCCACTTACCGAGTTTTGATCTGAATGTGACTACCCGGAGCCAGGAACGGATCTGGGTCAATCTTTCGTCCATTTCTTATTTGAACCGGAGGACTGGCAAGTCGCTCCTCGTTCATCTGGTGCGTGACATCAATGCGCAAAAGAAGCGCGAGGAAGTGTTCGGCCGCATGGTCGCCATTTCCAGAGAAGTGGCTAGTCTGGAAGACGCCGTCACCGGAGCTGCGCCGGTTGCGCCTCTATCCTCGCAGGAGCTCGAAATCCTAAGGATGTTTGCGGTCGGCGCCACCGCCACGCGAATCGCCAAAGCGCTTGGTATCAGCCCGCAGACGCTTCGGAATCACCTTCACCACATTAATCAGAAATTAAGAACCCATAATCGACTTGAAGCAGTTATGCATGCCCTCCAGCGCCGCCTCATTTGATCTCTCCAGTTTGCTGCGGGAACTTGATTTGCGGATGGTGCTACAAAACGACTTTCATTTTGGTGGCTAGTACGTTCCTTGTGTGGTGAGCGCGTCTTGTCGGCCGATCAGTGATCACGGAGATGATGTAATTCTGCCTCGAAACAATTGAAACGACACTGATTCCAGTGAACTAGCCGAAGTGACAATTGTCTCTAGTCGCGGTACAAACAGACTATTGTGGCTTTCGGTCTCGAACTCCGACACTGGGATCACGCATCGGGACCATACTGTTACCCATCATCTTTGAAGCGGCTCGTCGATCCAACTCTGCTTCATCCATCTGAGTTCTCGACTACCGGCAGCCGAATTGAATATCGGCGGTGCTGCCAATTTGCAGATCAGGTCATGGGTCAGCAAGGAGGAATGTCCAAATGTGGAGCGTAAAGGCATTGCACCGGATTCTCGAAATCGCGCTTATGAGTGAAAGCTATGATCTCTTTTGATATTGTGCATAGGACGGTGCATTATCCCAACGACCGTCGCTTTCGAATTTGGATTCGCCCTTCCATCCTTATAGCGAGCGGCCTGTTGATTCTGCTTGCAATCGCCGCTTCCTGGGTAGAGGTTGCAGTGGCCGGCCTTCCTCACATTCCACAGGTTCCCCAGATATACCCCAGCAAGTTTGCAGGCCCGCACGGGTTTCCTCTCTGGGTCCGCTATTGCCATTTCTTCAACTTTATCTTCGTAATGATGCTGATCCGCAGCGGCCTTTCGATTTTGGTGGACCACCCCCGTTTGTACTTCAATGACGATTGCAATCCGGGAAGCGAGTGGATCCGGTTGACACCGCTGAAGGTTCCTCGCGACCGCGTCTGGACCGCAAAAGATGATGCACGGTACATTTCGCCTCTCGTCGGCACGCCTGGCTATCGGCACACGATTGGTATCGCGCGGGTCTGGCACTTCATCAATGTCCACGGCTTTATCATCACCGGCGTTTTCTTCATCATCATGCTCTTTGACACCGAACAATGGCGGCGTTTGGTGCCCGCGTCGCCTCTCGTGCTCCTTCAGGGCTGGAACACCTGGGTGCATTACGCAACTTTTCATCTGCCTGCGGAGCCGAACGGGTTCTATGGGTACAACGCTTTGCAGCAAATTGCTTATTTTACGGTGGTCTTCCTATTTGGTCCTTTGGCCATCCTGACTGGCATTGCCATGTCTCCGGCTGTAGTGAATCATCTTCCCTGGTATGCTCGGATCTTTGGCGGCAGGCAGTCGGCCCGTTCCATCCACTTTCTCACGATGCTTAGCTTCTTCGCCTTCATCGTGGTGCATGTGACTCTGATCGTGATGACAGGATTTGCGCGAAACATGAATCACATCGTGCTAGGCACCAACGATCAAAGGATTCTGGGCGTGATGCTCGGTTTCGTGGGCATTGCAGTCGTGATTCTCTCCTGGGTCGCTGCACACTACATCTCGTGGAACCAACCACGCCGATTGCAACACGCTCTCAAACTCGTAACCTACCCGATGCAACTCCTCACGCTGAATCGACTGACTCCACTGCAGAAGTATTCCGAGCGGGACATTTCACCGTACTTCTGGCCGAATGGAAAGATGCCGGTGAGAAGCGATTGGACTCATCTGGCAGAGAACGGCTTCCGAGATTTCACGTTAAAGGTGGCAGGCTTGGTGGAGAATCCTGTCGAGCTTTCCCTTGCCGAGATCGAAGAACTGGGTGAGGTCGAACACATCACAATGCATCATTGCATTCAAGGCTGGAGCGGCATTGCCAAGTGGGGCGGCGTTCCGATGAAGGCCATTATCGAATTGGTACACCCAAAGCCAGAAGCTAAAGTCGTCGCTTTCTTTTCCTTTGGTGAAGCGCTCTATGGCGGCGTTTATTACGATACACAAAGCATCGAGAATGTTCTGAAACCCCAATGCATTCTTGCCTCACAGATGAATGGGCAGCGCCTCCCAGAGGAGTATGGCGCCCCGTTGCGGCTGCGCGTCGAGAACCAACTTGGATACAAGATGGTTAAGTGGATCGAGCGCATCGAGTTTATCGAATCGGAGAAACAGCTCGGTGAGGGAGAAGGAGGGAAGAACGAGGACGACGAATATTTTGACCTACTGCCTAACATTTAAGAGGTACAAGGCATGCATTGCAGAATCAGATCGCTTGCGGCGGCAAAGGGGGCCTTGCGGTTCTTCTCGATAGCGCTGGGCCAGCATCGGACTTGTCGCGAATTGCCTTTGCCGCAAATTCTCCCATCGCAACTGCCTCATCTGGTGAACCCGGTTCACCTCCAAGCCGATGCACTTGATCACAAATACCGCATTCGATCCTACCCACACTGGAATCTCACTGAACAATTGCTTCCTGGGCAAGCCGTTCGACTGGCAGGCCGATAGCCTGCTGACGCAGCGACTCGAAGAGTACGCTGGATAGGTAACGTTCGCCGAAGTCCGGTAGCACCGTGACGATCAGCTTGCCGGCATTTTCGGGCCGAGCCGCGACTTTGAGCGCCGCAACCACGGCAGCTCCTGAGGAGATGCCCACAAACAGTCCCTCCTCAAGCGGAAGTCTGCGAGCCATGTTGATCGCCTCATCGTTGGTCACCTGAATCACCTCGTCGTACAAGCTGGTATCCAGCACATTCGGCACAAAGCCTCCGCCCAAGCCCTGGATCTTGTGGGACCCAGGCTTGCCGCCCGAAAGTACAGCACTGTCGCTGGGCTCAACGGCGATTGCCCTGAACCCTGACTTGCGTTCCTTAATGTACTTGGACACACCTGTAATTGTGCCACCAGTGCCTACCCCGGAGACGAGAATGTCCACCTTGCCATCTGTGTCGTCCCAGATTTCCGGTCCGGTGGTGGCGTAGTGGATTGCTGGATTGGCAGGGTTGTCAAACTGCCGCACGATGAAGCCATTCGGCGTCATCGTCAGAATCTCGTCAGCCTTTGCTATGGCGCCTTTCATGCCGTCGGGGCCGGGGGTCAACACGATTTCGGCGCCGAACGCCAGGAGAAGCACACGGCGCTCGAGGCTTGCGGTTTCGGGCATGGTGATGATCAGCCGGTAGCCCTTGACCGCTGCCACAAATGCAAGCGCGATCCCGGTGTTGCCGCTGGTGGCTTCGATCAGAACCGTCTGTCCTGGCTTGATCTTTCCAGCCTTCTCACCTGCCTCGATCATTGCCAGACCAATGCGGTCCTTTACGCTGCTAAGTGGATTCTGGCTCTCCAGCTTGGCCACTACGGTTGCCGGCAATCCGGCGCTCACGCGGTTCAATCGCACCAGCGGAGTGCGGCCAATAATCTCAGTTACATCTGCGGCAATGCGTGCCATGATGATCTCCTTTTTCCTGGGGACCTGGTCCCGATCTTCTCTTCTGTCTGCTGAATTGACGTACAGACTGCCACGTAGGAATGGACCTACGCGAACAACGCGAGAATCCATGTTGCAGCCGCCAAGGAGACACAAGCGCCATCGGGGGCAAAACAACTGCGCGGCCTGCGTCCGATTTACCTCGACGACGTCCAGTGTGAGGGCTCTGAACTACTTGGCTCAGTGTCGAAGTATCAGGTGTGGTATGGCAATAGTACGTTCATACCTTGTCTGAGGACAGCTGTAACCGTGGAAAGTTTGCAAGACCAGTATCACTTTTGTCGTCTTCGCGATCCCCAATGCAACCGGAGTATGATCTGTCGATTCGGTTTTAGAATTTGGAGGCTTTTGACGGCCTTTCAACAAAGGGGGCGTGGCGATCTCAAAAGAATGTCGTTTTATGTGAGTCCAATCCCGTGCAGGGTATTCGAGCCTATATGCGTTGAAGGCGCCACACAGTTGAATTTCACAGACTCAGCGGGCTGCCGGAATGATAGCAGTGGCCCTTGCTTCCACTTGCGGCCTGCCTTCAATGCTCGCAGGCAGAAAAGGGTCAGCGCCAGACCCAGCATTCCGCAGATGCTGAACAGAGCAGTGTGGCCGTGCACCGGTGTGAGGTTGGTCCTTTAGAAATAATTCAAGGCGATAGGAGGATTGATGAGAAAGCTGAAGAGGCCCGCACCTACAAGAATCCAAAATGCAGCCGCGACGAAGAAGTAGATGGGGGCACTTTTGGTTTGCGGTCCGGTCAGACCTCTTTGCAGGTTGCGCGAAGCGAGTATTTTCCGAAGCTTCGTAACCGATGAGCGTAAGTGGCACAACTTCGAATGCGCTGACGATCGCACCGAGACCAATTACGCCCAGGGTTACCGCCGCCGCAAGGCAGCAACCTGAACAAACACCAAATCTCGATATGTTGGATGGCTGAGAACCGCGAGTGCCATTCCCTTTGCTGTTTTTCGGTGAAGATACTGAAATACAAGATAGTGCGAGGGCAGCGCTCTAACCAACTGAGCTACGTCCCCNNGCTGCTGCAGGCGACCCGCAACCCAGAACATCTGTCCATGTCCCGTGATTCAAATTGTACCAAACAAATCAGGATCACAGGCGGTGCGGTTCCGCATCAACGGGGGGCGATCAGTGGAAACACTTAGAACGCCTGCATCAGTCGGATCGAAGGCTGGGCTGACCTCGGCCCGGACGCCGAAACTACACCCTCTGCTGTTCCCTGCTCTCGATCGGCTCGTGCCAGACCAAACGTTGGCGAGGCAAACGATCCACATAATAGCTGCTTGTCATGCGGGCGATCAGCGAGAAAATGCGGCCACAATCGCTGGGGAGACCTGGAAAGTCTTCAAACGTGGAAAGACTTCACAATTTCTCAAAGCGGATCCCGCCCTCAATGTTCACAGGCTCCAGCTATCGAGCGGCTCTTGCCAAACCATGTTGTCCAGGATTCGGTCGCCCGCCCGCTCGATCCATTGCTCGGCGTTCCGGCAGGCGAAAACGAACATGACCACCAAGAGGCACCCGCCAACGGTAGTTAAAACAACCTCTCGAATCGACGGCCGAGGCGATGTGGCTCCCGCTCCGCAGGCCGGGCAGACTTCATTCACACTCGATCCTTGAGTCTTCCCTGGCCCCGTTAGAACCTTCCATATCTTCGCAATAGCTTCCTTCGTCATCCGCATCTTGGCCCTCCTCTCCTTCGTCTTCATCGTTATCAGGATCCTTGGCTGCCACAGCCGCGTAGGCCGCTCGCTCGCGCTTGTCCCGCCGGACATCGAGCAGTTGTTCTCCAACGGTATGTTTCGGGGAAAAGCAGTACTGAACGTACGCCTCGAAGAGGGCCGGATTCGGAATGCCGCGCTTCAAGACATCGCCATGATGCTGCTTGTACAGGATCATCAGCGCCTCGGGCATGATGGTGTAGGATCACCGCTTACCGCTCGCGGCACAGGCGCATCCAGATCCGATGAGCCGTATGCCGGTGCCTGAAGGTCCGAGGCAAGCATCTGTTCGATCTTGGTATCCAGAGATGAAAGCGTTCCGATGATCCGCTCCGCCGCGTAGCCTGATCTCAAGTTGGCCAGCTCCGGGAGCAGAAAGGAATCCTCCCCCCCACCGGTTCAGCGATTTAAGATAGATATCTGCACGTGGAGACTGGAGACTGGAGTCCGGGATCATTTCTTCGCATCGAAACGTTCCGATTACGGCCAGACTCTTGTAGAATTCATGGTAGTTGGAACATGAGCCGATAGGGAAACGACGCCACAAAGCGTCGAAAAGGTGCTTCGCTTCAACCGACCTGAGATGATTACACGACCGAAATGCACAATGCGTGATGTGGCTCGACTGGCAGGGGTATCCATTTCCACGGTCTCCGCCGTAGTAAACGGGAACGTCTTCGTGAGTCCCGAACGGAAGGCGAGCGTTCAGCGAGCAATGGCTGCTCTCGATTACCACCCTGATGCCATTGCGAGGAGCCTGAAAACAGGGAAGTCTAATGTTATCGGGATCATCGTTCCAGACATTACCAATGCGTTCTATCCCGAGCTGGTGCGAGGCGCCGAAGACGCGGCCACAAAGGCAGGCTATTCGGTGCTGCTGTGCGACTCAAGTGAGAATTGCAAGAACGAAGAAAGCCATATAAACGTTCTGTTTTCCCGGCGGGTCGACGGAATACTGATTGCTTGCTGTATCAACTCGCGCGCTCACGAATCGCTCGCGCAGAGGCGCTTCCCGCTTGTGTACATGGACCGTATACCCAGCGCAGGAGCGGGCTGTTCGATATCGACAGACAATGTCCAGGCCGGCTATGTGGCGACAAAACACCTGATTGATCTGGATCATCAACGCATTGGGATCGTTGCCGGTTATCTGGGTCTGTCTCCTCACCACGACAGGCTCGAAGGCTTCCGAAACGCCATGCAGGAATTCCATCTTCCCATTCTGGATGAATATCTAATTTCGGGTGGAATTCAGGTGGCAGACGGTACCAACGCGGGGCAGGCTCTCCTCAGTCTTCAAGTCCCTCCGACCGCGATCTTAGCAAGCAACGGCAATCTGCTGCTCGGAGTAGTGCAGGCGATTGCCGAGAGAAGGCTCAAGATGCCTGACCACCTCAGTGTGCTTGGCTTTGACGACTATCTGTGGCACAGGTTCTTCCATCCAGCGCTGACTGCGGTCGCTCAACCGACGCACGAGATGGGACGAAGAGCCTTCGAACTACTGAAACAGATGATCGAATCCGAGCCTGGACAGGAAGTCCAAGAGAAGCATATTCGTTTGCCTGCCGAACTCCGGGTGCGGAACTCTACAGGGCCGGTCCCGCAACGAGAGTTCCGCAGGGTCCTGAAGAAAACGCGCCAGCCGGTTGCTGCCAACGAAAAGTGAGGGAGAGGCCAAACCTCAGATTGGACTCCGTCCGTATGATGCGAAGCATCCTGATGATCTGGTTCGCCATGTGTGCGGTGGTTCCGGCTCAGCCATCCGCCGATCAAAACACAATGGAACCGATCATCTCGGCATTAAGAAGCCAACATTTCGATGAGGCGCTTTCTGCCGCTAAATCGGCACTAAAAGCACATCCGCTCGACTATCGTGTATGGACGCTGGAAGGGATGGCGCTCGCCGGCAAAGCAGACAATCCATCCGCATTGGCGGCCTTTCGCCGCGCTCTCACGATTGCCCCGGACTACAACCCGGCTCTTAAGGCCGAAGCACGGCTGCTCTTCCAATCTGGAGACAAGCAAGCTATCGCCGTATTGCGGAAACTGATCGCGCTGGATCCTTCTGACAAGACAGCACAAGAGATGTTGGCCATTTCTTCGGCCCGGCAGAACGAGTGTAAATCGTCTCTGCAGGAGTTCGCGCCACTCGATGAGACGATTCAATCTCATCCTGAATCTCTACAGTGGTACGGGTACTGTCTGACGCAGGAGAAGGAGTTTTCCGCGGCTGCCTCGGTGTTTGCCCGGCTGGTGGAACTCGTACCGAACGAATTGGAACCACGGTTTGACCTGGCCCTTGTTCAGACGATGGCAAACCAGAACACGAACGCAATTCAGACTCTGCAGCCATTGATTACGAGCCACAGCCCGAATGTCGATGCCCTGACCCTGGCCGCTGAAGCCTACGAAGAGGCCGGAGAAACTCCGAAAGCCGTTAGTATGCTTCGACAGGCTATTGACTTGGACGCGGATAACGCCGATCTCTACGTCCGCTTCGCCGGTTTATGCCTCAGTCACGACTCATTCCAAGTGGGCCTGGATGTCGTAAACGTAGGGCTCAGGCGCATTCCAAAGAATGCAAGCCTGTATGTCGCTCGAGGTCTTTTATACGGGCAGACAGGAGAATACTCAAACGCGGAAAGCGACCTTCAGACAGCTGAGAAGCTGAACCCCGCTGTGACAGCCAGTTCTTTCGCTCTGGCAGCCACGGCGATGCAGCATGGAGACCTGGATCAGGCACTGAAGACGGTCCGGGAGCAACTCAAGAGGCACCCCAATGATCCCGGCCTACACTACATGTTGGCCAAGATTCTGGTGGATCAGGGAGCGAAATTTGGAAGTTCCGAATTCCAGGAGGCGATGAAGTCTGCGTCCATGGCTGTGCGTACTAAACCGGATTTTGTCCCCGGTCACGACCTGCTCGCGAGCCTCTATCTCGATGCAGGCAAGAGCGACCTCGCCACCGAACAGTGCCGGATTTCACTGGCTGCAGATCCATCCGATCAGAGCGCTCTCTATCACTTGATAGCGGCCTTGCGCAGCAGCGGCAACCGAATTGAAGTGCAGGATCTTGTCAAGAAATTGTTGGCCCTGCAGCGCAAGACCTCACAACAGCCGACTGCGCGCGAACGCTACAAGATCATGGAGCGGCCTCCAAAAGATGGCGATAACGATCATTGATACGGATATGACCGAGACAGAACGTGCCTTCGGACTGGGGTTCTTGGCATCGGGTGAGTTCTTCTTGGTGATCAATGGTCCTTACCTGTTCGATTACGCCTTGCCGATGGATAAAGAGAAGGACAACTGGAACCTCTTCTTCTATCCCGGGCAGGCGCGCACCTGGATTGGGCTCGCCAATCGGATTCGACAAATGGACTCCATCCACGTTGTTGCTGACCCACTACTTCCCGGACGGTCCGCAGAATCTCCAGGAACTGAATATCGCCTCGATGATTTTGGGGCAGGATGGCATTTGGGCCGACCTGACAGCCATTCCCCAAGGGAATTGAGACCGTGAGCGGGCTGATTGCTCGCTATAAGGTGGTTCGAGACAACATGGCGGAAAGCGACCCGATTGTCACCGGTACGCTGAGCGGAAGTCCCCGAGGTTCACAAGAGTCTCGAACCGGACGAGGCGAGGAGCCGTTGTCATGTTTGAGATCAATCCGGGAAGGTATGACTACACCACGCGGCGCGGGGTAAGCGGTGACCACTGGGCGCGGCGGCCCAGTGCAGGTGGAGCTCACTTGTGACCCGGAGCGCTCTCGCGGTGGTGGACTATCATAACGTTTCGCTTGACAATCCAGCAGGTAGTGTGTAGAAAAGTAGTCGCTGGGTTATTGTCGAGAAAAAACACCTTATGGAGCGCGACTTAATGAAAGTCGTAACGTTACGACAGACGCTGCCTCGCCAGCTTGTGATGACCTGCACTGCTGGGTCTATCCTGTGTTTGAGTTGGTCCCTCGCGGCGCAGCAGAGTGCCGCTCCCTGCCCCGGGCACCCCCAATTAAACCCAAGCCCGATTTTCGACAGCTTTCAATGGCTGGGCGAGCAGATTTCCTACCCGCCCCCTGGGCCTGGGGATGACTTGAAGGAAACCGGCCCCACGAATCCTTACTTCGACAAAGTCGGTCCCGGCGTGACCGGGGATACATTCCCCATGACATGGGCGGCCGATGACGAGATCTACGCATCAGCTGGCGATCCGGGCTGGGGAAATCCACCTAAAAATGAAGGTCTCGATGTCGAGAAGTTCTCCGGTATCCCCCCGCACTACAAGATCACCCGCATCAATTTCATGGATGGCTATGCGGGCTTGGGCGGCGGGGGTGCGAAGCCGGCCGGAATGATCAGCGTGAACGGGGTCCTTTATCTCGCATTCCAGAACCTTCTCGGCAAGAAGCCGCCCGAGCATGGCGAAAGCCAGAACGGGACGGACGCAACAATCGTGGCGTCGCGCGACCACGGCAGAACCTGGACACCCGCGATCAAGGAAATCAGGGAACCGATGTTCCCGGGCGCAGTTTTCGGTGGACCTGCCTTTATTAACGCGGGCAAGGATAACGCCGGCGCGCCGGACAGCTATGTCTATGCAGTTTCGACCGATCAATGGGATAACGGAAACACGCTGCGCGTGGGCCGGGTACCTTCCGATCGGATCCAGGACAAGAGTGCGTGGGATTGGGTCTCAGGGATGATGGATCCGGAGCATCCGCAGTGGACCCGGGACATGCAACGAGCCATCCCGGTGCTGAGCGATGATCGCAGTATCAGCTTGCCCGACATGGTCTACGTGGCAGCAATCAAGCGTTACATCCTGCTCACCTGGAGGCTGGAGAAAGACTTTTCTTCCGATGACGGGTCGGAACTCATGATCTATGACGCACCTCATGCCTGGGGACCGTTCACCCTCGTGCATAGGGAAGCCATCTGGGAATCAGTGGAGATGAATGCTTATTGTCCCCGCTTGCCGTTAAAGTGGCTGCAAGTGAAGGACAACGAGATGGTGGGATGGATTCAATTCTCGGGCAGCTGGCGCAGGAACAGCCCATACTATCGTTCCCACGTGCGCCAGTTCAGAGTGAAAATCAAAAGCCCTGATCCATCGGTCCATTGAGGTGTTGCGCACTTTTGATCGATCAACCGCAGTGACCCTCATCGAGCGAAGTCGAGGGGCCGGACGACCAAAACATTCGAGAGCTAAAAGGAGATGGATGCAGATGAAGATCGAAAGTACTGAAAACATGCTAGACCTGAAGTCCAGATGGGCTGGTGGCTTCCTGAATGGCTGTGTGGGTCGGGCTGGACTCGGGTTCTGCCTATTCCTGTTCGCGTTCACGCTGGGCAGCGTCTGCCTCGGACAGTCTTCCCCGTCCAAGCAGGTGAAGAAAAGCGATGTGATCGTTGGATTTCAATGGCTTGGGGATGCAATCGAATATCAATCGCCTCGTCCCGGCGAGGATCCCACCGCATTGGGTCCTGTCAGTTCCTGGTTTTCCAAGACCGCTCCCCAAATGCGCGGGGATACTTTCCCCTTGACGTGGGCCGATGACGATGAAATCTACGCATCACTTGGCGACCCGAACTGGGGAGGCAAGGACGACGGGCTCGACATCGAAAAGCTTGCCGGTTCTCCGCCGGACTACATCATCTCCCGTGTCAATCCCATGTCCGATTACAAGGGCTCAGGCGGAGAGGGCAAGAAGCCTTCCGGCATGATCAGCGTAAATGGAGTTCTCTACCTCGCTTTTCAAAACCTGCTTGGCCCGAAGCCCCCGGCATACGGCCCGCAGGACAGCGGCAAACAGGGCGAGGAACGGAAAGTCAGCCAGCATGGCAGTGACGCGATGATTGTCAGCTCGTCCGATCATGGGAAAACCTGGACGCCCGCTATCGCGGATATCAAGCAGCCGATGTTTCCGGGAAATCTCTTCGGTGGACCGGTATTTGTGAACAACGGCAAGGACAATGCGAACGCCCCCGACAACTACGTGTATGCGGTCTCCACGAACCAGTGGGACAACGGAAGCACGTTGCGCGTGGGAAGAGTTCCTGCCGATCGCATCGCGGATGGCAGTGCCTGGCAATGGATTTCGGAGTTGAAGGATCCCAACCGTCCACGGTGGACCAGCAACCTGCAGCGGTCGATTTCGGTACTCAACAATGATGGGCACATCAGCCTGCCGGACATGGTGTACATAGCCGCTATCAAGCGTTATCTCCTGCTTACATGGGCCCTCAAAAAGCCCTTTTCGTCCTTGGACGGCACGGATCTGAACATCTATGACGCGCCGCATCCATGGGGTCCGTTCACGCGGGTCCATCATGAGGACGTCTGGGAGTCGGTCGACATGAATCCCTACAGCCCACGAATCCCGCTGAAGTGGCTGCAGGTCCAGAATGGTGAATTGACTGGCTGGATCCAATTCTCCGGCAGCTGGCGGCAGAACAGTCCCCACTACAAGTCTCATGTAAGGCAGTTCAAGATGATCCTGCACAAAAAGTGAGAATCTTGTCCGGCCAGGCCAGCGAGAGGCCCAGCTATTCAGATAACGATTCTCGCGCAGACAGCGGTAGACGCAATTGCTAGAAGGGAAAACATGATGCGATCCAATGTTGATCAAGCGATGAAAGATGTTGTGCTCGTAACGAGCGGGGACCTGCGACAATCCGCGAACCAGATGTGCTGGCCGGCGCAGGAGAAGATGGAGCGCCAGTTGACCGAGGCTTTCGAACGAGAGGGAGTACGGGTGCGGCGGGCCTTTCCGGTCGACCCGCTTACGCGGCACGGTTTTATTTCCAGCCAACGCATGGGGATGGACGTGTTTCGAAGCATTGATCCCGAGGCGAACGTGCTGTTCGCCACGGCGGCTTGGCAGTACACGCATCATGTTCTGCCGGGACTGCGCTCGCATCGAGGTCCGATTCTCACCGTCGCCAACTGGTCCGGTCAATGGCCAGGCCTGGTGGGGCTGCTGAATCTAAATGGATCGCTGGTCAAGGCGGGGGTCCCTTTCAGTACGCTCTGGAGCGAGACATTTGAGGACGTTTGGTTCCTCGATGGTCTTCGCACCTGGATCCGCGAAAAACAAATCAAGCACGACACCAGCCACGTCCGCGATTTCAATGTCGCTGAAGTCCCGGAGGTGTTCGCTCGTCTCGGACAACAGCTCGCATCGAGACTGCGGGAACGGAAAGCCATTCTCGGCGTGTTTGATGAAGGCTGCATGGGAATGTACAACGCGATCATCGACGATGAGCTGCTGAATCCGCTCGGGATCTACAAGGAACGGCTCAGCCAGTCTGCGCTTGTCGCGAGCATGCGGACGGTCTCAGAGAAGGAAGCCTCGGCGGTACGAGGCTGGCTGGACGATAAGGGAGTTCGCTTCATCACCGGCAAAGACGGGGCAACAGAACTGACCGACGATCAGATCCTGGAACAATGCAGGATGTACATCGCTGCAGTCCGGATCGCGCATGAATTCGGCTGCGATGCGATCGGTATCCAATACCAGCAAGGGCTCAAGGACATGGCGCCAGCGTCCGATCTGGTGGAAGGCCTGCTCAATAACTCGGAGCGGCCGCCAGTCTATTCCGAGGCGGCAGAGGAATTGTTTCCAGGACGGCCTTTGCCGCACTTCAACGAAGTGGACGAAGGCGCGGCGGTGGATGCGCTGATCACTAACATCTGTTGGACCGAGCTCGGCATGGACCCTGCGACAACCCTGCACGATGTTCGTTGGGGCGAACGTTACCGTGGAGACGGGATCGATGATTTCGTTTGGGTGTTGCAGATCTCCGGCGCCGCTCCCGCTTCCCACTTACGTGATGGATATCGAGGTGCAATCAGCGAAAGGCAGCCCCCGATGTACTTCCCTAAAGGCGGAGGAACGTTGAAAGGTGTCGGGCGTGCTGGGGAAATCGTCTGGAGCCGCGTCTTTCAGGAAGCCAATGGCCTTCACGTCGACCTTGGGCTTGGGTCTGTCGTGGAACTGCCCGAGGAAGAAACGCAGCGGAGGTGGGAGGAGACGACTTCACAGTGGCCGATGGTGAACGCCATTTTCCATGGGATTGAGCGCGACTCGTTCATGGCGCGGCACAGGGCGAATCACGTGAACATCGCATATGCACAGGACCGGAAGGCAGCACTGAGGGCGCTCGGGGTAAAGGCCGCCATGTTCAACAGCCTGGGTGTCAGGGTCCATCTCTGCGGAGATGTGGATCTCCCGAAATTGTTCGAAACCAAGCCAATGGAAGCGACCGCTTAGGAGAAGGATCAGGATGTCCAACGCGACACCGACACCGGTAGCGACGGCGGGACCGGGAAGACCACGGCTCATTCCTCAGGGTATGCTGCTTCCGTTCTTTCTTGTGACAGCCCTCTTTTTTCTTTGGGGAATTCCCCATAACCTGAACGATGTCCTCATCCGTCAGTTCATGAAGGCATTCGCACTATCCCGGTTCCGTGCCGGGCTGGTGCAATCGGCCTTTTACATGGGCTATTTTCTGCTCGCCATGCCGGCCGCGCTTCTCATGCGCCGCTATGGCTATAAATTCGGCTTTATGACCGGCCTGGTGCTGTTTGGAGCGGGCGCGATTCTCTTTTGGCCCGCGGCCGTCATCGGACAGTACGGCTTTTTCCTTGTTGCATTGTTCGTAATCGCAAGCGGACTTTCTTTCCTTGAAACCGCTGCAAACCCATTCATCGTTCAAATCGGCGACCCGGCCACGGCCGCTCAGCGCCTCAACCTGGCGCAATCCTTCAATCCGCTTGGCGACATAACCGGTGCCTTGGCAGGTACAATCTTCATATTTTCCGGCATCGAGTTGTCTCCCGCCCAGACCCAGGCCATGCAGGCGGCCGAGACATATGGGGCCTATCAACACCATGAGACAATGCGCGTCATCATTCCGTATATCGTGCTTGGCTCCATTACTTTGCTCTGGGCAGTCCTGATCGGGATGACCAGATTCCCGAAGATTACCAGCGAACACGAAGGCCGCGGAGAGGATCACGGCCATTTCAGAGACTTGCTTCGTCATCCATCTTTCCTTGCAGCAGTCTTCGCACAATTCATGTACGTGGGAGCACAAGTTGGCACTTGGAGCTACTTCATCCAGTACATTCAGGAATCGACGCACGAACCGGAGAAGTTCGCCGGCTACCTGCTTACTGGAACGTTGGTCGCGTTCGCCTCGGGAAGGTTTGTTTCTTCTGCACTCATGTCCTACGTACGCGCCGACAGGCTCATGGCTGCATACGCAATTATCAACGTAGTACTGGTGGCAATCGGAATCCTGTTCACTGGCTGGATTGGTCTTTGGTCGATCTTCCTCACAAGCTTCTTCATGTCCCTAATGTTCCCGACGATTTTTGCACTCGGAATCCAGGGGTTGGGCGCTAATACAAAAATAGGTGGATCTCTGCTGGTCATGGCAATCGTAGGCGGGGGGGTAATGACGCCTCTGATGGGACTGATATCACAATCGGGGCATATCCGAAGTATGCAGATCCCCGGTATCGCCCTTGCCTATCTGCTGCCTCTCTTGGGCTACTGTGTCGTGGCTCTTTATTCGCTGCTCTGGCCGGCACTTTCGAAACGTGGCGTCCTCAGCAGAATTTGACGAGTAGTCCCAGCCGGCGAATCGCCGAGAGGAGAGTGGTCGAGGGCACTTGAATTGGCGCGACCCGATAATGATGCACTCATTTGAATGGGATGGCGGATAGAAGTTCATTTGGCTCCGTGACTGAGCAAGTCGGCTCCCCGCATGAGGTGATCGTGCTTAGCATCGTGGAGATCGAGTTTGAGATTCAGCCAAATCTGAAAACGAAGTATAGCCATGGAAGGAGAAACCTGGTGTCAGCGATACGTTTCTGTAGTCGCCACGAGTCTGCAACTGGACTCAAAACAGCGCCTTTGGCGCTCGTGCTGTTGGGTATATTTGGCGCAGCGCACGCGCAACAATTCAAGGGTATTCCACCTCAGCCCAAAAGCAGTTACATCGTCGACATCCGATGGGATTCGCACCGCTTCCATGCCGCGAACGGTGACACCTGGCCGTTGACTTGGGGAAATGATGGCAATCTATACGGGGCGGCTGGAGATAACCAGGGCAGTCCGATGAACTTCTGGAGGATCGAAGGCGGCGGTCCGGCTCAACCCGCAAGCGAGGGGGCTCCCTATGAATCCGTCTTTCTGGTGAATAACCTGCCTGTCGATTGCAAGGTGTATTGCGCTGACGTCCCGAAAGCAGATCAAAAGAATGGCGTCAAACCAGCCGGTTTGATCAGCGTAAAAGGCGTTCTCTATTTCTCAGTCGAAAACATGAACTATGGCGACATTCCATCCTTCAATCGGCAGCACAACCTTAATGGTTGGATTATTACTTCTACCGATTTCGGGAAAACATGGAAGCTGGATGCAACAAAGCAGGATTTCTTTGAAGGCCGAGTCGCCTCCGCTCACTTCATTGAGTTTGGAAAAGATAACGTTGATGCATCGGATGGCTACGTATACGCCTATTTCCCGGCAGCCGATGACGGCAATGCCTATTGGGAGAATAACGATTACCTCTTGCTCGGGCGAGTGTCGAGCGACCAGATACTGGTGCGGTCTGCATGGCGCTTCTTCGCTGGGGGACAGGCGTCCGGCCAGGAACTTTGGGACGCCGATGCCGCCAAGGCCATGCAGGTTTTTCGGTATCCGCGTATGACAGGCGAAGACCATGTCACGTATAACCCGGGCCTGAAGCGCTATATCTTGGCAAACTATGGCTTCCACGATGGCAAACTGAATCCTCGGCCTTACCACCAGGGCAAGGAAACCGCTTGCCCGAGTCAATTGACGCTTTTCGAGTCGCCTAAAATGTCCGGCCCTTGGAATCTTTTTTACCGCAATGACGACTTTGGAACCTGCGGCGAATACAACCCCAGCTTTCCCCAAAAGTGGATGAGCGGTGACGGGAAGACGATGTGGATGGTATCCGCTGGGACATTTGACGACTACAATTTTGTAACCCAAAAGGCCACTTTGACCATTGCAGGCGGATTGAAAATCGGGTTAACCAAGTAACCAAACCTTGACATCGGGTCAGGACCTTAGGAGTATCGGAAGAAACTCAGAAACGCAATCTGCGCAGCAATACAATCCTGTTAGCGATCGGAATCCTTTGTTCAAAACCGATCGCTGCTCAGGGCCTCTTCGGCACGATCGGCGGAGACGTCACCGACGCGATATCGAAGGCATTTTCAGGCAGCCATAGTACGCTCAGGCCAGTTTGTGGTCCCAAACCGTCTTGAACCGGGCATTCACCTCACCTGGAATTGAGATGCGTCGGCCCTGGGTAGTTTCAAGGGAAAAGCGCACGATTCGCTGCCGTCTTTGCCTCGTCCGCCTCATAGAGAGCCCTCGTTGCCAGTTCCTTCGACACTTCCCCTGTAGTCCGCTTGTTCCTCAATACATTCGAAGAACAAGGCCCGGGTCGGAAACATCGCCGGGTTCTCCGGCGCTTCTTCCCACGCGGTCAATTACGTCCCCCGGAATGACGATCTCGTTCCCGCGAATCTCGACCATTCCGGTTATGTCCTCGGCAGAATCGCCGGCGAGGTCCTGCGCCACGATGCGCAATTGGGCCCCTTTTTGAGGGAGCCGGAGGGTCAGTGTCCTGTAGCGACCGAAAACGCCAAGGGGATCGCCGGTCGTATCCAAGTCGAGCGCCACGTCGGCCAGCGGAAAGAAAAACCCGCGGTTCGAATCCAGGCGCGGGAGCGTCGCTACAGAGACAGCGCCGTTGGGATTCCGGCTGGAAATTGCAAAGGGCGCATCGCTGCCCGAGACTTCGACCAGTTTCATGCCGCGACTCACACGTGCCGGCGCGCCCTGGATGATCCTCTGCCCGATAACCCAGTCCGCCCAGGTCTCGCCCTTCGCGAATACCCAACTGTCGTCGAGCCTTTTCGCGTCGAGGCTTACCCGGGTTCCGCCGGCCGCAAACGCCGGAGCAATACGCTGCCAGCGCACCGCCCGAGTAACTTCATCGATTCTCTGTCGGAAGTTTCGCGGATCGTACTCAATGCCCAGGTCCTTCCCGCTCATCCATCGCGGATGGCGCATGATGCCCATCGACAGACCCAGCGCCGCGGCGATGTAAGGCTCATCCTCGCAGTTCAGGATGACGCGGGCCTTCGCATCCGCCGCCAGTGCGGCAAGGGTTTGCGCCACGCGATCGAGTGTCGTCTCGGTTGAGAATTGCGCTGTGATGTCGTAAGTGCGGAACGCCTGGCTGAACGCTGCAATTTCTACCGATTCGTTGAGCACTGCCCCGTCGCCCCATGTTTGAAACTTTCCGCTGTCGTGTGAGCTTAGCTTTTCTTCCCACGGACAGACCACGTCGTTTAGAGGGCAACTTCCTCGCGCGTTCTCCACAATCAACTCCGGCGCGATCTGCGAGGAAAGGCGCGTGACCATGCGCCGGAATTGGGGATTGTTGCGGCTGCCGTAGTCGATTTTCCAGTAGCCAATACCTGCCTGATGCGACCATCTCAGGCGCTCGCGAAAGAACCTCTCAACCGCGGTCTGCGAGAGCATTGCACCGTCACGCCCATCTCCATATGCTTGCGCGGCGATCCAGATTCCGGCGCCTCTCCAACCTGCGCGCCGCGCCAGTGCATTCAATTTTCGCAGCCGCTCCACCGGCGATCCCGTGCAAGAGGGGAACTTATCGGCGGAGACCACTTGTGATCCCAGATTCCAGCGTACATGGTCGAACACAGTTCCGATCGGAACGTCCCAGCCCAGGTCAAAAAGGATATAAAGATCCTTGCGCGCCTTCGGAAACGCTTTTGCCCATCCATTCTCGCCGAAGACGCGTTCCTCGGTGAGGTCCGCTGCGAGCCGACTGTGATTCATCGCATCCTGCGCGGTCGCCGCGTCAACAGCGTAGTTCTGCGCACCCCACGTACACCAGTAGTTTGGAGTTGTCGATGACACCTCGGGAATCAGACTGGTTGGACTACGCGGGGCTTCACCCGATCCAAGGCAAGTGGCAACCGATGCGACAAGCAGCAAGAACAAGACGGCGGTATACAACCTGAGCTTTCTCACGAAATCAATCCTAGCCTATCTGCCAGCCGGAGTTTCACTCCAACGCGCCTCGAAGGAGAAGGTCCTCTCCTGCTACGCTGCCGCGCCCCTTCTCCCCCCGAAAACCATCCCTTGCCGGTCTTCCAACTGGTTTCCTATTCCTTCCTGCTCGCGACGGAATTGCAAAGCTGATTCGTCGCAAAAACCGTGCGTGTAACACGTGTGTGGAAACCGCGCTTCCTGCGTTTTAACAGTTTTGAGCGTCTAGTATTTTCAATGACTTATGTAGAATCAACACCTCGCCGGAATACGCCCCCCGCCATATCACGCAATCAGAACCGTTGAAAATCAGGTCCCGCTGCCAAACCGGAAACCGCGACTTGCAAATGCCCCCTGCGGAACGGTAAGAGACAATCACGTCCCAGGTCCAATCTCGTTGGCCGGTTCTGAACTGATAACGTATGGCCGGTTGTAAGGTGGTAACCGAGGAGCTAAGAATCAAATGCCGGCCCATCGCAACGTTCTGCTTGACAACCACACTGACCGAGAGCTACAAATATTCTCACAATGAATCAATCTATTCTCGCTTACCGTAACGTTACGATTCGCTGCTCGAATAGAATTCGCCCCAGGCTAGAAAGGCCGGAGACTCATCGGCCGCAATCCGTGGAAACGATTTTCAGGAGGAAAATCTCGTGAAGCAAACTAGTAGAATTCGGCCTCTCGGGGCCGCGAGGCGGATGGCATGCACGTGGCGCTTGAATGGCGTCACGCTGGCTGCCCTCCTGTGCGTTTTTGTATTTGGTCCTTTCGCCCAAGCCCAATACTCCAGCGGCGTGGACGGAACCGCCGTCGACATCTCGGGTGCGGCGGTGCCCAATGCGACCGTGCAACTGACGAACATCGCCCTTGGGGTGAACAAAACGGCCAAGACGAACGAGGTCGGCTATTTCAAGGTCAGTAGCATTGCGGCAGGCACATACCGGCTCGAAGTAGCGGCGCAAGGCTTCAATACCTGGATTGAAAACAACCTGACAGTCCAGGTCGGTCTCACTCGGACCGTGACTCCGCGGCTTGAACCCGGATCCGTGGATACTTCCGTGACCGTATCCGCAACAGCCGCATCGCTCGATCTCACCAGTTCCGCTACAAGCGCGATCATTGCGACAGAGACTGTAGTAGAGGCACCACTTGTCGGTCAAAATGTCTACGGTCTTGCCGCACTGGCGCCCGGAGTCACGGGTTCGGGCCTCACCTCCGGCGACAACTTCAACAATCAGTATGGAATCCAGATCAATGCGGCAGGCCAGCGCCAGGAGTCGAACTCCTTCATTATCGATGGAGCGTTCGTTGATACGCCGTCACTTGGCGGCGAGGCCTCCATCTCGCCAAATCCCGAGATTGTTCAGTCCGTACAGGTGAATACCAACCAATTTGACGCGCAAAAGGGCCGAACTTCCGGCGCCAATGTCCAGATCTACACAAACTCCGGCTCCAACACATTTCACGGGTCCGGCGACTACTTCTTCTTGAATGACGCGCTAACCGCAAAAACCGAGTTCGAATCGAAAGTGCCTGGATTCACGCGCCAGGAGGGCGGGGGCACGATCGGCGGCCCGATCATCAAGGACAAGCTCTTCTTCTTTGGAGGAGTAGACATCTTGCGGTCGAGCCAGGCTCTGAGTGGATCCACGACTGCCGAAACGCAGGATTTTGTCAATTGGGCTAAGAGCAACCTCCCGAATACGATCGGGACCACCTATCTCGGACTAGCTCCCCCGGTCGCCTACCCAACCACCGGATTTGTCACGGTGTCGCAGCTTGAACAGCAAACGCCGGGATACTTTGCTCCTCCGCCCGGGATCCCCGGGGATCTGAATGCCATCGGCACGCTGAACTATGCGTATAGCATTCCGCGTAACGGATATCAGTGGGATGGGCGCGTTGACGACTACATGGGCCAGCATGATCGTATTTACTTCACCACCGTGCGCACGGTTGTCAACAGTTTTGCGAACAACGGTCCGCGGCCCGAATTGAACAATGCCTATAACAACAACGCTACCTTTCTGAACCTAGGGTGGACTCATACTTTCTCTCCGCACCTGTTAAATGAAATGGGCGCCTCCTACATCCGTCCAAGCTCAGTCTATCAACGAGTGGGGAATCAAGGCAGTACTGCCTTCCCGGAAGTTTACGTTGCCGGGATCACCAGCTTCTATCCCTACTACGGTCCTTGGGCTCAGAATACGCTCGGCTGGCGTGAGGTCCTCACAGACACCATCAAGTCTCACGAGATTAAGGTCGGCGCGTACCTGGAGAACATTCGCGAGAACAACACGATTCCTCCCGTTGAGTACTACAGTACGAACAGCCTCCTGGATTTCGTTCAGGACGAACCCACTTACGAATCGGCTTACCCGGTCAACCTGGCCACACAAAAGGGAGTGACGGCAAAGCAAAACTATCGTCAACCGTACTTGGGGATTTTCGCTCAAGACAACTGGAAGGCCACTCGGAGGCTTACTTTGAACCTCGGCGTGCGTTTTGATTCTCAAGGGCATTTAACGCAGATCCTCAATCCGCCCTTCAGTATCTTCAAGCTGGGGACGGGAAGCACGAAGGACGAGCAAGTGGCGAACGGTTTCGTCGCGAATCCGCCACATGGATCCCACGATGCCATCGATCATAATCTTTGGGCCTTCAGCCCCCGCGCAGGATTCTCGTGGGATCTGTTCGGGAATGGTCGCACGGCAGTCCGCGGAGGCTTTGGCCTGTTTACAGATCGTTTGCCCTACAGAAACTTCACCAACCTCGTTTCAGGCAACCTGCCCAATACCTTCACGCCGTCGCTCAGTGTGTACTCCAACCAGAATCCGCAGATGAACACCTGCACGTTCACTGAAGGGTACTCTTTGGATTGTCCGTTGATCATCCCCACAAACATTACCTTCGATTCAAACGGAGGAATCGTCGGGCAACGCGCCAACGCAGGCGGGTTTACCAACAATACCAAAATGGGTCAGGTGGAGAACTGGACACTCAGTGTACAGTATCAGTTATCTGGCAGCCTGGTGCTCGAAGTCAACTACTCCGGGATGGCGTCGCACCATCTGCCGATCTTCACTGACGTAAATCGGTTTGCTGGTGACCTGATTGTCAACAAGGGCAAGCAGAAGCGGCTGAATCAGAGCTTTGGCGGCGTGAACTTCCAGACGACGGACGCCAATGCCACCGGGCACTTCGGCTCGCTCATGTTGACGCGACAGGCTTCTCGTGGGTTGACGGTTCGCGGCGTTTATACCTTCGGTAAAGGACTGGATGCATTCAGCACCGCCGGAAACCTCCAGGGCGCTTGCGCCTGCGAGACGACCAACGTGATTCAGGCCGACAACTTCAAGGCGCAACACGGCAGGACAGACTTCGACATTCACCAGCAAGTTTCCGCCAATGCTGTATGGACGCTGCCCAATCCGTGGTCGGCGGGATGGGTGAAGGATACGCTGGGCGGCTGGATGCTGTCGGGTGTCGCGATCTTCCAAACTGGATTGCCGTTTACGGTTCGCACCAGCGCACCATTTAGACCGGTTTTTGACGCCAATGGAAATGTGGTTGGAAATTCCGGAGGCGACTACAACGCGGACGGGTCCAATTACGATGTACCGAACGTGCCGGCTTTCGGGCGACACCTCTCAGGACAGTCTCCAAGCAAGTTTCTGAAGGGCATCTTTCCTGCATCGGCATTTCCTAGCCCGACGCTCGGCGTGGAGGGCAACTTGGGGAGGAACACATACGACCAGCCCGGATACTCCAATGTTAACTTGAACGTGGCAAAGATCTTCTACGCGCCATGGTTCAAAGGCGAAAAGGCGAATATTGAACTCCGCACTGAGATGATTAATGCGTTCAACCGCGTCAACCTTACCAACGTGGATGGCAACATGGCGGACGGGAACTTCGGGAAAGCTACCGGCCAGTTGCCCCAGAGGCAAATTCAATTCCACGCCCGCTTCCAGTTCTAGAACTCTCACGCCGACCAGCCGGCCGCGGTCAACATCCGCGGCCGGCCGTTATCACTTTCGAGCACTTTTCAACTTGAGGTTCGCTCCGGACAGGTTCTGCCCGGAGCACTTTACTTGGATACAATACGCAAGTATGCCCCGGATTCAACCGTCCTCACACGCTCGCAAACAGGAACGCATGTTCAATCGGCGCGAATTCCTCACAGGGGCAGCAGCAAGCCTCGCTTCTCAACTCGGCGTCGGCCAACAGGGCATGTCCTCCCGCGGACTGCGCCCTCAACCTCGCAGCAAGCCGTCCGGACTCCCCTTTCCGGCCCACTTCACAGACGTAGCCGCCCAAGCAGGCCTCGTCCATCCGGTCATCTACGGCGGAATTCAGCGCAAGACGTACATCTTCGAAACCACGGGATGTGGAGTAGCTTTTCTGGATTACGACAACGATGGCTGGCTTGATATCTTCGTTCCGTGCGGCATTCGTGTAGGCGAGATCATTCCAGGAACGACGAATCGACTCTACAAAAACAACCGTGACGGAACATTCACGGACGTCACCGAACAGGCCGGCCTCGTGCGAACCGGCTGGGCCTCAGGCGTGACTGTCGGCGACTACAACAACGACGGATTTGAAGACATCTTCATCACCTACTATGGCCAAAACGTTTTGTACCGGAACAACGGAAACGGAACGTTTACCGATGTGACTGAGCATGCGGGCCTGAAGAGTCCGGACCCAGGCTTTATGGGTTCCGGCTGCACGTTCCTCGACTTTGATCGCGATGGAAATCTCGACCTCTTCGTGGCGAACTATGTGAACATCGACCTCGCGAGCTTACCCAAGCCTGGAGAGACACCGGCCTGCATCTACCGCGAGGTTGCAGTCAATTGCGGGCCGAGGGGACTTCCATTCGCCCGCAACTTCCTCTACAAGAATCAGGGCGATGGAACGTTCAGGGAAGTTACTCAGAACCTTGGCATCAATACTGCAGAACCAGCGTACTCGATGACCTCGATTGCCGCAGATTTTGACGAGGACGGATGGACGGATCTATACGTGGCGTCCGACTCAACCTCCAGCTTATTGTTCATGAATCAACATGGCGCCGGATTCAAGGAAGAAGGCATTGTACGCGGGGTTTCGCTGAGCGATGACGGGCAGGTTCAGGCCGGAATGGGTGTCGCTGTTGGGGACTTCAATCTTGACGGTCATCTCGATATCTTCAAAACCCACTTCCAGGAAGACACCAACGGGCTTTACCAAAACGATGGAACTGGGAACTTCACTGACGTTACGAGGGCAGCCGGCCTGGCGGTGGAGACACGGTTCATTTGCTGGGGCGCGGGATTCGCTGACCTGGACAACAATGGGTGGCCCGACCTGGTGGTGGTTACGGGGTCAATCTATCCCGAAGTTGAAGCCCGCTGGCGGCAATATCCACTGCATACCCCGCGCCTCGTCTTTCGTAATCTCGGGAACGGTAAATTCGAAGAGCTGATTGATGAGGCCGGTCCTGGATTTACTGCCGCGCACTGCAGCCGGGGATGTGCCTTCGGAGACTTCGACAATGACGGGGATGTCGACATCGTCGTGATCAACCTGAACGAGCCGCCATCTCTGCTTCGCAATGACCTCAAGGGCGGTGGAAATTGGCTAAAGGTCAAGCTGATAGGAACCAAATCCAACCGCAGTGCCATCGGCTCCCGCGTGATCGCGCATTACAGCGGAAAGTCCCATGCCCAGGCGGTCCTTGGCCAGTCGAGTTTCTATTCGGTCAACGATCGCAGGCTTCACTTTGGTCTTGGTCCCGCGAACGAAGCCGATCTAGAGATTCATTGGACAAATGGGAGCACCGAGAAGTACAGCAAGGTGAATTCGAACCAGCTCGTCGTCATTCGCGAAGGACACGGAATTGAGTGTGCGGGTCCACTGCCGGGTCGCCGCATCTAGCGCAAAAGCAACGAGGCCGCCGAAGAGCAAGGGGGAATGCATGGCCATTGTAGCCCGGATCGATTTTGGAACACTGAGCGTACGTTTGACGCTGGTCGACAGTCAACGCGGGAGGCTGGGGTACAGCCTCGGCCGAATGCCGCTCGTGCGCAAGCGAGAGGATCCGGACGACGCTACCCAGTTGAAGACCGTCAATCGATGCACTCTGACACAGCCGTCCCAAGTGCCATTGCAACTTTTCCATACCCTGTTGTAATAAATCCCAAGGCAATTACGGAGCCGATCAGAGCTTCTGGATTGAGAATCCATTCGGAGCCTCGGATCAAGAGTACATCCTCTTACGAGTTCCAATAAATGATGCGAAAGGAAGCGATAGTGATTCATGGTCTTACGCGACGAGAAGCCATTCAAGGCATGTTAAGCTTGGCGGCTTTGCCTCTTGGGCCTGATGCGGGTTTCGGTGAACCTTTGCCGCGGAATGAAGCGGATTTCGACGCGTTCCATAAAGCGGGGCGCAAAAGCCCTTTCAATGATGGTTGGCGATTCCATCGCGGCGACGCGCTCGGCGCGGAACAACCTGCCTTCGATGATTCGGGTTGGCGCGCCCTCGATGTCCCCCACGACTGGAGCATCGAGGACTTACCAGAGACCGCGGACCAGGGCAGCGATACGATCTGGACCGAGGGCACGAATCCAGTTCGCGTCGGTCCCTTTGACATGTATGGAAGCGAAGGAAAGGTGGCCACTGGATGGGTGGTCGGAGGAATCGGGTGGTACCGAAAGACCTTTGAAGCGCCTCAGGTTCCTGCATTTGGCAAGGTGGAGATTCGCTTTGAAGGCGTCTACATGAACTCCGACGTTTGGCTCAATGGCGTTCATCTTGGCAATCATCCTTATGGCTACACCGGATTCGCCTATGACCTCACACCGCATCTGAAACCGGGCTTTAACATGATTGCTGTGCGGGTAAACAACACGGGCCGCAACAGCCGCTGGTACTCCGGTTCCGGCATCTTTCGCAAAGTTTCGCTTCATGCCGCCGGAGCGTTGCGTGTCCCCGAGTATGGCATCTCCATCACCACTCCCGAGGTCACGAAGGATGTAGCGAAGGTCAGAATAGAGGTGGCGCTTGAAAGTGGCGCTTCTAGGCGCCTTTCTGCCACGGTTCGAATCCGCCTCCGCGACGCAACCGGGAGTGCAGTGGGCGCACATGAAGGCGATACAAGTATTGCAGCCGGAAGTCAGACCATGGTTGCTGCCGAGATTACGATGAAGAGCCCTCGTACCTGGTCTCCTGCCGACCCACAACTGTATCGCGCGGAGATTTTCGTGGAGTCTGGGGGCCAGCCGGCTGACGCCGCATCAGTCGCATTTGGCATTCGCACAATCGAGGTGGATGCGGCTCGCGGTCTGCGCATCAATGGCGAAAACATCAAGCTCCGCGGCGGATGCGTGCATCACGACAATGGACCCCTCGGCTCGGCCTGCATTCCACGCGCGGAAGAGCGGCGTGTCGAACTGCTGAAGGCTAATGGGTTCAATGCCGTCCGGACCAGCCATAATCCTCCTTCCGCCAACTTTCTCGAGGCCTGCGACCGACTGGGAATGCTGGTGATTGATGAAGCGTTCGATTGCTGGACGGTCGGCAAAAATCCCGAAGACTATCACCTCTATTTCAAGGAAAATTGGCAGCGCGACCTCGAAAGCATGGTGTTGCGGGACCGCAATCATCCCAGCGTGATCTTCTGGAGTATTGGTAATGAGATTCCGGAACGTTCTGAAACGGCGGGAGTGGCGATCGGGAAGCAACTCGCCGCGTCCGTCAAGAAGCTCGACCCCACTCGCCCTGTCACAGCCGCCATCTGCGGCCCATGGGGAAACCCGAAGCAAACCTGGGCCGATATGCAGGCCGCCTTTACCTATCTGGATGTGGGCGGCTACAACTATCAGTGGAAGAGCTATGCTGCCGATCACGAGGCTTTCCCGCAGCGCGTCATGATGGGCACCGAATCATTCCCCAACGAAGCGTACCAGAACTGGAGCGCCGTTGAATCCAACACCCACGTGATCGGCGACTTCGTGTGGACGGCGATGGATTATCTGGGTGAATCCGGCATTGGCAACGCCTCGGTCTCCGCCGAGGCGGGCAGTTCACCTTATACGCGCTTTTATCCATGGTTCAATTCATATTGCGGTGACATTGATCTCACTGGTAACAAGAAAGCGCAGTCCTATTACAGGGATGTTGTGTGGGGTCGAAGCATGATTGAGATGGCGGTGCAGCGCCCAGTTCCCAGCCAGTTCTCCGAGCGCATTAGCTTGTGGGGATGGTCAGACGAGCTTCGCAGCTGGACGTGGCCTCCGACTCGATCCATGAATTCTCGTAGAACGCGACTGGCGGTCTTCCTGGTGATGGGCTTGGCCGCAGAGGCATTCGCAAGGGCAAGGCCCGGAGTACTGACTTCGAATGCCGCCCTATCCTTCTTTGAAAAGTAATCTGACGGTTCAAGCAATCCGAGGGTCACCATTCTACGGAGGAACTCTTCTGCCTCGACGGGGCTGAGGTTCAAAGCTTTCTGGATCGTGGGAACAGAGATGACCGCAAAGCGGAATCTGCGCAAGACATTCCGTACCTGGATTTTGGGGTAACCGGCGATGAGTTGTTCCTTGGTGATCTTCATGACGTCCATCCGCCTTTAGTTCTGAAACGGGTGATCCACTGTTCGAGAGCGGCGTCCGGAACAATAGTTCTGCAGTATTGAGATTTGGTCAAATTCTCGCGAAGCGCAGTGACATCAAAAGCTGCCAGATTTGACCGAAATTCGAATCCCGCTTAAACAAGTCTGTAGATAGACGACCGTAGACCTCGGATCCAGAGAACGGCATCCAAATCGGACACTGGAGCCGGGGCTACCAGCCACTTAGCGGGGGAATTTTCATGGCGCCCGAACCATTCGTATCCGCTCAGGAAGCCGCCAAGTTCGTAGGTATTAGCAGACGTTTTCTCATTGAGCTCGCCCGGCGCGGGATTTCCGGTGCGTACCCGATCGGAACTGGTGAGTTGCGGAAAATATGGGTCTTCCGTCTTTCAGAACTCGCCACCGCCATCGATCGGAAGTGCGATGGAGTTCAACGACGACCCCCGGAAAGCGAGCAAGCGTATCATCCAATCATTAGGCGTTCCTTACTGAAATGAGACGTTATGGCATATCAGAGGGGATCACTCAGACTTGTGTCCCGCAAGAGCGGAGATGTTTGGATGCTTCGTTACAGGCTCAACAGTGCGGACGGCAGCCGCAAAGAAAACACCTTGCCCGTCGGCCTTCTCAAGGATTTACCGACTGAGAAGGCGGCATGGCGCGAGGTGGACCGGCTTGGGCTGCTCATTCGTATCAATAGTGAAGAGTCTGGTACTCG
Source organism: Acidobacteriaceae bacterium (assembly GCA_003151985.1). Lineage (GTDB taxonomy): Bacteria > Acidobacteriota > Terriglobia > Terriglobales > Acidobacteriaceae > Telmatobacter. Next base: position 28,411 of record PLZC01000305.1, read on the forward strand.
CATCCGCTTCGATGCCCTCGCGGAATTTTATTTGAAGGCCGATTTTGGCGACGATGCAGTTCGCCCGAAGTCGGTCAACACCGTCCCGATCGTGGAGCATTACGTCCGGGATTACCTCATTACTCGCTGGGGCAATGAACTCGCTGGCGATATCGGGCCGCTGGAAATTCAGCGTTGGCTGAAGTCGCTTCACGTCGTTAACGGACTGGCTTGGACGACGGTCTCGAAGATCCGCGGCATCATGCACCGGGTCTATAAGGTCGGCATCCTGCACGAACGCGTCGACAAGAATCCGGTGGAACATGTCGAGACGCGGTCGCAGTCCCTTTACAAGGCGGTCGTCATCACACCGCAGCAAACCCTTGCCATCCTCAATAAGCTGACGAACCCACTGCATTACACGCTCGTCTTGACCTGCGCCGCCACGGCGCTTCGCGCATCTGAGATCGTTTCGTTGCGCTGGTCGGACATCCTGTGGAGCGACGGGCAAATCCGCATATCGAAGCGATGGGCAAAGGGAGAGGACGGCGAGACCAAGACGGCGGCCTCGAACGGCTATGTGCCGATGCATCCGGCGCTGGCTGAATATCTGAAGGAATGGCGGGCGCAGAGTCCGCATTCGAAGGTCGAAGACTTCGTCTTTCCGTCGCTGGTCAGGGACGGCAAGGTGCCTCTTTCGGCGTCGATTTTCGTGCAGGACCATCTGCGGCCGGCGGCAGTCAGCGCTGGCGTCTTACTTGCGAAGGGGCAACGCTTCGGCCTTCACAACTTGCGGCACAGCTTAAGCACCTGGCTGGTGAACAAGGGGAAGGTCGATCCGAAGACGGTGCAGGGAATGTTGCGGCATAGCGATATCCGCACGACCATGAACCTCTACACGCAGGATGACCGCGACGAAAAGCAGGCGGCACAGGGCGCATTCTTAGACGCGGTAGGACTTGGAAGTCGTCTAGTGCAATGATTTTGTGGATCGGATTGTGGATTGTCACTTGGGTCGCCATACAAGCTTAAGTCCTTTGCTTTGTATGGCGGGGACGACGGGGCTCGAACCCGCGACCTCTGCCGTGACA
>PLZC01000305.1:29489-30201 GCA_003151985.1 Acidobacteriaceae bacterium
TTCAAATTGTACCAAACAAATCCGGATCTTAGAGGGTAAGGCTCATAGAGAAGGGTCGATCTGCGAAATGTGTCGCGATGACTGCGCTGACCGGATTGGGGGTTATGGTGACAACTTCAAAGGCGACCGCATATCTGTATCGATCAGTGACAAACGTATGCCAATCTCGACGCAGTCACTTCGCTAAGGGAGACTATAAAATGCCAATTGCTGGAAAGGCGTGGACCCAGGTCTGATGCCAGCAGCCAATATAGAAACCCTTCGGTTAACAGCCAATCGAGCAGTACCCTTGCGATCTGCTACCTATTGAGATAAATCGCTACAGATTAGCAAGCTTACAACCATCTTTCCTCCTTTCCTTCAGCTCTGGATTGCGACTAATTGCTAGCGATTTTGAGGTGGCTACGGCACAAAATTCACCACACTCTCAGCAACCCCTGCCCCCAGAGTTGAGCAGCTTTTCCCTCAAGTGTATCGCTCGGGATTCTTCGAAATGTGCAACGCTCGACTCCGAGGGGTTCTCTCGAATTGACGGCGATATGCACCCTGTAACCGGAATCTCAATCTTCTGGGCGCGACTAACCGCCGACATTGCCAGAATGAGAATGTCGTCGGCAAAGCGCCACCCATCGGGGGGACCGTCACATCGGAACGAGTGGTGGATTCAGCCTGCTCTTCTGTTTTAGGAAGGCGGCGGGAGTCGAACCCGCGA
>PLZC01000220.1 GCA_003151985.1 Acidobacteriaceae bacterium
GGGGCGTCTACGTCTCAAAAACCAAACTGCCCCCGCAATCTGGAATGCGGTACTCGCCGCATAGTCCTTACTTCTCCCCTGACCTTGCTGTGCCAATCTTAAATATTTGCACCAGAACCGAAGTGTGGAGTGTGCCCTTCACGGCTCGCACTTTTGTACCCGAAAAAATTCCCAACATGACTCGGCAGGCTGATGTCAAAGCACAGATCATCGGATTTGGCTATGGTCCTAAATGGCATTCATGCGCGTGGCGGCAATTTAACGGATTCACACACTCCGTTTAGCACGGGGCGATGAGGGGGCCTGAGAGAGTCCTTTGGTGCAGTGGGGAGCGATACTTCAATAGATAAACATTTTTATACACTTGACAGGGATGCGCACGGACTCCTATAGTCCGGCTTTTCAATATATGTTGTGGCGCTTCGCGGTCGCTACGTGGGGAGAGTCTTGAGTCGTTCACGGCGGATATGCCAAGAGCAAGCGCCGCCAAAGGAGATTGTTCATGTCTTGTTTGTGGAAGAGGTTGATGTCCGTTGGTGCTGTCCTGGCGCTATTGGGAGCCGCTGCTGCCATTGGGCAGGGTTCTTCGGATCCACTCAAAAGCGGCTTCGAGAATCCGCCCAACGGTGCGCGCCCACGGGTGTGGTGGCACTGGATGAACGGCAACATCACCAAGGAAGGGATCAAGCTGGACCTGGAGTGGATGCATCGCGTGGGCCTTGGCGGTTTTCAGAACTTCGACGCTGCGCTGGACACGCCACAAGTGGTAGATCACCGGCTGGCCTACATGACGCCGGAGTGGAAGGACGCTTTCAAGTATGCGACCACTCTTGCGGACCAATTCGGCATGGAGGAAGCCATAGCCGGCTCGCCTGGCTGGAGCGAGTCGGGCGGACCGTGGGTAACGGCTGCGCAGGGCATGAAGAAATACGTTTGGAGCGCGACGCGAGTGGAAGGCGGCAAACCATTCACCGGCGTGCTCGCTCATCCACCGACGGAGACCGGGGTATTCCAGAACCTCGACAGTGAGGACATGCGCGAAGCAGCGAAGGCCGGCAAGGAGATTCCGAAGTTATACCGGGATGCGGCCGTGGTTGCTTACCGGCGCCCGGCGAGCGATGTATCCATCGAATCGCTACACCCAAAAATGAGTGCCAGCAGCGGCTCGCCGGATTTTGCCATGCTGACCGACGGCGACCTGATGAAATCGACCAAGCTGCCGATTTCCGCGCTGGGTGAGAGTTCGTGGATTCAATATGAGTTCGATTCGCCGCAGACGATGCGTTCCCTCACGTTCGTGATTCCCCAGTTGGATTGGATTGGCTCAATGAAGGCCAATGTGGGCAAGCCGGAGAAGACGCTCGAAGCTAGCGACGATGGAAAGAGCTTCCGGCTGGTGGCCAATCTCAGCGAAGGCAACGCACCGGAGTATACGATCTCCTTCCCGCCGGTGACGGCGAAGTACTTCCGCATTGTATTCAAGCGCACACCAAATACGCCTCCCTCATGGCTTCAAGGGGCGGACCCAGCCACGTTTGACTCGTCGACTGCCCCTCCTCCAACTAACTATGAGATCGCCGAACTGGCTCTCAATCCCGGGGCACGGGTGAATCGCTTTGAAGAGAAGGCGGCCTTCACATCGCCGCCGGATCTGTACGGATTTGCTACGCTGCCGGTAGCCGCGGCGGATGCGGTTGCTAAATCCGACGTGATCGATCTGACCTCGAAGATGCGAGCGGACGGCACGCTGGAATGGACGCCTCCCGCGGGCGATTGGGTGGTGCTGCGTTTTGGGTATTCGCTGCTGGGAATCACCAATCATCCCGCCACCGCTGAAGCTACCGGCCTTGAGGTCGACAAGCTCGACCGGCGATTCGTGAAGCAGTACATGGAGAAATATCTTGATAGCTACAAGCAAACGGTCGGCGCCGATTACATCGGCAAGCGCGGCATTCGTTATGTGATCAACGATAGCTGGGAGGCGGGATCGCAAAACTGGACGGATAACATGGTCGACCAGTTCCGCAAGATGCGCGGGTACGATCCTTTGCCTTGGATGCCGGTGCTCGCGGGGCAGATAGTAGAAAGCGCGGAAGCCAGCGACAAGTTCCTGTGGGATTTCCGGAAGACGATCGGTGACCTGATCGCCAACGAACACTACGGCCAATTGGAAGATACGCTGCATGAATGGAATATGGGCCACTATGGCGAATCGCACGAGGGTGGGCGCGCCTTTGTGGCCGATGGCATGGAGGTGAAGAAGTTCAACGAAGTGCCCATGAGCGCCATGTGGACCCAGTCTCCCGGGGTGAACAAGGAGCAGTTCGGCTACAACGCGGACGATCGCGAGTCGGCGTCGGTATCTCACATTTACGGGCAGAACCTGGCCGCTGCGGAATCGATGACAGCCTCCGCGGCGCCCTGGGCGTGGTCGCCGGCGACCCTTAAGCCCACTGCCGACGCGGAGTTTCTGAACGGCATCAACCGCTTTGTCATTCACGAGTCGGCGCACCAGCCGCAGGTGGGCAAGGCGCCCGGACTGACGCTTGGGCCTTACGGGCAGTGGTTCAACCGCAACGAAACCTGGGCGGAGCTGGCCGGGCCGTGGATCGACTACCTGGCGCGCACCAGCTTCCTGCTGCAGCAGGGACATTTCGGCGCGGACTTGATTTACTTCTATGGCGAAGACTCGAATCTGACCGCGATCTTCGACAACAAGGCTCCCAATGTCCCGGACGGCTATGGTTTTGATTACGTGAATGCCGACGCTTTGATCCATGAGTTGAGCGTGTCGGATGGGCGTATTACGACCAGGAGCGGCATGACCTACCGCGTGCTAGGACTCGATCCGTATAGCCGGCACATGTCGCTCCCTGTGCTGCGCGCGATTCACAAGCTGGTCGAGGCCGGTGCCGTGGTGGCCGGACTGAAGCCTGCGGACGATCCAAGCCTCTCCGACGACCAGGCGGAATTCACCCGCCTGAATACTGAACTGTTTGGCGATGGGACGAGCCTGCACAAAGTTGGCAAAGGGACGGTCTATGCGGGACAGGCTCTAGGAGATGTGTTTGCGGCTTTGAATGTTGCGCCGGACTTCGACTACACCAAGCCGGAGAGCGACGCGCGCCTTCTCTTTGTGCATCGCAAACTCTCCGATGGCGAAGTCTACTTTGTGGATAACCGAAAAGACCGCAACGAGACAGTGGATGCCAGTTTCCGCGTGACCGGTAGAGTGCCCGAGTTATGGCACGCTGAAACAGGCAAGTCGGATCCTGTTTCTTTCAACATTGCCGATGGGCGTACCACTTTGCCGCTGCAAATGGAGCCATGGGGTACGGTCTTCGTCGTCTTCCGCAAGGCGGCCAAAGAAACTTCTCACGCATTGCCTAAAGTGACGGAGTCCCAGTTGGCCACCGTTGACGGCGCATGGAAGGTGAGCTTCCAACCGGACCGCGGAGCACCTGCATCGATCACGTTGGACAAGCTCTCGTCGTGGAGCGACAACGCTGATGCCGGCGTGAAGTACTTCTCCGGAACGGGCACTTACACGCAGATGGTGCAGGCTTCTCAAGCGTGGTTCAAGAAGGGGGCGCACCTGTGGCTCGACCTTGGCGATGTAAAGAACCTTGCGGAAATTACATTGAACGGGAAAGACCTGGGCGTTGTGTGGCATGCGCCGTACCGGGTGGATGTGACGGGCGTGCTGAAGGCCGGAGCCAATGAACTCACCGTCAAGGTGACCAATGCCTGGGTAAACCGGTTGATTGGCGATGAGCAATCCGGTGCAACGAAATACACCTTTGCAGACGTGAAGCCGTACAAGGCAACATCACCATTGCTGGCGTCGGGGCTGCTCGGTCCGGTTGCGGTTGTGCGGGCTGAGGCTCAATAGAGTCCGGGCCAGGCGAGTGGGGCGCAGAAATGCGTTCCCCCGCACGGTTTGACTGCTAGCGGGCGAATGGAAGTGGGGATTCTCATGGCGGCGAAAGACCACAAGATTCGTCAAGTGCGGGCTTATGTCTTTCGCGGCGGTGGAGGCGACTACCACGATCAGCCACAAGGGCACTGGATCGACGATCATATTGCGACGCCGATGGCAAAATATCCTGCTTACCGCGAAAGCCGGCAATCGTTTGGGCTGAACGTTCTGGGAACTCTGGTTGTTGAAGTCGAGGCCGAGAACGGCGTAGTCGGCTTCGCGGTTGCTGCCGGAGGCGAGCCCGCTGCATGGGTGGTGGAGAGGCACCTTGCGCGATTCGTCGAGGGTGCGCAAGTGAATGAGATCGAGCGGATATGGGATCAGATGTACCTCTCGACGCTCTTTTATGGCCGCAAGGGAATTGTGTTGAACGCTATCAGTTGCGTCGATCTTGCGCTCTGGGACCTCTGGGGCAAGCTACGCCAAGAGCCCATTTATCATTTGCTGGGCGGAGCGGTGCGCGATGAACTCGTGTTTTATGCAACGGGTGCGCGGCCGGACCTGGCAGAGAAGATGGGGTTTCTGGGCGGAAAGTTGCCGCTCCATTACGGGCCGGCCGAAGAGGAAGAGGGATTCAGGAAGAACCTTTCTCTGCTGGAGGAGATGCGCTCCCGCACGAGCCAGGAATTCTGGCTGATGTATGACTGCTGGATGAGCCTCGATCTGGAGTATGCGACTCGCCTGGCGCATGGCGCTTCGCAGTTCGGGTTGAAGTGGATCGAAGAGGCGCTCGTGCCGGATGACTATTGGGGCTATGCGGAGTTGAAGCGCAGACTTCCGGCCGGGATGATGCTGACCACAGGTGAGCATGAAGCCACTCGCTGGGGATTCCGGCTACTGTTGGAAATGGGCTGTGCAGACATTCTTCAGCCCGACGTGGGTTGGTGCGGAGGACTCACTGAACTCGTCAAGATCTCGGCACTAGCCGACGAGCGCGGCGTCCTGGTGGTGCCACATGGATCGAGCGTATACAGCTATCATTTCTCGATCACGCGCCATAACAGCCCGTTTTGCGAGTTTCTAATGATGGCGCCGAAGGCAGATGAGGTGATACCGATGTTTGCGCCATTGCTGGCCGAGGAACCAGTGCCGGAGATGGGGAAGATGAAATTGTCCGACGCGCCGGGATTTGGGGTACGGCTCAATCCTGACTGCGTGCTGCAGCGTCCTTACGCTCACTGAGCGCCGCTCCGGCCCAGATCGCTAAGGAGTACCAGAATCGCCCGGCGGAACATACCGGGAATCATTTTGCTCAGGGGATTTATTTTGCAAAGGCGAACCTTCATGAAATCCGCTGCGGCCGCGGCCATCGCTGCCCGTTCAGGGATGGCGCTCGAGCCGCAGGTGCCAGTCATTGACGCGCATATTCATCTCTTCGATCCGACGCGCCCCGGTGGCGTTCCGTGGCCGGAGAAAAGCGATCCTGTTCTCTACCATCCGGCCCTACCTGTGCGTTATGCAAGCCTTGCCGCGACCCACGGCGTGGTGGGCGCAATCGCCGTCGAGTGCAGCCCTTGGCTCATTGACAATTTCTGGCTGCAGGTTACGGTGGAAAAGGCAGCGATCATGGTTGGGTTCATTGGCGACCTGCTGCCGGAAGCACCCGAGTTCGGGGCCACCCTGGACAGGCTGCACCGCAGCCCTTTCTTTTTGGGCATTCGCTATGGAAACCTGTGGAACCGCGATCTCGGCGCCGCGGTGCGTAACTCGGAATTCGTGGCGGGGCTCAAGCTGCTGGCTCAAGCCGGAGCAGTACTGGAAACGGCAAATCCGAATCCTGAGCTGATTGCAGCAGCGGTGAAGGTGTCGGACGCCGTCCAAGATCTGCGCATCGTCATCGATCATCTGCCTCACGCCGACGTGCCGGATGATGCGGCGGCCCGCTCCAGTTATGAAACGAATTTGCGTGAACTGGCTGCGCGACCGCAGGTTTTTGTGAAAGGATCGGAGATCGTGCGCCGCATAGATAGCCGTGTTTCTCTCGATGCGGGTGCTTACAAAGAGGCGCTCGATCGAATCTGGACCCTATTTGGAGAGGACCGGATTTTTTTTGGCAGCGATTGGCCAAACAGTGATTCACTCGCTTCTTACAATGAGACCTTTGCCGTCGCCGAACACTACATGGCCACCAGAAATGCCGCCGCGCGGCAGAAGTATTTTTGGCAGACCTCGCTGGCGGTGTACAGGTGGCATCCCCGTACTTCCGCACAGGCCAGGCTTCATGATTCTCGATCCCTCTAGAGCATCCCTCTTGATGGTTCTGGTGCAAATATGTGCGAGTGGCGCAGCAAGGCCAGAGGAGGAATAAAGACTATGCGGCAAGTACCGCATTCCAGATTGCAGGGACAGTTTNNCCTGTTCGGGATTTAATACCCCGGTGATACTGTTCGATCGTACTCTGCCAACCCTGGGTGCGGGTTTGAACGGTTTCGCGCAAGTGCAACACGCTATAGGCAGTTCCCGCCTAATCGAAATGGCGCTGCATCTGCGTTTCTGAGGCGCCATCGACTTACCTGCATTTGCGGGTTGTATGAAAGCGCTTTCAGGTCCTTCGGGGACCCGGAACCGTCTGCGCCAGGGACTTGAAATTCGGTGCGCCGTTAACCTGCCGCATGGGTTGAAACTCTGCCGCGAGGCGATATTTACCGGAGAGTAGTCATTATCAATTCGTCCCGCCAATTCAGCGTTCTGACCTCTTCAACACCACGGACATGCTGCTGCCGGCGTTAGTGAAATCGGAAATGTCGGATGAAGGGTCAGAACCGTCGGGTGCAGGACCGATGACGGGCGCGTTGGGATCTTGTTTCTTTGCGGTGGGCATGCTCCACGGTATATTGACAGTGCGCTGGAGCTCAAGCTGTTCACCTTTGATTTTGCCCTCGAAGACATTGATGCCGGATTTGAAGGCCACACGATCACCCTGGACGACGCCGTCAACAATAGGAGCAGGCGCATCGTCGCCTCCGAACCAACCGCCCGGACCTTCCACGGTGCCGGTGAGTTTTCCACCCTTTTGCGTGAGGGTGAAGATGCGCGGTGAGCCGAGGACCGAGGCCGCGATACCGGTCCCGGATTCAGACGCTGCTACCCACAGTCCTGTGACGCCTTCGCCCTTCGGGATGGGCCGCTCCCACACGGAGACTTGCGGGCGCAGTTCAACCTGTTTGCACGAGGCAGTTGCAGTGGCGGAGGTGAGCCCGGGGGATGTGGCCTCGACCGTGATGGTACCAGGGGTCTTTTCGGTTTGGACGGTTTGGACAAGGGCCATGCAATAACCGGAGAAGGCTTTGCGCGAGGCGCCTTTGTCGGGCGATTGATCGGTGGGGTCTCCGTTGCCTACGCCGATGAGCTTCGCCGGCCCGGTGATGCGGAACGAAACCAGGTTGTCGGTTACGGGCACGGTGCGTCCGTTTGCGTCCTGCACCTCGACGGCAAACATGGCCACGTCTTCGCCATCAGCGGACAAGGAATCGCGATCGGGCCGCAGCACCAGTTTCGCAGCTGGACCTGTGGTGTCTCGGCGGGCGGTCATGACCTGCTTGCCTTCTTTCCATCCGTGGGCTTCGATGGATCCGGGTGCATATTCGACAGTCCACGAGACGTGCGCGTCCTTCTTCACGCCCTTTGCACCGAGGCTCTGGCCGTTGTGAAACAGCTCCACCTTGTCGAGGTTGGAGTAAACCCACACGGCGATCTTTTTGCCCTCGTAGCCGGGCCAGTTCCAGTGCGGAAACAGGTGCAGCACGGGCTTCTGGGTCCACCACGACTGGTAGTAGAAGAAAGCGTCCTTGGGAAATCCGCAGATGTCGATGATGCCGTACTGCGAGCTGATGTTTGGCCATCCGTTGGGCGAGGGCTCGCCGCGGTAATCGAATCCGGTCCACACGTAACCGCCTCCAAGCCAGGGGCGAGCATTGCAGAAGCTCCACCATCCTTCGGCGGAGGCGCGGCCTGAGGTGGTGTAGGGATCGTAGGAACTGACGAAGCCCTTGGACTTGTCCGTAATGTAGATGCCCCGCGTGCAGACTGCGCTGACGGTCTCGGTCCCCAGCACCAGCTTTTCCGGATGCGCCTTGTGAAAGGCTTCGGCCTGCGGGTCGGCATAGTGATAGCCAATCACGTCGCAAACCGCCAGGCCACCGGTGCCACTGCCCGCCGCGTCCCCGCCGATCGCGCCGTCAATGGTGGTGGGGCGCGACCCGTCGTGGCGTGTAGCAGCATCCCTCATGGCGGCTACGATTTTGGCGCCCTTGGCATTCGTTGCCGTGGATTCCTCGTTGCCTAGCGACCACAAGAAAACGCTGGGATGATTGCGATCGCGCCGGACGAGACCTGCAAACTGATTGAGCCCCTCGGGATTGGACGACATCATGCGTGTTTCGTCCATCACCAGCATGCCTAACTGGTCACAGGCGTCGAGCAGTTCGGGCGTGGGCGGGTTGTGCGAGGTGCGCAGCGAGTTGCAGCCCATCTCCTGCAGCTTGCGGACGCGATAGTACTGCACCGCGTCGGGCAATGCGACGCCGATTCCGCCGTGGTCCTGGTGGTTGCAGGTGCCCTTCAATTTGACGGATACGCCGTTGAGTAGAAACCCCCGCTCGGCATCAAACTGGACGGAACGAATGCCGAAGGCCGTTTCGTAGCGATCGACCGCCTTGCCGTCAACCTGCACTTCGGTCAGCAGCTTGTACATGTTGCGCTTTTCGAGCGACCACAACGCGGGGCGGCTAACCCCGATGACCTGTGTGAAGTCGTGTTGATCGCGGGCTAATATCGCGGCGGAGACCGAAACATCCTTGGCCACGGGCAAGCTCGAAGGATCGACGATGGTGGAGACCACGCGCACGTTGCTCGACACATCGCCGTGATTCTCAACCTCACTCAGGATCGAAAGCTTTGCTTCATTGGGGCGAATCTCCGAGCGAACCAGGGTGCCCCATTGTCTTATGTGCACAGGGTGCGTCTTCACCAGCCACACGTGCCGGTAGATTCCCGCGCCTTCATAAAACCACCCATCACTCCCCGTGGCGTCCACGCGCACCAGGAGCACGTTGGACTGACCGGGATTGGCGAAGTCTGAAACGTCAAAGCTGAAGGAATCGTAACCACCGCTGTGCTGGCCGATATAGAAGCCGTTGAACACGACCGTAGTCTCGCGGTATGCGCCATCGAACTCGATCGTGATCCGCTTGCCGGCATCCTCTGCGGGCAGCTCGAAGATGCGCCGGTACCAGCCGACACTGCTTTCTGGATACTTGCGGCCGAGAGGATGGAAGCCCTTGCTTTGCAGGCCGGCATCATTTTGGAAGGGCAGCTCAACAGTCCAGTCATGGGGCAGATCGATGCGACGCCAGTCCGCGTCAACAAAGGAGGTGGAACCGGCCGGCATAAAGTTCCCGGTCTTCTGAAAGTTCCCCGCATCAGCACTGCCGTAGCCGAAGTCTTTGGCCGGATCGTTTGCGTGTCCGAAGTGGAAGCTCCATCCAAAATCGAGCAGGAGGCGTTCGCGGCCGGCACCGGGTGTGGGAGAGGTGAGGCTGGTAGGCGCACTAAGCGGGCCGGAAACTTCCATGGCGGCACCCACGGCGGGATCAATCGAACCCATGGCGTGGGCCGTAGCAGCGACGGCGGGCGCGAGCAGACTAGTTTTCAGGACATCGCGGCGCGAAAAGGTTTTCATTCTGCCTCCATTTGGGAATTGCTACAGGGTTCGAACCTGTCAATGATTTTGTACCTTGACGTTATACACCCGGAGCGGTGGAGATCGTTCGCTGTCCGGCGTCAAGCTTTCTTTTCGGTCGGACTTTCCCATTGTCGCCCGTCACATTGGCGGGAACTGTTCGAGCGCTCTGGTGCAAATAGCAAGGGCGAGTGGGTTACAGTAATGATTTGGAAGAAATGGGCCGACGATGAGCAAGTTAAGAGTCATGAA
>PLZC01000123.1 GCA_003151985.1 Acidobacteriaceae bacterium
AGCCCCCTTGGCATAGAGCGCCTTTTCATCAGGAGCAATCTCGTACAACAGCTTCAGAAACTCTCCCGCGTGTACACGTTCCTCGTCCGCTATGTCTTTGAGTACTGCCACGGCGAGTATGTTGTCGGTTGCCTCGGCAAGCTGCATATACATTTGAGTCGCTTCGTACTCTGAAGCTACCATGAACCGAATCGCTCTTACGAGTTCCTCGTCCGTGAGCTTTTTGGCGTTCGCCAACTCTGAAAAGGGTGACCCGAACTGTGGCATATCAATTTCCTCTGCTTCCTGCTTGTTGACACGTTATGGTTTGGATTGCCGCTTTGCGGACTGTCACGGTTCTAGTCCAGTGGCTTCCTGAGATCTGAGCGGAATTGATCATCGCGACAAAGTCCGTCTGTCTACGCCGAACAAACCCTCTGGATGTGAAACTGTGACCAAAAGCGGGCTCTTTGCTCCGCCCACAACCAATTAAACTCAATTACCGGAGCAATCAAGCGTTCGCAGGGGAGAAGACATTTGGCATATTACACACGAGTCCTGTCAAAGCAAGAAGACTTCCCTTCCTTCGATGAGTTGGCAGGCCTTATCCGCGCTGAGCATCCGAGCTGCGAACTGACCATCGAAGAAGGCGACGAAGAAGAATGGAATACTCTTCTCCTCTCCGGCGATGACGAAGACGAGATCGCGTTGATCGAGCGCAACCCGGTCAGCGACGGGTCCGCCGGCCAGGATGAAATTGCGGATCTCCTCGAAGAAACCCAGGACTGCAAACCGGAAAGCGGCGTTGCGTGGCTCCACGATTACCTGGTCGAAGTAAAGACAATCTACGCCTTCCAGCACCTGCTGGGAGCAGATTCCGAAGAAGGCTCCGCCGCGCTCCATACGCTGCGCTCTGCGCTGTGGGAGCGCGGAGAAGCAATTATCCAGGCCGACCTGGAAGGATTCACCAACGAGGAGGGCCATCACATCGTCTGGCAGTTCTCCGACAGCGTTTCCGGCCCGTGGAGTATGGCCGTGCTCCAGGAAGGAAGCTGGCATCACTTCGACATGGACCTCGGCGACCCCGACCACCGCGAAGCCTTCCTGAATGGCGAAGTTCCACCCGATGTGTCCTCGGTGCCTCTCGGCGGCCGATAAATCTGCTTCAGTATCCCAACAACCTACTTCGCCAGCCCCAGCCGCAGCGTCTTGATCTCCCATGGCTTCATGTGGAACTGGATCTTGCTTCCCTCCCCCACCGGCCCCACGTTCACGTCTTCAAGCAGCGTAGTTTCCGTGGCCACCACCTTGCGCGGAAGCTCAATGGTCACGTCGCCCTCGCGGCCCTCCGTCTCAACAAAACGCGCAATCGCGTCTGTGTCATAGAAGCCTTCCATCTGCTTCAAGGCGTAAAGAACCACGTGGTCGCTGTTCGTCTTTATGAAGGAGTAGGAATCCGGCAAGCCGCCCGACTTGCCCGCCCACTGTTCCTGAGGGCTGGCATGTTGCGGCTCCTGCATCGCCAGCAGCGGCGAGTTGAATGCGAGGGCCTGAAACACGACCTTTCCTTCGCGCCATCCTCCGCGATGCGGGTAGATCGAGTAGCCAAACGTGTGTTCTCCCTCGTCGGCGCGCGGATCGGGCGCCCACGGTCCGCGAATCACGGAAAGATGAATCGCGTTATCCTTGGCATCGTAGCCGTTGCGGCCATTGTTGAGGATAGCCACGCCGCCCTCTCCATTCGAGATGTCCACCCATTTCCCCATCACGGCTTCCTCCCCGTTCTGGTCGCGCTCGATAGCGCCATAGGGAATCTCCGCCGAGACCTTGCCGGATTGAACGGCCACGGGAAATCCCGCCTTCAGAAGAGTCGCCCGCTCGTACCAGTCCACACTCATCGAAACGTCCACTCGCGGCGAGCCCGCAACCAGGCTGATGTCCTGCATGAACCGGGAGTCGCGGAATCGCCTCACGACACGAATGGTAGCGCGCACCGGACCCTGCTCAGTCACCTTCACGCTTTCAGCCTTATCCACCTCCCACTTTTTCCCGGTCAGCCCGAGATCCCAGGCCGGCCCTCCGTACTCTTTTGAAGTCTTCCGGGCCTGCTCCGCGGTATCTTCCCACGCGGTGAGCGAGTTGCCCTGCCCCTTGAAGGTCTCCAGCTTGTTCACCTTGTCGTAGAGGCGTGCGATGTTGCCGGTCGCAGGGTCGATCTCAACGCGGAGCATTTCGTTCTCAAGAAATGGCCGAGGAGCAGTGCCGGCATTGAGCTGCACGGACGTCTTGGCGGCGCCGGGCTCGGCCACCAACCGATAGAGCTTCAGCCCCATCTGCGGCACGCTCTTCGCAACAAACGCCACAGTGGCCGTTTCGCGACTGCCCGCCCCTGCCGGAGCCTTCAAAATCTGCACCGGCGTCGACTCCCCATTCCGCACCGCAACCATACGCGTCGGCAGCTTTGTGCCGGAGATCTCCGCGGTAACCAGGTCCGTGCGATCCCAAGATTGCGGATTGTAGACGACCAGCGGAACACCTTCCCCGCCTGTTTCAAGCTGTAGGCCGAGACTCTCGAGCGAGAAATCCAGCGCCCGATGTCCGCGCTCGAAAATTTCCTGGTATTGGCGTGCAGCGTCAGCGTAGATGGGGCCGATGCCTGACCCCGCGGCCAAATCATGCGCCTGGTTCAGCAAGGTCAGCTTCCATGCTTCGCTGAAGTCGCGGCTTGGCGAGTAGTCGCGGTATTGAAAGAACGTAGCGACCTCCGACATCTTTTCGGCATTCAGCAGCAGTTGCTCGGCCTGCCGGTTGTGCCGCTTCATCTCCACCTGCGTCGTGTAGCAGCCGGCGAAGACGGGGTTCATCTCCTTCTCGTAAACAGGAAAATCCTTCTTTTCAGCCAGCAGCGTGTCAATGTATTCAGCCACGTTGGTCGGCTTGATATTCATCTCCTTGGGCGATGCATTCATGGTGGCGATGTTGGCCACGTCCTGCGGGTTGGGCCCGCCACCGTGGTCGCCCGCCCCATAAAGCACAAGGATATTTTTCACCCCGGCCTGTTGCGCGCTGGGGATTCCCAGGGCCGTTATGCGGTCATGATCCATGGGGCCGCCGTAGTCCCCAGGCGTCGAGTAGCCCAGCACCCGGCTTCCATCCAGCCCCTGCCACCAAAGAATCGAAGGACGAGCCGGATCGTGCGGGCGGTTGAATATATACAACTCGATCCCCGCCTTGTGCGCGATCTGCGGCATCGTTGCCGGGTGCCCGAAGACGTCCGGCTGCCAGGCCATGCGGATGTAGTGGCCAAACTTCTGCTTGCTGTACTTTTGCCCATAGAGAAATTGCCGCACCAGCGATTCGCCGTCGACCACGTTCTCGTCCATTTGCACCCAGCCGGAGGTCGCGGGAACAAAGCCTCCCGTCTTGGCGTGTTGAACCAGCCCTTTGAAAACCTCCGGGTAAAAATGCTCCATCGAGTCCAGAACCACCGCCTGGTCCTGCGCGAAGGTGTAATTCGGATTCTGGTCCATCAACTGAAGCTGGTTGGAAAACGTGTTGTACATGACGTCGTGAATCGACTCTTCCCAGCGCCATAGCCAGGCCATGTCCATGTGCGCGTAACCCACCGCATGAGCCGTGTAGTCCTTGGGATTGGGCGCGGTCTGCGCCGGGGACACCAAAACGGAACTTGCAACCATGACGACCGCGATTAATAGCCTGCGCACTGACCTGCCTCCTGAATGAAAACATTGGTTCTGACGAAGTATAAGCACCGAGGGCCTTGTTTGGCTCACTGGAAATTAGGCCAGTCGCTCCCCGATGTGCCCGCCGTCACCCGGCCCCGGGATTTCATCGACTAAAATTGGGCTTGAGGAATCCACAAAAATGTCTCGTAAAGCCCTGATTGCCGCTAATTGGAAGATGTTCAAGACGCCTGCCGAAGCCAACGCGTTTGTCGATGCTTTTTTGCCCCTCGTTGCCGGCCACACGCGCGACGAGATCGCCCTGTTCCCCTCGCCTGTGCTGCTGCCCACGGTGATTGAAGCCGCCAAAGGATCAAATGTTTCGGTTGGCGCGCAGAACATACACTTTGCCGAGGAAGGCGCCTATACCGGCGAGACCTCCGTTGGCCAGCTCAAGGCCGTGGGCGGAACGCATACGCTGATTGGGCACTCCGAGCGGCGGCAATATTTTGCCGAGACCGACGAAATCGTCAACAAGAAGCTGCACACAGCTTTGAAGCACGGCCTCATCCCCGTAGTTTGCGTGGGCGAAGTGCTGGCTGAGCGCGAAGCAGGCAAGACAGCCGGCGTACTCAAGACCCAGATCACCGGAGCGCTGGTTGGCATCACGGCTGAGGTCGCCGCTCCCATCGTCATCGCTTACGAGCCTGTGTGGGCCATCGGCANNTGCTCGAGACGCAGATCGCGGGCGGGCTCAAGGGCTTCGCGCCGGCCGACCTCTCCAAGGTCGTGGTCGCCTACGAGCCTGTGTGGGCCATCGGCACCGGCAAGACCGCCACACCCGAGATGGCCGTCGACGCGCACAAGATCATCCGCGCTGAAGTGGCCAAGCTTCTTGGAGCCGAAGTCGCGGCCAACATCCGCATTCTCTACGGCGGCAGCGTCAAGCCAGACAACGCCACCTCCCTTATCGGACAGGAAGAGATTGACGGAGCCCTCGTGGGCGGCGCCAGTCTCAAGCCCGATTCCTTCGCCGCCATCGTCAAGTACTAACCACTACGAATTCTGGGTGCCCCATCCTTGCGTTTTTCCTACGCAAGGGTGGGATAGCACGATGCCAGGTGCCGGGCCGCGAACCAAACTTTGCGGCCCGACGTATTATGGCTCATGACTCAACGCGACCTGTACATCGATCGTTTGCGTACAGTGATGACTGCGCTGGTCATTCTGCACCACACAGCTATCACTTATGGCGGTTCCGGCGGCTGGTTCTACCACGAGATCAACGCCTCCGGCTCACCGTCAAGCTTGTTGCTCACCATGTTCTGCGCCACGCAGCAGGCCTACTTCATGGGCTTCTTCTTCCTGCTCGCCGGCTACTTTACGCCGGCGTCGCTGGAGCGCAAGGGTTACGCTCGCTTTATTCTCGACCGCGGTATTCGCCTGGGCCTGCCGCTGCTGGCGTTCGGTCTCATCCTGGGCCCGCTCACCGCGGCGATGGACAATTTCGCGGCGGGGCGAGGCTTCTGGCCTACCATCGTTTATCTCTGGCGCGACAAGGAATTCATCAACGGCCCGCTCTGGTTTGCGGAAGCGTTGCTGATCTTCAGCCTTGCCTATTGCGCCTGGCGGGCAGTTCTCGGTTCGCCTTTGGCCCGCATCGAGCGCACGCCCAAGCCGGTGCCCACCTATCTCTGGTGGCTGCTGAGCGCCGTTGGTGTCGGCGCCGTTGCGTTGGCCATTCGTCAAGTTGTCCCCACCGGTCAAAACGTCATTGGCCTGCAGCTAGGCTACTTTGCCAGTTACATCTTTCTCTTCGCTGTAGGCATCACCGCCTGGCGCTACGAATGGCTGCGGCAGCTTAGCTGGAAGAACGCGCGGCCGTGGGTCGTGACACTGGCGATTGCGTGGCCCTGTATGCCTGTGGGTATTCTGGTAGCCCGCGCCTTGATCGGCCTCGGAAAATCCAACTTCGGCGGAGGCCTCTCCTGGACCGCGATTCTCTATGCCTTCTGGGAGCCCTTCGTAGCCTGGGGCCTCATCGCCGCATGGCTGCTGGTCTTCCGCAAACACCTGAACCAACCCTCGGCCCTGTGGGCATGGCTCAACCGCCGCGCCTATGCGGTATACATCATTCATCCGGTAGGACTGGTCGCCGTCAGCCTGCTGTTGCGCGGCTGGGTAGCGCCCGCGTTGATCAAGTGGGGCGTCGTGGGCCTGCTGGCATGCGCCGTTTGCTGGCTCGCATCCGATCCGCTGGTGCGCCTGCCTGGATTGCGGAGGGTCGTGTAGAACTCCGGCTGGGTAGTGAGTCGCCGGGTGCCCCAGGTCTCGCTCCTGAGACCTGGGAAACCACAAAAGCGCCTCTGGAATCCCCTACTTCAGCGGGTCCGCCGGCAGCGTCCACCCTTCCTTCTGCCCCTTGTTCTGTTCCTTCAGCCAGTCGATCAGCGGCTTGAAGTACTCCACAATCGCCGAAGCATCCGCCTTGTCGGTCCCCGTCATGGCCTTCAACGCCTCGGGCCACGGCTTCGAGCGCCCCAATTCCAGCATCGCATTCAAATGCGCGCCCGCCTCTTTCGACCCGTAAACCGAGCAGCGATTCAGCGGCCCCTGGTACCCGGCCGCCTGGCACATGGCGCGATAAAACTGGAACTGATAAACCCGCGCCAAAAAATACCGCATGTAAGGCACATTGCCGGGGATGTGGTACTTGGCCCCCGGATCGAAGTCCGCCTCGCTCCGCTCGACCGGCGGCGCCACACCCTGATACTTTTCGCGCAGCGCCCACCACGCGCTGTTGTAGTGCTCCGGCGTTACCTGCCCGGAAAACACCTGCCAGCGCCACTTGTCGATCAGCAGGCCAAAAGGCAAAAAGGCGATCTTGTCCAGAGCCGTGTGCAACAACAACGGAATGTCCGCACTAGCCGGCGGAACCTGCTCGATAAGCCCCAGCTTCTTCAGATAGTCCGGAGTTACATTCAGCGCGATCGCATCGCCAATAGCCTCGTGGAAGCCGTCGTTCGCGCCGTCACGGAAGAAAAGCGGCTGGTTGCGATAGGCCATCTGATAGTAGTTGTGCCCCAACTCGTGATGCACGGTGACAAAGTCATCGGCGGTGGGCTGGAAGCAAGCCTTGATGCGCACGTCGCGGATATTGTCGATGTCCCAGGCGCTCGCATGGCACACCACGTCCCGGTCGCGCGGATGACTCAGCATCGATCGCTTCCAGAAAGTATCCGGCAGCGCGTCGAATCCCAGTGACTTGTAGAACCCTTCGCCATACCGCACCAGTTGCGGCGCATCGGTATTGCGCGCCTTCAGAATCGCACCCAGATCGTAGGGCAGCGGGCTTGCGGGCGGCGCAACCACGTCGTAGATGTTGCCCCACTCCTGCGCCCATGGGTTACCCAGCAAATGCGCCGGAATCATGCCGTCCGGCCGGCGCGCCTGGTCGCCGTACTTCTCGATAAGCTTGCGGCGCACATACGTGTGCAGCTCGCGGTAGAGGGGCTCGACCTGCGTCCACAGCCGCTCGATGTCGGCCTGAAATTCCTCAGGCGTCATATCATACTGCGAGCGCCACAGCGCGCCGGTATCGGCATAGCCCAGTTCGCGCGCGCCCTTGTTCGAGAGCTCGGCCAGCCGTGCATAGTCGCCGCGCATGGGCATGCCAACCTTATGCCAGCCCACCCAAAGGGCCGCCAGTTCCTTGGGGTCGCGATTGT
Organism: Acidobacteriaceae bacterium; assembly: GCA_003151985.1. Lineage (GTDB taxonomy): Bacteria > Acidobacteriota > Terriglobia > Terriglobales > Acidobacteriaceae > Telmatobacter. The sequence goes on from PLZC01000123.1 coordinate 7,391, forward strand.
GCGCCATCTTCACGCCGATTTCGTCAATCCCCAGGCAATGCTCCGGATCGGCATCGGGGCAATACTTGCCGCGGCCATAGGCGGCGTCCAGTTCGGCTGCCTTCTGGGTGGTTTCCGCGCGCAGCGCAGGGTCCGAAGGCGCAGGCAAGCCAATGCTCAGCTTCAGCAGCAGCAACTTGCGCGCGGCATCCGGCGGCAGCGTGAGCCCGTCAAACCGTCGCGCTTCACCGATCAATTCAGTCTGCCGCGCAATGAGCCGGTCGCTGGCCTCAGCCAGCAGAGTCACCGTGTCATCGGTGATGTAGGTCTCCTCCACCCAGTTGGCGCGGGCCACTTCGATGCTGATGGTGTTCAGTTCCTTCTCCGCGCTGTCAATAAATGCAAGCGCCTCGGCCACAGACGGCTTGCCTGCGGGGGTCTGAGGAAGTGCGTTGGGGACAAAAAGAAGCAAGCCGGCACACGCCAGCACGGAAGGCAGGATGAATCGAATTCTCAAGTTCATGGCAATGGGAACTATAGAACATTTACCGCGCACTTGTAAGTGGGGCCGGTTGTTGGTACCGGGCCCTCGCTAAACACCAAGCGCCCCATCCTTTCCGCGTGCTCTGCGGAGCAGATGGGGCGCGATGATGTTGTTGCGGGACCGCGACCCAGGCGGGTCTATTTCTTCTGCGCGTTCAGCTTGTCGATAACCTGCTTCAACTCGTCAAGCTTCTTGCCGGCTTCGCCCAGCTTGCCTTCCGATGTGAGTCGCTGGTAGTCAGAAAAATCCTGTGCGGCCTCCGTGATCAGGCCGTGCAGATCCGTCGCAGCTTGCGGCGCTGCTCCGCCGGGTTGCGCCGCGGCACGTGGGGCCTCAGCCACATTCAGCGATGAGCTTCCACCTCCAAATAGAGAGCTCAGCGCCGCCTCAAACGTGGGCCCATAAGCGAGGCGATCCTGCAAGGCGAGCACCACCAACCGCAACTCCGGCATGGGGCTGCGCTCGG
>PLZC01000157.1 GCA_003151985.1 Acidobacteriaceae bacterium
TTCGAATCTCTCCGGGCGCACCATAAAAATAGTTCCGAAACAAGTTGTGATAGCAGCTTAAACTCCTTCCCTCACACTTCCATTTCACGACAAAGTCAGAGAAACAGATGACATCCCTTTTACAAAACCCTGACACTTAATTCCTTTTGCGAGTTCAATCTCGTGGCATTAGGAGATTCGTATATGGAAGAAGTTTGGGCGAGCATGAAAACCTCTATCAACCGGCGGTCGTTCGTGAAGAGCGGACTGACCGCAGCAAGTGCTGCAACCGCTGGCGCATTCCTGGCCAATAGCCCATCTCTTTTAGCGCAACAGGGACCTGAAGAACGCAGTGGTCGTCTCACTCGGGGAGATGCCGCCCTGATCCGATTCGCGGCGGCAGCTGAAATCCTCGAGACGGACTTCTGGGTGCAATACAACGAATTGGGGGGCATTCCAGACAAGGAGGTTCCAGGAGGAACCGGGAATCCTGCCTACACCGCCGCTCTTTCGGTATTGGACGCCGACATGGCCCAGTACGTCCATGACAACACAGATGATGAATTCACCCACCAGAACTTTCTCAATGCTTATCTGGTTTCCAAGGGAGCCGATCCGGTAAATCTTGAACAGTTTCGTACCCTAGCCGGCAGCACTGCCACAGGCTCCAGCGGAAAAATGCGACTCACAAATTTGATGGAGCTCACGCTCGATACCAGTTGGTGGACGCGCTACCGCAGCAGCCACCAAAACCCCGACCTCGATCCAAACTTCACTTTCCCGCAGGCGGTGCCAAGCTTGGCGAAGGGGAAACATACAGCGATCCCCCGAACCGACGAAGACACCATGGAGCCGAACTTTCTGCAAGCGATTGCCAATACCGCGGGCTTCCACATGCCCACAATCGAGCAAGGCGGCAACAGCCTCTATCCTGCAATGGCGCAAAGAGCCACCAGCGTGGAGGTCCTCAGAATTCTCATCAGCATCGGGCCCACTGAGACAATGCATTTCCAAACTTGGTCGGATAAGGCTGGGAACGCGCCTCCACTCACCGCCGTCGATCCTGTGACCAAGGTTTCGGTAACCTTTCCCGACCTGAATTCCCCGCCGTTTGGTGGTCAGCGCTTCCAAACCAACCTGATCATGCCTGAGCCGTGCCCATTTATAAGCCGCAAGCTTCCGCGATGCTCGGTGATACGCCCGACAGAAACAAAAGGTATCGCCATGGGTGTGGTCAAATTTTTGACGCAGATGGGCCTCTTCATCGGTCAGTCTCCGGCGTTCTTCAGCTTGATGCGCGACCTAGCAGAGGATGCGGATGAGGCCCGCCGCGGGTGATATGTCTGCAAGGACCATCGAACGAAGATGAAATAGTTTCGAATCTAACCCAACACGAACGTTGCACGGAATAGATAGCCGAAAAGATGCCGCCGCATGCTGATCCGTAGTTAGATGATCGACATGATATACGAATCACCGCTAGGGAAATTGACTCAGCGAACGATTCGCTCCGCACCAAACTCGCGGCGGCATCTCACTTACCAACCCCTAAAACACCGAAAGCCACCCAAACTCGTTACGACCGCTGGTACTCGGCTACAAAGTCTAGTTGGCTTTTCGTAACTGGATGGAGCGAAACGTAACAATCCGATGTTGGCCAGTCATTATCCATACCTCACTTTAAGCACTCAGTAAGCCCCATTTGGCATTGTCGACATCATCCGCAACTGGACCTTATCAGGACACGTGAGTCCTCGGAGTAGAACCCGGCATTCAGCGCACTCTCCACAATAGAGTGATCCCAGCGGCGCAGTACGCTTTTGACGATCAGCCTGAGATCGGTTTGGAAGCTCGCCCTGGCCATGTACTCCGCGTCCAGTTTTCCCTTTGCAGGCAGAACAACAGCACGATAGTAACAATCCAAATCGCGCTTTGGCACTCGCGCGAGAACCGTCTCCTCGTCTGCGAACGCAATCGTAGCGGCGCCCGTGACCCCCGGTCGACACGTGAGATCGCAAGTCAAATGCTCCGGAATCTTGGGGCGTGGACCTACCAGGCTCATATGCCCCAGAAGTATATTGAGTAACTGCGGTAACTCATCAAGCTTCCACCGGCGCAAAAAGGGTCCTATTGAAGTAAATCGCTGATTGCCCGACGTCGTAACAGCAAGATGAACAACGACCCTGGATTCAATCATGGTTCTAAACTTCAGGATGGTGAAGATTCGACCGTGACGTCCCACTCGCTTCTGTAAAAACAGGACTGGACCGAAAGAGGTTAGGCGCACCGCCAGTGCTATCACCAGAAGAGATGGGACGAGCAAGGGTATCGTCAAGAGCACACAGGCACAGTCAAAGATCCGCTTTGAGTTCGACTGTGTCCATCGGCTCAGTTGCTCATTCGTCAGAAAGGGCGAGCTACGAGCCATCGACGAATTGTCTCTAGCCGGCGTAACCGCTTCGAAGGAACCGGCATGGCGGAGCGGCCGCCCACAACTAGATTCATTCAATGGGGCTCCTTTCAGAACTCGTATTTCAGGGCAAATTGAACCAATCGCGGATTGGCGACTGTCGAGGTTATGAGCCCAAAGGCGTTTCCGGCTTCAACGTCATTGATCGGGTTGCCGAACTCCGGTGTATTCGCGACGTTGAAGAACTCGGTTCGGAATCGCAGCGAGCTCCATTCTCCGATAAGAAAACGCTTCTCCACAGCAACGTCCATATTCCTCTGGCCCGGGCCTCGCAAAATGCCAACGCCGCAATTTCCGAATCCGGTTCCATCTCCGATGACGGGCGCAAAAGTAAAGGCTGCCGGATTGAGATAGCCATCGATTCGCCGGAAGAGCGAGCCTGAATTGGCCGGATTCATTCCGGTACATTCGGCTCGTTCAAAGCCAAGGAGGTTTCCAAATACACTTCCGGCGTTGCTGTCGGTTACTGTTACGGGCGTTCCGGATTGTGCGACAGCGACCGTAGATAAGAGCCAGCCCGAAGATGCGCGTTTCAACAGCGGTCCGCCGCCTAAGAACCCAGGTGGCGCATAAACCAGGCTCAACACCACGCGATGTGCCCGATCAAAATCGTTGAGTCCCCGCGCCTGACTTTGATTAGTTTGGTCGTTGGTCAGGAATCCAAGTTCAAAGTTCGAAAGCCCGCCCGAGCCGCTTAAGGTATCAAGATTTTTTGACCACGTGTAGCCGGCAAGAAACTGCAACCCGTGCGATAACCGTTTGGTAACACTCGTCTGCAGGGAGTTATAACGGGAATCGAATGTCGACTGGCATGTATACGACCCTGGAGCTATGCCGGTGAAAGGTAGCCTTTGAACAATGTTCTGTATCGTATTCGTCGTCTCGCCGTTGATTGGGTTCACCGGACTGGCAAGCAGCGCCTGGTTAAACTCCACGCACCCGGGGATATGCGTCGACTTGGAGCCGACAAAACCCACTTCAAACAGAAGGTCCCGTGTCAGTTCCTCTTGAAGGTTCAGATTGTATTGCTGCACATAGGGGTCATTTAGTCGCGGCGAGACCGCGGCAAGCGATAGTCCTCCTCCCGGAACACGCTCAAGAAATTTGGGAAAATCGGAGTTGGAAGGAAGCTGCGGATTATAGGGGGACTGCAATGTGGCTTTCGAATTTTGCGCGCCCTGCAACGATTGCTTGAACGAGAATGGTGGCTGCCCGACAGTCTGTTCCGCGAGATCGCCGGACATGCGATCGTAGTAAATCCCATACCCACCTCGAAGCACCAGCGCCCTCACGCCCGGCAGGCGCAAAGCGAATCCAATACGCGGCGAGATATCCGCGAAGTTTGTCGCCCACATGCCATCGTGGTCGGAACGAACAACGCCGGTGGGCAATGGTCCGTGATAGTTGCCCGGCACGACGAACCCGCTCAGGGTCCCGGAGCCGGGTGCCGTATGCGTTGCATTTGCGGGATCAAAAGTGGGCAGGCGGCCATTGATCTCCGAGGGTGGACCAAAGATCTCGTAACGCAAGCCGGCATTGACAGTAAGCCAGGGCCGCAGCCGCATGTCATCTTGCACAAAGCCGGCAACATCGGTATAGCGCTCATCCTTTCGAAAAATTCCAGAAGAGCCTGTAACCGAAAATACATTGCTCACAGAGCTGCCGTTTTGCGTTCCGCTTTCCCCCACAAGAAAATCAGGAAAACTGAGAAGAAAGAGGAATCCATCACTGACAAACGGGACGTCCACATCAACCTGGTGGCGCTTTGCCTCCGCGCCAAAGCGAAGGCTATGCAGACCACGGGCAAGAGACATCGTATCTTGCCCTGCAAACGTGTTGGTGTTTTGCCAATAGAACGGCTGGCCGGCAGTGCCTATAGTAAAGACCCCATTAATTGCGAGTCCCGGAGTTTCCGGCAGCCCGGAAGGTGTGTCCATTCCCACATCCGAAGCCTGAATAGGCTGCTGAATGACAGCATCCCCATTGAATCTCATGAATCCAAACCGAGCCACATTTACGAAACTGGAACTGAAAACATGCGTGTCCGCCAGAACGAACATGTGGTTTTGATCCAGCTCGTTTGTGCCCCACCCAGGAACGTTGGCGCCAAATGGAGAGAAGGGCTCCGCCGTTGGAGCGCGGGAATAGAAGAATCTTCCGCTTAGTTCATTTGAATTGGAAATCGCCTGGTCGAAGTTCAGCACAAATTGATCCTCGCGATAATCGGCGGGAATGGAATAGGTGGACTCTCCAATCGGCAACTGCTGTGTGCCGCCCGCAAGATTTGTTTGCGGACTCGGAATGGCGTACTTGCCGTTGGCGAACTTGTGATTCAGAAATGCAAGTGCAACCGGATTGATATTGGAACCGTCGCATAGAATCTGCTTGCCACCTGAGGCCGTCAGATAGCCGGGATTGCCGGGATGATTTGCCGGGCAAAACTGCGCCCCAAGCGCTGCGGCGGAGCGGTCGCTGCCCAATTGAGGAAGAATTGCTGTTACAAGAGAGAGGTTTGAATCGCCATTTCTCTGCGTGGTTCCTTGATACCCTCCGAAGAAGAACGCCTTGTCTTTCCGCACCGGCCCGCCGACATTAAATCCAAATTGATTTTGCTTGAGCACAGGGCGGGCCTGGCCATTTCGCTTCGCGAAAAAGTCGTTGGCGTTCAGCACATCGTTGCGAAGATACTCCCAGGCGGTTCCGTGGAGTTTGTCTTTGCCGGTCCGGCTCACCAGGTCTACATTGGCTCCGGCTCCACGCCCATACCCGGCGTCATAATTGCCCGTTTGCACTTTGAATTCCTGAATCATATCCGGCGCGGGTATCGCCGTACCCACCTCCGATTGATATCCCGATGCCGAGTTCTGCGAGAGATTATTTGCATCGATCCCATTGAACTGGAAGTTGTTCGAAGTTGTCTTGCTGCCATTCGCCGAGACATTCTGATTGTTCCGGCCCAGTGCGGCAGCGTTGGGAAGTTCAACAACAACGCCAGGAGAAAGCGCCAGGAGTTGTGTGTAATTACGGTTTGCCAACGGCAAGCTCTGAATTGTCTCTTCATCTATTGCACGTCCCAGCGTTGAAGTCTCGGTCTGGGCCAGGTCAGCAGTCCCGGTCACTTGTACCGTTTCGTCAGATTTGCCGATCGCCAGTCTTAACGCAAGCGTCGTGGTTTCGCCTGCCACTACGTTCACTTCCGTCACCAGCTGTGTTTCAAATCCACTTGCAGTGACTGAAACCGAATAGGTGCCGGGAGAAAGCAGGGACATTCGAAAGCCGCCCTGTTGCGAGGCAAGTGACGACCGTGAAACGTGTGTGGCCTCATCGACCACTCTGACAGTTGTGTTCGGGATTTCGGCATCAGTTGCATCCGTCACTCGCCCAGCGATAGCACCGGTTCCCGGGCTTTGTGCCGGCGCCCAGTATGGCGCAATCATGCAAGCGCCGCTCAGAAGAACCGTTTTCAACATTGCATTTCTCATGTCCATGTTCCTCACGATGTCAGCGAGTATTAACGAGCCGGGGCTCTGGATTTGTCATGCTCGTGTCACTGTTTCGTGCATTTTCTGTCAGGGGAACCTTGTAAACCACCCGATCCCCGTTCGAGTCCCGCCTCGAACCAGAAATGACGAAGCGGTTACATCTGCCTGACAAGGCGCTGCTGTAGTTCTCCTACACTCACGTCAGATCGAGGTCAGGCCCAGACCCGTAAGCAGGTTCGGCATGATCAGAAAGGAAATTTCATAACGTGCTATTGCTGAGGCAAACAGTTAAGTACCAATACCTCTCTATAGTGCTTCTGGGGCTAATGGCTTCTGGCCGCCTGACCTCGCAAAACGCTTCGGACTCGGAGTTGACTGCGGGCCATGTCCCGATGATCTCCGGTGGAGCCGGCTATATCTACAACGTGAACGGTGGAGTACCGACACTGGAACCGCAAATCAACCCGGTCCTCGTATTTCCATTTGGACAGCACGTACTTCTGGAATCGCGCACTGATTTCACTGGATTCTTTCAACGGGAGAATCAAACCAGCGGGCCATACAAGGGGAAAGTATTCAAGACCGTTGAATATGCACAGCTCGATTGGCTGGCAAACACTCACGTGATGGCCGTCGCCGGCAAGTATCTGCTTCCCTTTGGGCTCTACAACGAGCGACTAGAACCTATCTGGATCAGGAACCTTCAGGACTCTCCGCTGACCGCGACGATCGGCACACGGACCAGTGGCGCCGGCGATGGCTTGATGTTGCGGGGAGTCGTAACGCAGACGGCGAATCTGACAACTCAATACTCCGCCTACTTCTCGGCACGGAGCGGCATCAAGCAACTCGAATCTGCGCGTACAGCCGGTGGAGATCTTAGTGTCTTCTTCCCGCGGCCCCGTTTTGAGATTGGCGCTTCCTGGCAACGATTTCTTCAAGGTCACAGGGTTAACAACAGCGCAACTTATGTTTCATGGCAACCGGCCGCCGCAAAGGTCGATATCAAGGCAGAGTACGACTATAGCTACTACGGACATGGCTATTGGCTGGAATCAGCTTATCGACTCGACTACCCATCCCTGCCAAAGCTCTTCCGAAAGGTGCAGGCCGTGGGGCGCATTCAGGAACTATTTCCGCTAAACGGCGGCGGAAATGGGCTTCCGCCCATCCGAACCGAGCGGGTCGACTTCGGCGTCAACTATTATCTGCGCGACGACCTTCGCCTCCTGTCAAGTTATGGCCGGTCGTTGAGCAGTGCGCAGAATGCCAATGTCTGGAACCTCGGATTTACTTATCGCTTCATGATTCCGCTGTGGTTCGGAGGCAAACGATGAAACTTCGCGTTGTCCATGCATGCCTTCTCCTTGTTCCACTAAGTGTATTCATCGGCTTCGCTCAAAAGCCGGGCGGCACGGCGGGGAAACCTCAGCAGAGAGCAACTTCTTCCAGTCGCGCGCCTTCGACGGATGAAGGGGGACTCGTCTTCAAAGCAAACTGTTCGCGTTGCCACGCTGCGCCCATGAGTTTCACTCCACGAACTACTGGAACGGTGATTATGCACATGAGAGTGCGGGCCACGCTGTCGCAACAGGATGAGCAGGCTCTGCTGACATTTATCGCGCCTTAGCGTCACTCTCAACTCGTCAACTGAACTGATACCGTCTCTGCAAGTTGAGGCAAAGGAGAAACGAAGATGAACAATTTCCGAACATTGCTCGCTGTCATCGCATTTTGTCTCTTTACCGTTTTCCGTTCCGCATCATTTGCCGCGGTGCCAAGCCGCTCGGTTGAAATTCACGCGCACCGTTACGCGTTCGCTCCTTCCGAGATCACGGTGAAGAAAGGTGAAACGGTCCGATTGATTCTTATATCCGACGACGTCCCTCACAGCCTTCTTGTAAAGGACCTTGGAATCGATCAGGTGATTCAGAAATCACATCCGTCCCAGGTCACATTCACTGCGAGCCAGGCGGGTAACTTCCACGGCCGATGCGGCCGATTTTGCGGCGGCGGCCATGGAGAAATGATTTTCACGGTCCACGTTACCGGGAACTAATGTATGGGGCCACGCACTCCACTCCTCGTGATCCTGTTTTCCGCTTTTTGCATGCTTGCGGGATGTCGCGCCACAGCACCCGGGCAAACTGAATCCAGGATTGTTGGATGGTTGAAACTGCACGTCACTGTCAAAGGGGCGCACGATCGCAATCCGCTGGGAGGCACGCCTGCAAACGTCAAAGACGGCGGGATCGCCTTTGGGCATTACTGCATTGTTTGTCACGGCATGGATGGACAGAATACCGGGGTTCCTTTTGCTGCCAGCCTCTCGCCCCCTGTTCCATCCCTGGCTTCGAAGGAGATACAAAGCTACAGCGACGGCCAACTGAAGTGGATCATCGAGAACGGAATCTCACCTTCGGGAATGCCGGCGTCACGCGGAATTCTTAGCGATGACGAAATGTGGTCGATTGTTGTTTACCTGCGCCATCTACCACCGGCAGGGAGCCGGGGAGAGCCGGGGGTCTACTCGGGGGAGGAAACGGAAGATGACAGGAAATGAAAACGGAACCACTGGCCGGATCAATCTGCTTTCAAACACAAGGTGGGTGAATGATGCAATACGATTGAGGACGCCCCACTCACATGCGCTTGCATCCGTCGGCCTCAGCCTTAATCGCGAATTAATTGAGCCGATGAAGCTTTCACAAGAGGCGATGTACTTTCCCCTCGGCTTTCCCTTGCGGATTCTTTCCAATTCCGCGGCCATTCACGCCGCGGCAGCAAAAAGCTGGGGCTATTTCAGGCAGGCCTTTCCGCATCGGCCGCTTGAAATGCGCATTGACCTGAAAGAGGACGTCGCGGGGGCCGACACGCTGCCTCCAGAACCGGTTCACAGCGTGAGAGGTCATCTTTTCGTCTACGCGGCAGACATCAATAACTTCACAATTGCGGACCTCAACGAGGGACGAGCGGTAGGATGCGTGACGAGGGCAACTGTAGCTTCTCCGAACTATCTGCGTTATTACATGTTGGAAGCTACCGCTCTGGTGATGGTGGCAACGCTAAGGGCGGTCGCTCTGCATGGAGCGTGTGTGCGTGTGCAGGATCGGGGCATCTTGCTCTGCGGGGACTCCGGCGCCGGCAAATCCACGCTGGCATACGCGGGCGCACGTTCAGGTTGGACCTTCGTCTGCGACGATGCCTGCTATCTGCCATTTGAGAGAGAGGATCGAATGGTCGTCGGAAACTGCCATCAGGTGCGATTTCGTCCGTCCGCATGCACGCTTTTCCCCGAGATTGAAGGGTTTCCAATCACTCCGCGGGCAACGGGCAAGCCCTCGGTTGAAGTCTCCACGTCGGAATGGCCGGAGTTGGCTACCGCCGATGCGGCGAGTGTAGATCATATCGTGTTTCTGAATCGAAGCCCAGGGCCATGCCAGGAATTGGTTCCGGTGCCCAGAGCTTCAGCATGGCCGTGGTTTCGGCAACATGTCATGGCGACTTCCGGGTCGCGCCCACTTCAGGAAGGGGCACTTTCCAGGTTGCTCAAAGCCGAGGTATTTGAATTGAGATACCAGGAGATGAACTGGGCAATTGACCGGATCAATCAACTTGCAACCTCGGGGCAATAGGAAGACATGCAACCATATCCGATTGGCAATGGCACGTTGACGCCGCGAGTGCCTCGCGAGTTCGCAGCACTGATGGATGCGCTGCAACTCAAGGGTGCGAATACAGACGCTCTGCTGCGGCTGGGAAACGAGGAGTGGGAGAGGTTGATGGATTTGTGCGATGTGGCACACCTCGCCCTTGCACTCGCTCAGGTCGTACCCACAGGCTTTCCGGCTTGGGTGGTGCAGCGATTAAAGCAAAATGTTGCCGACAACGCTTTGCGATTCGAGCGCGTTCGAGATAGCTACAAAGAGGCGGCTTCGGCTCTCAAGAGGGCTCGTGTTGATCATCTTGTCCTAAAGGGATTCACCCAGTCTCCAGAGTACGTAAGGGACCCTCGTTTTCGCATGCAATCGGACCTGGACCTCTTTTGCCCCCAGGATCAGATCCCCCGAGCCAAGGCGGCATTGGAAGGTATTGGTTATATGGGGGTAGATGGGTCGGAAAGTAAACTCGCGGATCACGTCGCGACCATGGCCCGTCCAGGAAACTGGGAATGGAAAGGCAACATGTATGACCCCGAGATGCCTGTGTCGATTGACTTGCATTTTTGCTTGTGGAACGACAGCGCTTGGCTAATCGAGCTTCCGGAGGTCAACTTATTCTGGAAGCAGCATGTAATTCGCAGGTTTGACAGCTTCTCATTCCCGGCCCTGCACGCGGTCGATCAGCTTGGCTACTTCGCCCTCCATATCTTGCGTGGGGTCTTCACCGGAGACTGGATTGTCCATCATGTTCGCGAGTTGGCTGCGTTCTTGCACAGTCACGTGGAAGATGGGCGTCTATGGGAACAATGGGAGACAACTCACAGTAATCACCAGAGAAACATGGAGGCCATTTCATTTTCTCTGGCTGAAAAATGGTTCTCCTGCAACCTCCCCGCTACTGTCCGTAAAAAGATCGATTCAATGCCGGCCCTACAGAAGAGCTGGATCGAACGGTTCGGGGGCTCTTCTCTCGAGGTAATGTTCCGTCGCATAAAAGATGGCAAGCTACTTCACTTGTTACTTACCCATTCATGGGCGGCAAGGCAGGAAGTATTGCGAAGAGCGATCATTCCGGCGGCCATATCTGCCCCAAACACACCCGCGGTGCGCATCAAGAATCGACAAGCAAAGGAGCAAAGCAGCATGGGTCGATTCTTCGACTACCCTGTATATATCTGCAACAGGCTGTTCTCCCATGCATCGGCGACGTCAATCTTTCTGTTACATGGGACGAGCCTTTGGCTATCTCAACGCACTCTTCGGCTTCAGTTCTGGTTGTTCCTCTCCGCCTCTTTTTTTTTGAGTCGGGCCTGTCTGCCTATTTCTTTCTCTTCAACCTCTTTTTAGTTGGACGAGGCTACACGGAATCGGAATTGGGATTGTTCACCGGGGCAATTGCGGTTGGAAACCTGGCTGGGGCGTTTCCCGCGGGTCGACTCGTTCAGCTTGTGGGATTGAAAAGATCGTTGATGACCTGCATTCTCCTTACTCTCGCCGTGCTTGGCGCCAAGTCGCTGTTCCTTGCATTTCAGCTTCAATTACTTTTCGCCTTTGCAACTGGCGTGGGTCTCTCCCTCTGGGCCGTTTGCATTTCACCAGCCATTGCGGAAACTACCAGTGAACGCGAACGCCCCTTTGCATTCAGTCTCTTCTTCTCTGTCGGTATTGGCGTCGGGGCTCTCGGGGCCTTTGGAGCAAGCAGAATGCCTGGATGGCTCGCAAATCATTCACCGCGCTTCCATTCGCCTGGGCCGGATCAACTGACACTGATCGCATCGTGCTGCTTTGCAGCGCTGGGAATCTTGCCACTCGCCGCTCTCACTTTCTCCCGCATAGTAATTCCTATAACTCCCCGTCCTCTTCTCTCGCCATCCCTGATGCGTTTCCTCCCCGCTGTTGCTCTTTGGGGGTTGGTCACGGGTTCATTCAGCCCCTTCGCGAATGTTTATCTTTCAGTTCACATGCGTCTACCATTGCAGAAGATTGGCACGGTCTTCTCAATATCTCAGTTAGTTCAGGTCGGGGCGGTCCTGTGCGCACCTCTTGTTTTCCGCCGATTGGGAGTAATTGGTGGAATCATATCCGCACAGTTCGCAACATCACTGTGCTTTGTCCTGTTGGCTCTGAGCAACCGCCCGTTGATTGCGTCCTCCGTTTATGTGGCTCTTATGGCGTTTCAGTATATGAATGAGCCCGGGCTTTACAGCCTGTTAATGCGCATGGCGCCGGAAGAACAGAGAAGTGGCGCATCAGCTTCGATGAGCTTTGTCCTATCTTCGATGCAACTGGTGGCGGCCGCATCTGCAGGGTGGGCCTTCAAGAATTTCGGCTATCCGGTGGTTTTGGGAACGATCGCCATACTTCCGCTGATCGCGGCAGGAATGTTCCGCAAGCTCCCCAGTGAACGAATGATGGGTGCGCAACAGCAGGTTGCAGAAGGACAACCAGGCTGACGTTTTCCCGCATTTGAACGAACCGATGCGGCCAGCCCAAAAGGTCTTGTGCCGATCCCATCAATAAGTGGAAGGCTGATCGGGGCGATAATCTTCACCGAACTTATTCTTGTGCGGAGGTATTGTGTCGCTTGTGACAAGCTGAATAGTACCAAGATCGCCCTGTGAGGGAGTTATATGTACACGCCGTGTGAGGGTATCTAACAGTTTAACATCCGCCCCTTCGGCCCACACATGCAACTCGTAAATCCCCTCAGGAACATTGTGCAATGCGATGTGCCCGCTGCCTGCGGAAACGGAAAAATAGGGGGTGGCGAGGGTGATGATCACGGCGCCCATCTCGGGGTGGATATTGCAGAAAATGTAGGAGACTCCCTCGTGATCGAAGCGAACGTCTTTGGTGCTGCCGGCCTCGTACAGTCCCAGATCGAAGCGCTTTCCGTTGAATTGCGAAAAGACATTGTGAAAGAAATGGTCTAGATTTGGAAACTCCACCATGCTGCCCAACGGCACAACCAGGAGATGAGGCGAGAAGCCTTTGTTCTTCTGCGCCATTCGAAAGTGCTCGGCAGGCGCCGTGGCTATTGCTGCCTCTGGATCCTGAGAAACCCCGCTCAACCACAACACAACTGTCGAGGAAGGACTATGAGCCGTAACTTTCTCTGCTCCGGGGTGGATCACCTGTATCTGAGCCTGCACTTCCACGTCCTGCGGGGAGGTCCACGCAAGAGGTGCAATGGTCAGCAAACTCAGCATCACGATTGCACGGGAAATCACCATCTTACTCCTCATCAGAATGAATACCCTGCGGCCAGTCCGAAAATGCGGTCCCGATTCGAATCTCCCGCAATGGTCCAGCTTTGTAAGCGTCGAAACTCGGCAGAAAGCAAAAAGTATGGCCGGGGCCGGAAAACCAGATTTCCAAACACGTTCTGATTGCGAGCAAGGTTGGCGTAGATGTCTGGCTCGGTTGCCAGGTCGGAATTTCGCAGATCCTGCGCCAGTGCGTTGTCCTGTCCCGCCGCCACATTTGCTTCGAGCGATGGCAAAAGCATGAACTTCATCTGCGCCCATCCGCCTTCGTCATTTAACCCGCGCAAGGACCTGTACGATGCATACGGTACGTAGTCTTTGAATGCCCCGCCACCAAGACCTCCGATAGCGCGACCGCGATAAATCACCCCGGATAGCTCGACTGCACCGGGAAGGAATACATTCCAATCTGCAGTTGCCGCCCACGCGTCGACGTGGCGGCTATAGGTGTACGACTGACGGCTGTAGTACCCGCCGGTTCCCAAATTGATCGGATGCTCACGCCATGACAGTGTGGTACCAACTCGCGCCTCGAATCCCGGCTGACGACTCCGCTCCGATGCATCCGGCTGTCGTTGTCCATTCGTCGCAGGAGGGCCGGGCGCCGCCGGATCCATCAATCCAAATTCCGCACTAAGCCGCCCGTGAGGTAGAATTCCGTTTTCCTTGAACCTAAGTTGCGGCACCCAAGTCCACAGATTTCCTGACCATGCCAGAGCCGGTTCTCCCACGCTGAGCCATGAGGTTGGTTGCCATGGCGAGATCAGCGGCCGATCGAATGCGAATTCAATTGAACGGTCTGGCCATTCAAGACCGGCACGTCCCGTGCGGAAGCGCACGGAACCTGCGGCGGTGTTGTAATCGGTGTATGGCAGTCCACCAAAGAAATCGATGCTTAGCTCGGCGGAGGCTTTTGCCCCCCATAGATGAGGGCCCGACCCGGTTACGCTAAGGACCGTCTGGCGGACGGTCGCGCTTTGACTCCCCGACGCCGCATTTGCCTCACCCGGCAGCGCTACCGTTGGGAGGTCAATATTGTCCGAATTGCCGCCGTTCACCAGTGAAGTGAACAGCAACGTTCCAGAGATGCGCACCGGGTACTTTGTCCCACTTTCCACCTTGGTTTCATCGTGTTGCTTCACTTCGGCCTGAAGAATATCGGTCTGTTCCCGAAGCTGCTCGACGCTACCACGAAGGGTGGCTGCGGCAGTTGCTGCCTCTTCGCTCGGATTCTTCTCAGCTAGTTTCGCCCGCAATGAATTGAGTTCCGCGCGCAGTTCAGCCATCTCGCTTTGCGACTCTTTCAGCTGTTGCCGCATACTCTCCAGCTTGGCGGTAAGTTGATCCAGATGGTCCTCAAGTTCGTCCGCTTTGTCCAGTTTCTTCGCGGACGAAGGGGCCTCCGAAGAGGTCGCTGTCGTTTGGGCTCGCGAGACGGCTGTGAGGGCAAAGACCGCCAACATTGCAACGGCGATCCCGTACCGTGGTGCCGGATTCCAAATGATCATGCTGTCCTCTGTCGGATGCCGGTTCAATTCAACTTCAACTTTGTGCAAAGGGTGTTTCCGCGGGGTGAGAGATTCCTGCAAATTCCCGTAACTTCGATTTGGATAGAGATAGACGGAAGACGGTATGGCCAGCCTGAGATTCTTCGAGCGTCACGCCGCCACCGTGTTCCTGGGCAATCTTGTGCGCCAGCGTCAGTCCCAAACCTATGCCGCTCTGTTTGCCGACGCTCACGAATGGCTGAAAAAGCGTTACCCGAACTGACTCAGACACTCCAGGGCCATTATCGACGATGCAAAAGCTGATCCAGTCACTATCTTCCGTGAGAGAAATGCGGATTTGCGCGGCGCCCGCCCCATGCCGTGCCGCCTGGCAGGCATTTAGAAGTAGATTGTAGATCGCGCGCTCAATCTTGAGTGTGTCGATCCATGCTTCAATCTGTGGCATTTGAATCAAGCTGAATTGCACATCTTGTGCATCCGGATGTGCACGAACCATCGCTAACGATCGCTCGGCAAGGAATGGCAGGGATTCATAAGAAAGCTGCAGCGATTCGCCGGTACGGCTGAAGAGAAGCAGGGATTCGATGAGGTCTGTCATGCCGCGCACGCCTTGGCGAATTTCCGCCAACAATTCCAGCCGCTCTCCCGGCCGGATAGAATCCTCGCCCAGAAACTCCGCATTGGCATACACGGCAGAGAGATAATGCCGCAGATCGTGGGAAATTGAACTCGCCATTCTTCCAATCGTTGCCAGCCGCTCGGCGGCGAGAAGCTCTTCTTGAGCGCTGCGGAGGCGTCGTCGCATCAGGTCGAATGCCTCGCCCAGCTCTCGAATCTCTCTGGCCCCCTTGCTCTGCAGTTGATAGTCGAAGTTGCCGGCGCCAAGCGCGCGCGCTCCAGCAACCAGTTTGTCCAGCGGGCGTGTGATGGTGGTGGAAAGATAAACCGCCAGTGCTCCGCTTAGCACCAGGAGCGAGGCGCCTAGCACCAGCAGCACAAGGTTCAACCGCGTGAGATACTGGCTCGCCTGATCGTAGGACTTCAAGGCCACCAGTTCAACTACAGGATCTGAGGGGCTCGAAAGCAAAGCGGAGGCGTGCACGAAATGTTCGCGGCCAAACCATGTATCTCCTCCGCTCGGGTTATTGGAAAGCAGCGCCTCTTTCCATCCCGTGCTCTCCGCCTGGTGACGCGCGTCAAGAGTTGTAGCAACCAGCGTCCGATCGGCATAAAAGATCACATCGGCGGACGCAGCCTGACTCACCTCTTCTGCCAACTGGCGATTGACAGCGTATCCCAAAAGAACGTAACCCAGCCGCGTTCCCGTAACTGCCGGTCCGAAGTAAAGTGGCTGAGACGCAACTTCGTAAAGGCTCCCGCGCAGCACAAGATAATGCGGCGGTTGTGCGGCAAACCCCGATGGTGCAATCGAAACCGCAACGTCCGGTCCGCTCCACGAAGAGCCACCCTGGAACACCGCCACAGGGTTGCCGTTTTGGTCTGCCAGAACGAAAAGATCGCCTCCGCTGAGCCGATAGAAAGGTGTCGCTCCATCGCGGATGGTGCGCTCATCGAAAGTGGTCATCAGCGATTTGAGCACTGGAAGCGCGGCAAGCAGAGATACCTCTCGCCGCAGCATCTGCTGTCGTTGCGTCTCAATGTTGCGGAAGGTGAGTATTGAGCGCTCGAGATCGGCGGAAATGTCGCGGCGAATCTGCTTCTGGAGAATGCTGTGAACAATAACCAGGCTAAGGGCCGTCACCCCAAATGAGATAGAGACCATGCAGAGCAGAAGCGTTGTTCGCATACGCATCGCCACAGACGCCTTGCCTCCGTTCGATTCCCGCCTCATTCCTGTTGCATCTGCACAAAGCGGTAGCCGGCGCCATGGACCGTGCAAAAATGCACCGGGTTCGCCGGATTCTCTTCGAGTTTCTGCCGCAGCTTCAAGATCTGATTGTCTACGGTTCGGGTGGTTGGGTAAGAGTTATATCCCCACACCTCAATCAGCAACTCCTCCCGGCTAAGCACTCGCTCTGGATTCTCAAGGAAAAAACGAAGCAGCTTGAATTCGTGTGCGGTCAGCACCACCTGCCTGCCATTCTTGGTCGCCCGCATCCGTGCAAAATCCACCTGAACATCGCCGAACGTGACGTTCGGCCGGAGACGCGACCGCTTCGTACGCCGGATCGCCGCCTGCACCCGCGCAAGCAGTTCCCGCGGACTGAACGGCTTTGTAACATAGTCGTCGGCTCCCAGCTCCAGAAGAAGTACCTTGTCCGCCACTTCTGAAATCGCGCTAAGAATCACGACCGGCATATCTGGAAAGCTCTGCTTTAAGGATCGGCAAACCTCGCGACCCGACACCTCCGGAAGCATTAGGTCAAGCACCACTGCATCAGGCGTTGAGGCGCTTGCAAGCTCCAACCCCTCCCTACCGTTGGTGGCGCTACGGATTTCGTATCCTTCTGATGTAAACAGCCGCTGCAATGCCTTGAGGATGCGCGCATCGTCTTCGATGACCAGTATCGTGCCCATTAACAAACTCTGCTTTCTGGATTCGGAAGTGTCCAATTATCTCCAACTGAAGACAATTGTGCACCATTTTTGCGGAATTGCCGAGACCCGATTGCGGGAGTAACAACCTGATGACATCTTAGTGACATTTGCGGCGTTTGAATCGGCTTCCAAATGGGCGGATCCGCCGGTCGCTTCAAATCGAAGCGTGTGCGCGACCGATTACTAGCAGGAACCTCAGGTTACTCGGTAGTGTATCTAATCTCGAGCGTGCGAATCCTGTAACAGGAATAAGACAGTACCGCTCCTATCAAAAGGAGCAAGCCAAGCGCCGCAGCCCAGCCGGAGACCGGCTCGGTCTGGACCGTGAGAAGAGCAAAGATGCCTTCGCCAGGGACATTGACCGGCATCAAATGGCGGAGATACGATGCCACGCTTATTTTTTGAAGCAAAGAGGGCAAGACAGGGTTGATCGCCTCCCAGCCCAGTACCAGCATCGCGGCTGGGGTTGGATTTCTAAAGATCATGCTCAATAAAAGAAAGACCGCCCCATAGCCCAGGCAAGCAAGAATCACGATGGAAAGGTAAGCCTGCAACTGCCCAAGGCCAGGTCCGTTGAAGATAAAGTCGCGCCCTGCTGCACCGTAGCCGGCATACATCAGAGCGAAGTCCGCGATGATTGCGCTGCCAAACAACAGCAAGGCACTGAAAGAGCCGGCCGCAAATTTTGCCAGCAGCAGAACCTCCCTCCTCACCGGAGAAAGAAGGTAGTAGTGCAGGCTGCGCTCGATCATCTCTCCCCGGATTAACCGCGAAAATATTCCCAGGCATCCGAAGAATACTCCCAGCCGTAGGTAGTAGAACTGGACAATGCCGGCCAATATGTTCGTATCGTCGGCCATCGCAATAGACGGGTGCGTCTCGACCACTAGATGAATGAAGATGATAAATGTTGGAATGAACGCCAGAAAGTAGATCCAGCTCGCTTTCCATGAGAAGAGGTTCCTTCTCACTTCAATGCGGGTGAGACGCCAGCCCTGCATCCACCACAGACCCCATGGCTGCCGGACCAGATAACTTCTAACCATCGCCGCCTTTTCTAGCATCACGAGGCACTCCCGTCCGATCCGATCAGATATTGGTAAATTGCATTGGCATCGTCATCCGCTGGGGCAACTGTCTCGATCTTGACAAGGCCTTCCATCGCGATCCCGTTCAACAGAGAATAGAATTGGTCAATATCGCCAGTTCTCAGGAAGACCCCTCTTCCATCCGCATGCAATCTTGCTTCGACGCAATGATTAACCTCAAACATCCTTGCAGCCAGCAACTCCGGATGATCGCAACGAATAAGAACCTGTATTGGTTTGTCGCGGACTTCCTGACGGACCTGGTGAATATTCCCCTCCGCGATCAGGTAGCCCCCGGTAATCAAGACGACACGATCGGAGATTCTGTCTACTTCGTCCAGAATGTGACTGGAGATCAACAGGTGCATTCCCTGCCGACCGAGCTCCTCAAAGAGGGCAAGCGAGTCGGCGCGTGCCATGGGGTCCAAGCCGTTCAGCGGCTCATCGAGCACCAGCACCCTCGGATGGTGTGCAATCGCCTGTGCCAGGCGAATCTTCTGACGCATGCCTTTGCTATAGCCTGCGATTCTTCGTCCCGCTGCTTGACCTAGTTGCACGCGTTCCAGGGCTTCCGCGGCCAGCCCGAAGGCTACAACCTCGTCCATCCCATGCAGCATCAGGCTATCCATCAGAAAGTCAAACCCGGTTATTCCACGCGGGAAAGAATCGAATTGAGAGCAATAGCCAACCTTACTGAAAAATTCTGTCGCATTGCCGGGAGAGAGCCCCAGTACCGAGATATGCCCGCTCGATGGTTGCACCAGGCCTGTCATCAGGTTCATCAGTGTGGTTTTCCCTGATCCGTTGGGGCCAACCAGCGTCGTGATTCCAGGCGGAATGGAGAGTGAGATTCGATTTACGCCGAGCACTTCGCCGTAGAACTTCGATACATCATCGAAAATGATCCTGTCGTTCATCCTCGGACCACCTCTCTGGCACGTATGCGGGCGTTCAACATGGCCGCGAAGATGGCGCAAGCCAAAACAAGCATCGCTACAATCGCTGAAGTCGGCAGGGTCGCTTCAGTCCAGAAGAAGTCCGGTGCGCCAAGCAACCGCTGCCACAGCAACGACATCATGACTGGCAAGTTGAGCAATGAGCCCCACTTTGTGTGTAGTATCGCACTTACTATTCCACCCACGCCCGAAGGCACAAACACGGCCGCAAAGATAATGCCGGTAGCCAGCACTCTCCATTTCACCCATGATGAAAGAGCCAGACCGAGAATGGATAGAAAAGTAATCCAGATAACCGCTCCCACCACGAGGCCCGCGGCAATGCGGAGGTTTCCGGCCGCCCATGGCTGCGTTGAAGAATATCCTTGATATGCAAAAAGCAGCAAACACGGAACCCAGGTCACCAGCGAGAGAGACGCGAAAAGCGCGATGAACTTGCCGAACACATAACCGAATCGCGAGATAGGATGACTTAGCAGAATCGGCAAGGCATCATCAGCCAGATCGAAGGTGATAAGTCGAGGCGCAACCCATGACGTCAATGCCAGCGCAGCCCAAGATTGAAACTGAAGAACGATCATGAAATATCTGGCATTGATCGCGAGTCCTTCCTGTCCGCCTTTCATTATCAGTGCTCTGGCGATCGGATTGTTGGCAAGATAAATTCCGATCATGAATACGATCAAGGGCAACAGTGAGAAAGTGAACAGACCCACTGTAATCTTCGATGACCATGCATCCATCCATCCATAACGCGCAAGCACAAGGACTCGTGCCCACAATGGTGTGACTTTGCCGGTATAGGCGCGGTAGTCGTGCTTATAGACTGACATAGGTTGGCCGCTCCATTTCGCTGTCCATCGCCCTAAGGAAGATATCCTCAAGGGAGTCGCGCCGTTGGTTCATGCGACGGATCTGAACTCCCTGTTCAGATGCAATGACATACAAATCGCGCGCTTCAACGTGGTCAGGCATCACGAGTTTGATCCGGCCTCCAGGAAA
The DNA here is from genome assembly GCA_003151985.1 of Acidobacteriaceae bacterium. Lineage (GTDB taxonomy): Bacteria > Acidobacteriota > Terriglobia > Terriglobales > Acidobacteriaceae > Telmatobacter. Next base: position 19,973 of record PLZC01000157.1, read on the forward strand.
GCATGCGCACTCGCAGCCAAGTCCGCGGATGCTGACGGAGAATTTCTCTGTCGCACCAACTGTTTCAAGTTCCATGAAGTTACGATTGGACCGGCGCTCTGCTTCGATGTTACAAAGGGCTGCAATGCGACCATTCTTCAAAATTAGGACCTCATCGCAGGTTTCATCAATGTCTCGCAGCAGGTGCGAGGAGATGAGCAGACGGATGCTTCCCTCTTTGCGAATGTCCTTGATGACCTGGATCATGCGCTGGCGCGCCATGGGATCGAGGCCGTTGGTTGGCTCGTCCAAAATGAGCAGCTTCGGACCGTGCGCCAATGCCTGGGCCAGCTTCACAAGCTGCTTCATGCCGAGTGAGTAGGAGTTCACCTTGCGGTAACGAACCTCACCCAGCCCAACATAGAAGAGAGCTTCGTGCGCGCGCTCAAGTGCCTCACCCGGAGGCAAACCCGCCAACTCGGCCATGTAACGGACAAATCGCACTCCGCTCATGTTACCGATGAAAGAATCGTTTTCCGGCATGTAACCGATTCCCTGGCGGATTCGAGCCCGGTCGTGGTGTGTGTCAAGCCCGAACACCCGGGCCGAACCCCTAATGGCTTGGTGAAAACCAAGCAGCGTGTTGATCAGTGTGGATTTACCGGCGCCATTGGGGCCGAGCAAGCCAATCGCGTTGCCCTGCAACTCGCCGGTAAGACCGTTGAGGACGGTGCGGCCGCCAAGCCGCACCTCCAATCCGTTGAGTTCGATAATGCCCATGTCACTCTTTTACGCTTTGGTTAGCGGACTTGTTCCCGGAATTGATTAAAGTTCCCAACGTCAGGAAATCAAATCCAAAAAGACGACTGTCACTCGCGACTTCGATGCGGCTGTCTTTTCCCCAGGCGCAGATTGCGGTGGGCCTGGAATCCGCCGCAAGCTTCCGAAGAGCATCTGCTGTCGCTCCACTGAATTGAGATAGCAGAGGTGTTAATACCGGGCTCAGATTCTGATACGCGATGGCAGAGTAATTCTCATTTTCGTCCTTGGGCAGCAGGGCCTTGAACGCTGCCGAATGGGAAAGAGAATCGCCACTTGCATGGGTATGCAGAGCCTCGATCAGCAGAGCGCGCGTGGGCGCCACAATCATGAAACCATCCGCGAACGTGTACTGCGCAAGAGTGGTGCCGGAAGTGACATCGCGCACGGAATAGAATCGCTGGGCGCCTATGTCGCTCTGTTCGATTACAATCGTGTGCGCGTTTCGACCGTGAACTTGTTCGCGAATCGCCTGGGTTAATCGCTCCAGGGTCTGTTCCAGCCGCTGAGAGTCGTGGACTTCGATGACTGCCTTCCACGAAGGCGTCGGCAGCACCGGTCCGTCAAGCGACACCAGGAAGTCCCCGCCGAAATTTGCCGCCAGATCGTCGCGAACACTAATCTGCAGCTTCGCTTCAACCTCGCTCAGTTCCTTACCCTTGGCGCTGCCATCTTCATCTGCCATGGCCATAATGTCATCGGCGATGGCCTTCGGGTCCTTTGAAAGAAGTGAGACTGCAACCGCCGCGTTCGGTGTCACAAAGTCAAGCGATCCAATCGGCGCAGGAGCTGCAAGCCATGACGCGACGCGCTGCCTCGTTCCGGAGAATTGCAGATTCAAGTGATTCTCGGGAAATCCATTGGTTTCGCGATGCTCGGCTATCAGGTAGCGAACGCCATCCATCCCGCTATTCGCCATAGCCTCGGCACCATTGCGTTTTGCGTGAATTACATTGGCTTTTTCGCTCAACATTTCATGGAGGTCCGCTGCCAGAATCACTCCAGCACCACGGCCATAGGCGGCGGTGATCTGCCTGCCAAATTCTCCTGTTGCGAAACCGCTGCTGCCCGCATTTAACTGGACATTCAACCGCTTCAGCGTCGTGAGACTGTTTGAGAAGACCACCTCCCGCGGCCTGATGAGCGCATAGCCACCCGACTGCGCAGTGTCAACTGCGGCAGCCAAAGAACGCTCGTCAAGCACGACGAGACCATGGGTCGAAGTCGAGGCGGAGAACTGTGTTCTTAACAGATCATCCAGTCCGCTCTTCTCCACATCGGCAACGATAGCGAAGCCAGGGTTATCGCTTTGGCTTACCCCGACAATAACAATTTCATTACCCAGATAGCGGCTCATGTCGTGGAGCTTATCCACCAGCGCATCCAACTCCTCTGTCTTCCGCTGCTCGCCGCGGCTCCACCACTGTTGAAGAGCCGGACTCTGCTTCAACTGATCGTGGAAGATAGTATTTGCTTCGGCCAAGAAGTCACCAAGGTTCGGAATACTGACGTACAGCAAGGTGTCGGCGGGAACTCGTTCCAGCAAGTCACTGGTGTATCTCGGCTGCGGGAACGGTATTTGCCCAATCCGATGCTCGAGCGTGGCAAACGCCGCTAACAAAGGCAAGTATTTGTCGCGATCATGGCTCCATGAGATTTGCTCTTCAAATGGCGCGGGGCTCAGGTTCTCGCTGGTTGTTATCTGATCGCCGGCGTGCAGCAGCGAATCCACTCCGGAATGCGCCACATGCACTGTCCCTTGTAACACTGCGACCCGAGATCCCTTGATTCCTGATTCAATTGAAAACACTGTACCCGTAACAGCAACCCGGCAATCGGGCGTCTTTACGTATAAGTGTCCGGAGTTACGCTTGGAGGCTTGAACAATAACTGCTCCATTGTCTAGCGAGACGGTCATATTATGCCCTCTCGCACCCATTCCGACAACGGTCCGCTCGTTGAGTTCAACCGTCGATCCATCCGACAGGCGAATAACCGCGTGGCTTCCGGCGGAAGTTCTGAGATGATCCGCTTCCCTAAGTTCGTCGCCGGGCAACAGTTGACGATCTCCCGCATTGGAGATGCGATAGGCTGACCCATCGATCGATTGCACCTGTGCGCGCACCCCAGGTGGAATCTCCCAGTACGCCTTGTAAATGAAAAATGCGCAGACCAAAAGCGCCAACGTGGGAGCAAGCGCCCAGGCAAATACTCGGGGATGCCAGTCAAAGGTACCGCGCGGCTTCGGAACTGACCAATCCACCGCTGCTCCGCTGCGCGACCGGCTCAGACAGGCGCCGCACTCTCGCAAGTGAGCCTCGACCAAGAGCGAACGCGCCCCGGAGAGAGTTCCGGCTCGATAGGATCCCAGTAGCTGCCGTATATCATCGCAATTCTCGATGGCATCTTTTATCGGATGACTTAGGAAGTCGTCATCTATGGCGATACCAAGCCGCCCGGCCACTCGCTTGGCGGAATTGGCGATCTGCCCTTGATCGGGTTCAGCGGTCTGTAGCGCCTGGATAGCGGTCCTTAACAGTGTCTCGTCATGCTCTTTCATCGGTTCCCCCGTTCAAATTCTCTGAGTTGTTTCTTCAGTCTGGATCGCGCCTGATGGAGCGTCACAGCAACAACGGCTTGAGAAGTCCCCATCAATCCCGCGATCTCGCGATTCCCTAACTCCTCCAGGTATCGCAACGTGAACATTTCAGCCGCCCGCGGCGACAGTTCGCCAATAGCCTGCCTGAGCCATTCGCCTAATTCGCGGCTTGAAGCTTCGGCCTCCGGCGAACTGCCCGGTCCTGATGACGTTAGGTTTTGAGCGCCATCCAAAGGTTCCGTCGCGGCAACCTTCCGCCTTCGAAGCAAGTCGAGCGCCCCGTTGATGGCGGCTCGGTAAAGATAGCTTCCAGCATTCAAGACGGGCGGCGCGCTGACCTTAGCGAGGCGCAGGAACACAGCCTGTGTCACGTCCTCCGCATCGGCCATGCTACCCGTGATTCGATATGCCGCGGTGAGAATTCGCCTGTGATGCTCTCCGAATAATCGAGAGAGGCTCTCACTGCTTTCTGCTAACGGCATCGTTGCACTGCCCACTGCCACCGATTCACCTTCTAGCCTGTCCATATAGATGACGCTCCGATCGAACGAATATTAATCCAATCCACAGAAGGTACGTCAGAAAGGCATCAGGCGTTCCCGCCACGGCGCGGGGGCAGCAGATTCTTGCACCTGTTCTCTCGTCTGAAAGTAGCAATGCATCCGCCTCAAAAAATAGATGGCATACCCTGGTTCGATTTACTCGGATAAAATGGTTTTAGGCAATGGACACTGTGGCAATTCGCGAGGATTGGGTAGGGCGAGTCATTGACGGGAGATTTCCCCTCCTGCAATGGCTGGGTGGTTCTGAATCCGGTGACGTTTTTCTCACGGAACTGCAGGGTCATCCCTCGCACAAAGCCGCCATCAAACTCATTGCCGCGGATTCTGTGGACGCGGAAACTTACGTCGCTGGTTGGGCAGCGACCATGTCACTGTCTCACCCCCGCCTGATGCGCCTCTTTCATACCGGGCATTGTCGGATCGACGCAGTCGAATTGCTTTATGTAGTTACAGAATATGCCGAGGAAGTTCTCTCGGAGATTATTCCAGAGCGGCCACTTACCCCCACCGAAGCCAGAGAAATGCTCAAACCGGTTATCGATGCGCTCTCTTTTCTTCATGGGAAAGGCTTCGTGCACGGTCACCTCAAGCCTTCGAACATTATGGTCATCGACGATCAGATCAAGCTTTCAGCCGACACCATTCATGCCGAGGGCGACCAAAGGAAGCACTTTCCTGCGTTAAGAATTTATCGCGCGCCAGAGACTGCAACTGGCGCGATCTCTCCGGCAGCAGACCTCTGGTCGCTCGGCGTCACATTGGTTGAAGCCTTGACCCAACATCCACCGGTTTGGGACAGGTCAGTAAGCAGAGAACCGGTCGTACCGGAATCCGTTCCGCAACCTTTCGCCGCAATCGCGCAAGGGTGTCTCCGCCCCGAGCCCGCAACGCGATGTACCCTGGGCGATGTGGAAGCTTTCCTCAAAACTTCGCGGCCTCTTCCGGCACCGGTAAAAACAACCGCCCGAAATGCGCCAGCCAAACTCGGCCTTACTTCATTTGTTGCCGCTGCACTGGTCCTGTTTGCGGTAATCGCAATTCTTCTGTCCCGAACTCATTTAACTCGGCCAACGTCCCCAGCCGAAGAACAACAAGCTGCCCCGGCAGTCGCCGTCGCCCCGTCCAAAAATCCGCAACCGGCCAGACGAACATCCAAAGGTCCCTCGCCAAACAGTGCAATCGTTCAACGGGTTCTACCCGACGTCCCTCGATTTGCGAGTGAAACAATTCACGGCAGTTTCTACGTGATAATCCGCGTCACGGTCGACAGCAGCGGGAATGTCTCGGATGCGGTGTTCGATATTCCCGGACCAAGCAAATACTTCGCAAACCTTGCTCGGCAAGCCGCGCGGCAGTGGAGGTTCAATCCCGCTCAGGTTAGTGGTCAAGCCGTCCCCAGTGAGTGGATCCTCCGATTTCAGTTCAAGCGATCCGGAGTCGAAGTCACCCCTATCGAAAAATCTCCCTGACTAATGCCCATTCTCTACGCGCCGGCGATACTTGGCTAACTCTTCATAGTTCTTTGTAGGATCACCGTATCGATTTCCTGCGTGGTCCTTGCCCCTGGCGAGATAGATATTGTGAACCGCGTAAGTAGGTTCGCTCATCTTCACTGTGGTGGGCATATACCGCATCGTATAACCGCAGCGACGCAGATTGCTGGTGTTAGGTGGGCTACCGTGCAACAGGCGTCCATCGTGCAAGCTTGCGTGATTCGGCTGTAACTCGATCGTCACCGCTTTTCCGTCGTCGACCGGCCGCCGCCTCACTTCCCAGGGCAACACATTCTTGTTGGGGTCAACCTCCTCATGTTCGCTGTTTCCATCCAACGAGCGGGGAATTACCAACATTGCCCCATTCTCTTGGGTGCTGGCGTCAATCGCCAGCCACACCGTAACTACCTGCATCGGGGCAATCATGCTATTCCAGTAAAAGCTGTCTTCGTGCCATGGCACGCGCTTGCCATTTCCCTTTGGCTTGCAAATAAAGTGACTGGAGAACAATGCTATATCCGGGCCGATGATAGGCTCGACCAGATCCAGCACTTCATCGCTAAAGAGCCAATCAAACAGTTTCACGTCCGCGAAGTGGGGCACATCCATTGATTCCGGACGCACGTCCGGGGGCAATGCCGCAAACTCTTCGTCAAAATGGGCCTTTAGCGCGTCAAACTTCTTCTGCGGAAAGACCGGATCGTCATAGACAATGAAACCCTCTTTCCGATATTCAGTCACCTGGCCGGCAGTCAGGCGTAACGTGCTCTTTTCAGGCATCGAAGACCTCGTTGTGGACGAATCGTATCGCGCAGAATATGACCATGTCAAGGATAGGCTCGGCTCGATTGGATAGCCTATAGCAGGCATTTCTGCCGTATAATTGGGCACATCGGCGCACATCCAATCTCACGGTTCATGGAGCAAGAGTAACTATGAAGCAGATCGAACGACGCGAGTTTCTCAAGACAACAGGCTTGCTTGCTCTAGGTAGAATGTCACTCAGTGTCGCTGCCGCAAAGGGTCTGGCAGCAGATACAGCCGAATCCACCCATGTGACTTTGCGAAAACACTTGACCACCGTGGAGGACCACCTTAACAACGGAATTATCCCCTTCTGGTTCCAGAGAGCCCTTGACACCCAATACGGCGGCTTTATGACGAATTTCGACGAACAAGGCAAAGCCCTCCCTGTCCCCGAAAAATATGTCAATACTCAATGTCGATTGATCTGGTGGTTTTCCACACTGAGGCGCCGCTTCCCGCAATTGCCCAAAACCACTGATATGGCCAGCCAGGGAGTGGATTTTCTCATCAAGAACTTCTGGGATGAGAAATATGGCGGCTTCTATTGGAAAGTGAAACGGGACGGGTCGGAGTTAGACCCCGCGAAGATTGTCTATGGCGAAAGCTTTTGCATTTATGCCCTGAGCGAATACTACCTGGCAACCGGTGACAAGCGAGGACTGGAGTACGCCTCTCGAACCTTCGATTTGTTGCAGAAGTACGCTGCCGACACCCTGAACAGCGGTTACATCGAAAATGTGAATCGCGATTGGAGTCCTGAAAGCGGCGGATTTGCCGGAGGTGATCGCAAGGGCCTCGATACCCATATGCACCTTATGGAATCGTTCACGACGCTCTACGCCGCAAGTGGGGATGACCTGCATCGGCGCAAGCTATTGCAGGTGGTTGAGCTGATTCGCGAAAAGATGATCGATAAGTCCACCGGTTGCGGATTGAACCAATTCGATCTCGCTTTTCATTCGCTGGCGGCCATTCCCATCAAGCGTACTTGGAACGGAGAACGCCTCGGTGAAAAGCCTGCCGACCCCGTTGATACAACATCCTACGGTCATAACGTCGAACTCGAATACTTGATGCACCTGGCTTTGAAGACGGCACACGGCGAGGCAGATTCAGACAAACCCATTTATAAGCGCCTGTTGGACCATGCCGCCAAGCACGGTGTCGATTGGGAATTCGGTGGAATTTTCCGCGACGGGTTGCGCGCCACAGGCGAGGCAATCGTTTTGGAGAAGGAGTTCTGGCAGCACAGCGAATCGCTCGTTGCTTTCGTGGATGGGTACGAACTGTTTCGCGAGCCACGCTACCTGGAGGCATTTGGCAAGATCTGGCAATTTGTCCAGGATCATATGATTATAAAAGGCGTGGGTGAATGGCGTACTCTATTGGATCGCCAAGGCAAGCCGATCGATCCGAACATTGGTAACCCGTGGAAGGTTTCCTACCACACAGGGCGATCCATGCTTGAATGCAGGGAACGTCTCATCCGCTTGCTTGCATAAGGAATTCGAGGCCGGAGCGGCGTTGAGCCCGGAAAATCCCAGCCGCCAGGCAGATTTGTGCTTTTTCCGCGATCTTGCTACTATGACGCTAGACATGACGAGCGCCTTCCTAAGCCGCCTCTGTTGTTGCCTGTCGAACATCTTCGACGGGTGTAATAACTAGTCTCTGATTTTCCCCTCGCAATTCATCAGACGACGCACCCGACCAGAATAGCCGGTGTGCGGAAATCAGCAGCATTGGCCTTCAGCGATTCCCACACTGAACGAGGTCATGCATGCCGGTCATCGATCTTGCTGCTTCCGCTTCTGCTCCGCGCGATCCCGCCCTCTCTCTGCCCCAAAATGCTTCGCCGCGCCTGTCCCATCTACGCATTCTCGAAGCCGAGAGCATCCACATTCTGCGCGAAGTGGCCTCGGAGTTCGAAAGGCCCGTCATGCTCTACTCGATCGGCAAGGATTCGTCCGTCATGCTGCGACTGGCGCAGAAAGCCTTTTACCCGGCCCCCATTCCGTTTCCATTGCTGCATGTGGACACCGGCTTCAAGTTCGCCGAGATGCTCACCTTCCGCGACGAAATGGCGCGGTCCGTCGGCGCTCAGTTGCTGGTGTGGCGCAATGAAACCGCGATTGCCGCGGGAACGAACCCCATCGCGCTCGATACCAAGCGCTGCTGCGGACTGCTGAAAACGCAGGCGCTGCTCGATGCGCTCAGGTACTACAACTTTGACGCGGCATTTGGCGGTGCGAGACGCGACGAGGAGAAGTCCCGCGCCAAGGAGCGCATTTACTCTTTCCGCGACAATGCGGGGCAGTGGGACCCCAAAAATCAACGCCCAGAATTGTGGAATCTTTACAACGCCCGCATTCACCCCGGCGAGAGTATTCGCGTTTTCCCACTTTCCAATTGGACGGAGATGGATGTGTGGCAATACATCCACCAGGAGAACATTCCCGTCGTGGATCTCTACTTTGCCAAAGAGCGCCCTATGTATGTTCGCGGCGACGCGCTCCTTCCCATCGAGCAGGCTTTTGTTGCGCGCCTGGGTGAAGTTCCGCAACTGGTCAAGTCTCGGCTCCGTTCCCTGGGATGCAGCCCTTGCACCGGAGCAATTCGTTCCGACGCCGACACGATTCCCGCCATCATCGCGGAGTTGATCTCCTTCCGCTCTTCCGAGCGCGCCAACCGCGCCATCGATCACGACCAGGAAGGGTCGATGGAGATCAAGAAGCGGGAGGGCTACTTCTGATGCCGACCGTTATGGATCGCACGTTTTCCATCGATGAGTTTCTGGCCGAAGAGCGCGAGAAGGATTTATTCCGCTTCTCCACCGCTGGCAGCGTGGACGATGGAAAATCCACGCTCATCGGCCGCTTGCTTTACGACACCCACTCTGTCTACGAAGACCAGGTGCGCTCCATCGAGGGCAAAGGCACCACCGCTCCAGGACAAATCGATTTTGCATTGCTCACCGACGGTCTTCGCGCCGAACGGGAACAAGGCATAACCATCGACGTGGCCTACCGCTACTTCGCTACGCCCCGGCGCAAGTTCATCATTGCCGACACCCCCGGCCATGAGCAATACACGCGCAATATGGCCACTGGAGCCTCCACGGCCGATGCCGCCGTTGTGCTCATAGATGCCGCAAAGGGAGTGCTAATTCAATCGCGGCGTCATGCCTATATTGCATCGTTGCTGCGCGTGCGACACGTGCTGGTCGCAGTCAACAAGATGGACCTCATTGACTACGATGAGGCTCGCTTTCGCGCCATTGAACGCGACTTCAAGGTTGTTCTGGATCAGATTGCGGCAGATACAGGCAGCCCCGTCGAGTCTACTTTCGTTCCCGTCAGCGCCCTGGCCGGAGATAACATCGTTCATCGCTCAGATGCCATGCCCTGGTACAAAGGGCCATCGCTGCTTGAGTTGCTCGAGTCATTGCCATCTTCGCAGGACACGCGCACATCGCCGTTCCGGTTCCCAGTGCAGCGCGTCCTGCGGCCCGATCACACCTTTCGCGGCTTTGCCGGACAGATTGCCTCGGGGACCATTCGCCCTGGCCACAAGATCACTGCGCTGCCTTCCGGAAGAACTGCTGAGGTTGCGCGTATCGTTTCCTTTGACGGAGATCTTGCCGAGGCTCATGCCCCGCTCTCAGTAACACTTGTATTGGACCGTGAACTCGACATCAGCCGCGGCGACCTCATCGTTTCATCTCATGCCCAGGCCATTGTCGCCAGGTATATTCGTGCCGCGCTTGTCTGGATGGATCAGCGTCCACTCGAACGCAATCGGCGATATCTGTTGAAGCACACCAGCCAAACCGTGCCGGCTTTCGTTTCAGCAATCGAACACCGCAATGACATAGCGACGTTGAAGCATGAACCCGCCGGCAGCCTGGAAATGAACAGCATCGGCATAGTGACCCTGCAACTGTTGCGACCGATCGCTGTGGATGCCTACGCGGACAATCGAAGCACCGGTGCCTTCGTCCTTGTAGATACCGAAACCAATGCTACCGTGGCGGCCGGAATGATTCGATCGGCCAGCGTCGATATTTCGGACGGAGAGGATTCTTATACCACCGTAGAAGGCCCAGTTACCTCCGTAGAAAGAAGCGCCCGCTGGGGCCATCAAGGCGGCGCCCTGGAGCTGAGCGGCCCCCCAAAAGCCGTTGATGCAATCGAGCGATCGTTATTTGAAGCAGGAGTCATCACCCAACGCATTAACACGGGCGATGAACTCTTCCGGTTTCACACCGGCCTTCTCGAAACCCTCACCAATCTGCACGTTCGATCCGGCGTGCTTGCCTTGGTAATTACCGTTAACGAAGGCGATCAACTGACGATACGCGTTGGAGACCGGCAGGAAACTTTCGACGTCAGCAATCGGGCTGCTGCCATCGCCGCCGTACACCAGGTGTTGCATAACGCAAGCATTCTTCACGATGTAGAGAGGGTGGGCTTGTAATGACAACCGTCGAGATTCACGCGCAGGTAAGTGCCAAATTGGACGAGGTCCGCGCCGCGCTCGCCCGCGAGATTACCGGCAGCCACGATGTCTGCCTCACCTGCAGCTTTCAATCCGAGGACGTTCTACTTACGAAACTTGCCATCGAGTTGGATGCGAAGATCCCGATTCTCTTTCTCGACACGGGTTATCACTTCCCGGAGAATTACGAGTATCGCGATCGCATCGCCGCTGAATGGCAACTCAATTTGATCAACTTGTTGCCCGCAAAAACCGTGGCAGAGCAGGAGGCCGAGTTTGGCCTTCTCTATCAGTCCGCGCCAGACCAGTGCTGCAAGCTGCGAAAGGTTGAGCCGCTGTTCAAAGCGATCGCCGGTTATCGAGTCTGGCTCACGGGCTTGCGGCGTGAGCAGGCAAAGAGCCGCGCGCTGCTTGAGGAATCAGCAATCTTCACTCTTCCCGGCGGGAAGCAGGTACTCAAACTTGCTCCCCTTGCGGCCTGGACCACGAAAGACGTTTGGTATGCCTGCGAGCAACTCTCGATTCCGCTGCTGCCGCTCTATGAGCGCGGCTACTCTTCCATCGGATGTGAACCCTGTACCTCGCTTCCCTTGAATCCCGATGACCCGCGCTCAGGTCGTTGGGGCGGTCGCAAGGTTGAGTGCGGAATTCATATTGAAGTGGCGCCCGCTCGATAACCGGGCCGCATAAGATTCGAGGAGCGGGATGCCATACCTGATTGGATTCGTTATCGCATTGTTTATCGCACTTACCGGGGTAGGCGCGGGCACCATTACTGTGCCCGTTCTCATCCTGTTCTTGAATGTGCCGGCGCCCATCGCAGTTGGAATCGGCCTCACCTTCTCGGCCGTCGTCAAGTTCATGCTGGCGCCCGCGCAGATTCTTCGCCGCAATGTTGCGTGGCCAACGCTCGGGCTCATGCTCGTGGGCGGAGTCCCCGGAGTCCTCGTCGGTTCCTTGCTCTTGAAGCACCTGGTCACTGCCGGATCACAGAACCTCTTGAATGCATTGCTTGGTGGAATACTTGTAACAACGGCGGCTTGGCAGATCCTGTTTTCCTTCCGCCCCATGAAGAAGAATTCAGGCGCTAAGGATCGCAGTTTCTTCTTGCCGTGGTTGATGCTCCCGGTAGGCGCCGAGGTCGGTTTCTCTTCCGCAGGGGCCGGCGCTTTGGGCAGCGCCGCGCTACTCAGCCTTACCCCGCTAATGCCCGCGCAGGTGGTCGGCACCGATATTCTGTTTGGCTTCATCGTCTCGCTAATTGGCGGCGGTGCACATTGGTTCTCGCTTCCACTTAGCCAACCGTTGCTCCTTCAACTCATTGCCGGGGGACTCGCTGGGGCCATTGGTGGAACCCTTCTAAGCAGTCGCATCCCACGCCGCCCCTTGCGTATTGCGCTCTGGATTTGGCTGCTGATCCTTGGAGGTCAATTTCTCTTCAACAGCTATCAAGTCTGGTTTGCCCCGCGCAAAGAAGCAGTCAGCCGCTATCAATTCACGCAACATAAATCAAGCGATGCTTCAGCAAAACAAAAAGCGCAATCAGAATAGTTCGATGGCCGGCCCGCTATGGTCCGCACTCTTCTCGCCGCCTGATACCGCAAGGTGCGTGACGGTCTGGCTCGCCATCCGGTAGCGGGTAAAGTGTTCGGCAAGCATGCCCTTGAAAGTGGCTTCGAGTTTTCCATCCCAGGAGGTGTCTTGACGTTGTTCCATCAACCGCAGAAGATGGTCGCGCATCTCCACCAGTGATTCCTGCACGTGCTCCATTCGTTGCCGCATTACATCTTGAAACTGGATATGGCCTAACGCTTCAGACAAGCGATCAACACTCTCCTCATAGTTCGCATCCACTTCTGTAATCACTTCCAGCAGCAAGTTGCCGTTCCTGCTGAACTCCTCCTGCATTCCCGACAGGTCGCGAATCAAATGAGACATCACTTCGGTGGATGTATGCTGCTCCAGCGAGGCCCTTGCATCGGCCATCTCCCGGTTCACATTGGCTGAGGTCGAATTGATCCTTCCGGCAATGTCCGCTGCGGCTTGCGTTGACTTGGCGGCCAGCTTACGCACCTCATTGGCCACCACCGAAAATCCGCGCCCCGCGCTTCCCGCCCTTGCCGCCTCGATTTCAGCATTCAGCGCCAGAAGATTCGTCTGCTGCGCGATGCCGGTAATCACTTTAATCATCGGCGCCATTGCGAGCACCCCTTCAGCCATACACTCAATGCGCTCGAAGTTGCTGCGGAGCTCGTTGACCTGTTCCTGCAACTGCATCTCGATCGCCCCGATGATCTGCTTGTTCATCTCTAAGCGAGAATGAGTGCTTTCGGTAAGATCCTTGCCGCTCTGGATGGATTGCGCAATGCGCTTTCTTTGCAGATTTGCCTTTTCATTCAACAGGCAAATCTGTTCGATAACCAATGTGACCTCACGCTCAGATTCGCCCAAAGAATCGCCGATCTGGCTGTGCATCACATTGATGTAGGGTTTCGATTCGTTAATCTCTTCGATCAACACGTCGCGGTTAGATAGCATTTGCGATATATCCCCGAACTTATGCTGACCGAATGCCCACATTTCGCGCACAGCAATTCGGCCCTGCGTGTAGTTACATCGTCCAACAATCAACAAAGGAAGGAATTCGATGACAAATATCCACCCAGCGATTTTAAGCCGATAGGGCAGGAATTCCGGCCCCAGCACAAATGACAATGCAAACCACAGCAGCAGATTGCAGAGGACTCCCAACGCCGTCTGTGCAAGCAGTCGATTGCGGATTCGGGCCAGCCGTTCAACTTGTTCCGTCATGATCCGAACCTCATCGTCCCCGCAAACTGAGACAGATCGATTGAATCTGCTCCATGCGTTCCAAACGGCGCCATCGCCATGGTCTTACGCTCCCGGCAAAACCTTCTTGATCACGTTAATCAGGTCGTTGCCTGCAACCGGCTTCACCAACCACCCGGTCGCACCTGCGCGTTTGCCCTCCTCGCGCTTGGACGCTTCGCTTTCCGTAGTCAGCGTCAAGATCGGAATGAAACGGAAGGCCGGAAGCGCGCGCACCTTGCCGATCAACTCAAAGCCTCCCATTACAGGCATATTGATGTCGGTAAGAATAAGGTCGGGCTTGATCCCGCTCTTCAGTTTTTCAAGTGCAGATTGGCCGTTGTTGGCGGTATCCACCTGGAATCCATTCATGGTCAATGTAGTCTTGAGGCTCAGCACCATGGTGACCGAATCATCGACGACGAGAATTGTTTTTGCCATAAATGAGTCCTCACAATATAAGTTTCGGCGCGGTCTTTCAGCCAGGCCGCATCGCTTACTGGCGCTGTGCCGGAGGCTTCATCACGCCCCCCACATCCCAAAAGGCATCGCAATCGATTGAGCTGGACATACGCTTCTCCACTCGCGCCACGGGCTCAATACCCTCGCTTCCCTTCTTATGAAAAAGGAGTACAGCTTGTTCATCGACAGCAATTGCCATTGGGCTAGCGCGAAATTCCGAGATGCACATGAGAGCCTTCACATAAACGCAATGCCTCAACCCAAAACCTAGGGAAACTCTGAACAAGTTCGTCTTGAGCAGCCGACATTCCCTCAGGGGCTAAAGGCCGCCCGATTCTGTGGCACTTATGTACGGGCTAAAGCCCGTACCCTTCAAAACGGTGACTTAATCAGAGTTTCCCTGAACCAAGTTGAGCGTGATAGAAGAGATCGTATTTTGGGAACTGGGACCGTTTCTGCACCATGATCTGCCTCGCTTGAAGCCATCAAACCAGCAGGTGCTCACTTAACCCAAGATCGTCAGTGTCTGTTGGGTCCTGGGAAACCGGCGACCACTCTTCATGCAGCAGCCGTTCGAAATCAAGGAGGGGCAGCGGACGGCTGAATAGAAACCCCTGGAACGCATGGCAGCCCAGGTGGGCCAGGAATCTCCTCTGTTCTTCGCTTTCCACACCTTCGGCAATCACAGACAAGCCCATGGCGCGGCTCAGAGAAATAATGGTTTGTGCGATGGCGCCGCTCGTTGCGTCGGCCAGAATATCCCGGACAAACGTGCGGTCGATTTTCAACTGGTCCAGTGGAAGGCGCTTGAGATAGGCCAGCGAGGAGTAGCCCGTTCCAAAGTCGTCCAGGGAGATGCACAAGCCGGCGGCTTTTAGTTCCGTCATCTTGGCGATTACATCCTCGACATTATCCACCAGCACACTCTCGGTAAGTTCCAGCTTGAGCATGTGCGGATTGGCCCCGCTGCGCGCCACCGCCATCAGGACTCGTTCCACAAAATCCGGCTGGCGGAATTGCCGGGCGCTGATGTTAATCGCAACCGTGATGTGCGCCGTTTCATCCTCCTCAGCCCACTCGGCAATCTGTCTGCATGCCGCTTGCAGGACCCAATCGCCCAGCAGCAGGATCATTCCTGTCTCCTCCGCCAATGGAATGAATTCAAGGGGAGAAAGAATTCCCCGCTTGGGATGTTTCCAGCGCACCAGCGCCTCGGCGCCAAATGGCCGTCCATCCTTCACCTGGGGCTGGTAGTAAAGCAGAAACTGGTTCGTCTTGATGGCCTGGCGAAGATCTGCTTCCATCGCTGCTCGGGCATTCACGGCGGCCTGCAGCGCCGGAGCGAAGAAGCGCGCTGTGTTGCGGCCCGCGGCCTTGGCCTGATACATGGCAATGTCGCCCTGCTGCAACACTTCGTTCACGCTTTCCTTGTTGGCGCCGAATACCGTAACTCCGATGCTGCATGTGCTGAGGCATTCGCGATCCGCCAGCAGATACGGCTTGCTGACCACAGCAAGCATCTTCTCCGCGACGATTTCAGCCTGGGCTGCGGCGACCTCCGGAATGTCGCTCAGTTCCTCCAACATCACCACAAACTCGTCACCGCCCAATCGCGCCACGGTGTCGCCTTCGCGGATAGCGTTGATAAGACGACGAGCAACTTCCCGCAACAGGAGATCGCCGATTTGATGACCGAGCGTATCGTTCAGCACCTTGAAGTTATCCAAATCCACAAACAGCAGCGCCCTCAATCGGCAGTCTGAACTGTCTGCCGTCAAGGCCTGTTCCAAACGATCCAACAGCAGGCGACGGTTGGGAAGTGCCGTCAGCGGATCATAGAATGCCAAATTTCTGATTTCGTCATGCGCCGCCTTCAAACGCTGGAATTCTCGCTCCCGTCTGGCCAGATTTGCCAAGCGCAAACGCACCACACCCCAGCCCGCAAATATCGGAATCAATCCGCAGAGCAGCAAGAACCACCACGACAAATACCATGGAGTTGGAATCGTGAATGCAAATTCGGCCCTGTGTGCGCTCCATGCTCCGTCGCCCTCGCGAGCTTCAATCTGCAGCCGGTAGGCCCCAGGCGCGAGTTCGGCAAATTGCAATTCCCGGCGAGGGGTTTCGGTCCAGTTCGAATGCGCGCCTTCAAGCCGATATCGAAACAGGACCCCGTTCTCCCGCGAAGCGTTCAGCGCCGAATATCCGGCAACCAGAGAGTTCGCGTGAATGGCCGAAGTTGGCTCGCTTTGATCGGAGAAGTCCGTTCTTCCCATCAGCAGCCTGGTAAAGACCACGTTGAGCGGCGCATTCGGCCGAAGGTGCGGGCGCGGGCTGAAATGGGACAATCCGCCGCTGGTTCCAATCCAGACCGTGCCGTCCGGATCTGGCACGAAAGCGTTCAAGTTGCAGTCGTTCCAGGCCAGTCCGTCACCCGTATCGAAGTGGCTCCAACGGGAGCCATCCCACATGTCCACGCCTTGCTCGGTGCCGGCCCACAACCGTCCCGATGGATCGAATTTCAAAAAATAAACGAGCCCTTCCGTGCCCGGTCTCTGGACTCCTTTCTCGACAGCCAATCCTCCCGGCTGGAGATGAACACGGTCGATTCCCCCGGTCAGGTCGTAGCCGATCCACATCGTCCCATTGGCGCCCACTCCCAACGAAAGAACCTCCTGATGGCTCAATCCGTCCTCGCGCGTGAAGTGCTTCCACCGGCCGCCTGCCAGCGCATAGAGCCCATCGCCATTCCCGGCCCATATCGTGCCATCCGAGCCCTCGGCAATGGCCCAGATGCGCGTCGAGGGCAACGCCGTCACGTGGGAAAACCGGGTGTACGGCGCGGCCGCAACAAAGAGCCCCACATCTGTCGCCACCCAAAGCCGATTTTCGCTGTCAAAGCTGAGAGTGGACGCATCCTTGGCCCTAAGGCCCTGTCGCTCTCCGAACCACTCGACCCTGCCAGTCCGCACCTTCAGGCGGGCAAGGCCATGGGTCTCGGTGCCCACCCACACGCCACCGTCGGGACCGAGGCGCACCCCGTGCGCAGAAAATCCTTGCAGCCCTGCGACCTTGTTCCACTTCGTGCCAAACCAATGGCGCTCTCCCCGCAAAAGACCTTCCCCGGTCCCAACCCAAAGCGTCCCGTCAGTCTGGGTCTGCATCTCCCATATGACATCGCTGATCAGCCCGCTCGCAGTCGAGTAGGTCTCCCATTCCCGGTAACCTCGCCACTTTACAAGTCCCCGTCCCACCATACCGATCCACATGGAGTGCTGGCGGTCTTCGAGCGCCGTGTAGACCCCTCCTCGCAATCCCTTCGACGGATCGATGCTCTGCCAGCCTTCCTTTTCCCGAATCAGCAGGCCACCAGACGTGGGCAGCAGAATTCGCCCCTCGGAATCGACGCTCGGCGGATTCACGACCGCCAAGGTCTTCGCGGGCAAGTCCGGCCGCTGGAATCGGCTCTTGCCCGTTGGCATCACGAGCAAGCCCCCATGCTTTACGGCGACCCAAAGATTGCCCTCGCCATCCTTCCGGATCGTCGTAATTGGGATATGAGGAAGGCCTGCGTCACCGCCATACACTGAGGTCTCGCTGCCGTCCCTGCGGCACAATTCCGTCCCACACCCGAACCACAATGTATTGCCCTTTGCGAGAATGCCGAAGACCTCTGGCCCGGTTGTGCCTGCCGGTTTTGCGAAAGAGCGGACCGAGAAAGCCCTCTGCCCTGGTTGCGAGGTGAGTTCCACAAGCCCGGAATCAGTCCCAAGATACGTGTGACCCATTCCATCCGTCTGGATGCCCCGGTCCGTTTCGATCTTCTTGAAGCTGGCCGGAACCTTCTCAAAGCGGTTGCCTTGCAGCCGGAGAAGGCCAAAGTCGCCGCCCACCAGGAGCGATCCATCCGGGCCGTCCCCAAATGCGACACTCGAGCTGGACGGGACCCCCTGCGCCTGGCCAAATGCCTCGAATCGCTCTCCGTCAAAACGGAAAATGCCGTTGTCGGTGCTCACCCAGATGAACCCGACATGGTCCTGGTAGATCTGCTGCACGGCCAGGTTTGTGAGCCCTTCTGCGTTGCCGTAGCTGCGAAAGCTGTATTCCTGCGCAGAGAGCGCACTGCCGGCAAGCAGCAGGAATGCCAGTACGCGCGCTCGGCCCAGTGAGTCCACTGCTGATTGAAATCGGCCCGAATCAGTCATCCCTTCAGTTGATTCTTTTTGAGTTGCCGCATTTTGCTACGATGGGTTGTATTCGAAAGAATCCTCGAGGTTGTTCAGTTGGCCGACTTTCCCCCAGTTCCCCTCACGCTTGAAGGCTCCAGCATGCTGCATCAATTCTTCCGGTTCGACTGGAAGGCGTGGCGCGCCGCGCCGCCGGAAGAGCGCGGGTCCATCGTTTCCGAAGCCGTTGCGGCGCTGAAAATACTGGAGCGCGCCGGCAGCGACGCGCCCACGCGCTCGGCGCTTTTCTCTGAGTTGGGCCACAAAGGCGACTTGATCCTCGTCCACTTCCGCGACTCGCTCGAGGCGCTGAATAAGGTAGAGCTGAGCCTTGCTCAAACCCGCCTCTATGACTACCTCGACCTGCGCCATTCCTATGTCTCAGTCGTCGAACTGGGCCTCTACGAGTCCACCCGGAAGACCTACGAAGCAGCCGCGGCCAAAGGCCTTGAGACACACTCGCCGGAGTGGCAGGCAGAGGTCGCCGAAAGCCTCAAGCGCGCCTCCGCCGCCATGGCTCCCCGCCTCTTCCCGGCCATTCCGGACGCCAAATACCTCAGCTTCTATCCCATGGACCGCAAGCGCGGCGAACAG
Source organism: Acidobacteriaceae bacterium (assembly GCA_003151985.1). Taxonomy (GTDB): domain Bacteria; phylum Acidobacteriota; class Terriglobia; order Terriglobales; family Acidobacteriaceae; genus Telmatobacter. The sequence continues at coordinate 38,838 of PLZC01000157.1, forward strand.
GTCAACTGGTATTCGGTTCCCTTCGTAGAACGCCAGCGCATGATGCATGAGCACGGCCTCATCGGCCGACGCTATGCCGACCAGGTCAGGCAGATCATTTCCGGCTCCATCGGCATGGACGATTGGGAGTGGGGCGTGGACCTCTTCGCCGACGACCCCGTGGTCTTCAAAAAACTTATCTACGAAATGCGCTTCGACGAAGTAAGCGCTGTCTACGCCCTCTTCGGCCAATTCTTTATCGGCGTCAGGCTGCCAGTGGAGAAGCTAAGCGAATGGCTGAGCGGTAAGCTGTGACCTGGTTAAGGCTTGATCCTGATATGTTAGCCTGTGCTGCTATGTGGGCAATGTCTCCCGGGTTGTAGAGTGCGGTCGAATGAAAGCGAAATCCGCAAAGACCGAAAGAAAACGGACCGAGAGGGCTTGCCCCTTGTGTGGATATCAATTCAAGGGTAACGGATTCGCCGGCATCGACAGGCACTGGCGTGCCAGGCACGAGCGCATCATGGCTTACGCGGAAGCCTGGCCGCTGATCAAAGCCGAAACTCATAAGCGAAGACTTTCAAACTCCTGGAAAGAAGAATTTCACAGACAGATGCGCATATTCGCGCAGCGTATAACCAGAGGAACGGAAGCGAACTCACAATCGAATTGATTGCCCGGACGGAGTTTGGGCAGGCGTGGCTAAAGAGAGAGGTGAAGTTTGAAGGTCAAGTTATGCGTTCGAAATAGGCGATTCGACTAATGGCCAAGTGCGAGCAATTCGATGAGGTATTGATATAGAGGTGCGAAGTTCCCGGTCTGCATAGCGTATCTGCTAGCGTTGCTGTAATCGGGGTTTGTCGGCCTGTCTATGAAGAACGGCACTCGGTTCAGATAGCGATGCAAAAAGAAGTTCATCGCCAGTCGTGCTATTCTCCCGTTTCCATTCACAAAGGGATGAATCTTGATGATCGATCCCCCCGCGAAAGCCGCGAGTTGTGCCGCAGCTTGGACCCGAACAATCTGAGGCCTTTCCGTTGCCAAAAACTCGTCTGTGGACATCGTAGATTTGGTGAGTTCATCCGAAAACCCCTTCATCAACGTCTCTACTTCTGCAAATGGCGCACCGTATACGCCAGCGACATTGACCTCTCCCGCTAGGCAAGGTTTCGTGGGATCGCTTTTGCGATAGTTACCTGCGTAGTATGGAACGGGGACGGTCTGCTCAAGTAAGTATCCTCCGGCAGAGCC
>PLZC01000047.1 GCA_003151985.1 Acidobacteriaceae bacterium
ACTGAAAACTCAGGAATGAGCGTGTCGAGGATAGCTTTGATCTTCTGCCGCTTGGCGAAATCCGGATCCCATTTCTCCTTCTCCACCAATGGGGCTTGCTGGCCGAGTGCTGAGTAGGTTATCTGGCTTCCCCTGTCCTCAATGGTCTCTCCCCAGGTCTTCTCGACTGGGAAGCCCGCGGTTGCAACTGCTTTGCTCAGAGAGGTGACGATCTTCTCTCTTTCGTCTGCGGTGAAGTCTTCTGCATAGAGCCGCTTCCACCCGCCGGCATATTGAAAGAATTGTGTCCCGCAGGTAGGGAGAATGGAGAGCTGTGCCAGGCGTTCATCCTGCGGAAGATTGGAGAGAACCTGTTNNAGGAGGGACGCCATCTCGGCATCGAGCGATGACTTGCTGGGGGCCAGTGTCCCGTCAAGATCGAACACAATGAGCTTCTTCATTCATCTCCATCCTCGAAGTCTTGCGAATTTCTGTTTGAGCTTCCGCGCAATGACCCATAGCTCTGTGAATAAACCCCGCACTATTCGGGGATCGCAATCTCCAGCAGTGTCACTTCTCCGCTTGGACGAAAGCCACACACGCCCGCCTCTGCGGGCAGGAGCCATACTTCGCCCTTGCCTACTGCATAAGAGTCTCTGTCGTGCTCAACCTGGCCTGAGCCATCAACGCAGACCATCACGCGAGGCTCTGCGATAGCACCAACGGTGAACGGTGCTTGTCCGATAAAGCGGAAAAGCCGGAAGGCTTCGCAATCGAAGAGCCTTTCACGCTCAACCGGCATCGCGGTCTGTACGAAGGGCGCCACCAGGCCGCTGGAACCCCCATCGAAGTCTATGCAGGCAAATGCCTGATCGACCTGGAGAGGCCGTGGCTGTCCTGTCTTCGCGTCCAGGTGATTCCAATCGTAGAGACGGAAGGTGACGTCACTGTTCTGCTGAACCTCAAAGACAACAACACCGCCACCCAGGGTATGAACGGTTCCGGCAGGGATGAACACTGCGTCGCCCGGCATCGGTAGTACGCAATGGAGGTAGTCCGCGATTGTGCCGTTGGGTAGGGAATGGCGCAGATCGGCGGCCGTTGTGCCTGGCTGCAAGCCGGCATAAATGCGACTTCCTTTCTCTGCCTCTACGACAACCCACGCTTCCGTTTTTCCGCTCTCGTCCGGTGGAAGTAGTTCTGGGTGCGCGTCGCTGGGATGAACCTGCACGGAAAGCATTTCACATGCATCAAGAAACTTGAGGAGCAGGGGAAAGCGACGAAAGCGTGAAGCCTGTCGCCCCATGAGTTGGTCGCGGAAGCGTTGCATCAGTGCACCGATAGTCTGCCCCTTTAGCGGCCCATTGGCAACCTGGCTCTGACGATCGTCTCGGTCGCTGAGCATCCATGCTTCACCGATGGGTTCGTTCTGCGGAAGGGGTGTGGAAAGCAGGCTCGACAAGTGCCGGCCGCCCCACAACCGATACTGATAGATTGGCTCGAATCGCATCGGATATAGAGGCATCGAACTCATCGCTTGTCACCTTGTGCTCATTGGCGGCCGCGAGCGAAAAGCCTGTTTCAAGAACTCGACGCGGTCGGTCAAACCATCGGACGGCGAACGGGCCACTCGTTGACATGAGAAATCGGAGCGACTTCGCAATCTCCCAATACCTGCCGACACCAGCTATCCAGGTTGACGCCAGGGAACCCACGCGAGGTCGCCGCTCAGAACGTAAATGGCGAGAGCCGCCGCCATGAAGATTGCGCCTACCCAAAAGCGCCAGTCGCGATGCATCCGCCTCCAGTAAGGGCCTGGATCGGGCTCACCGCTATCGCCACTGTTCCCTTCGAGATTGTGCTTGCTACCGGTCATCAGTTCTCCATTTCTGAGGTGTATTCGCCCCTGCGCGCAGCCTGGTTGCAGCGGGCGCGATGATATAAGGCCTGCTGTGCTATCAATACGTTGGCCTCCTGGCCCTTCCAAAGCTCCAGGGCCGGCTGCTGGATGGCACGAGCGAACGAGAATGCCAGCGCCCAGGGCAACCGCGATTTGAATCTCACATTCATCGCATTCAAGCGAACAGAGGCCAATGCTGCCGATTGGCCGCCAGACAGGAATGCAATCGCAGGAACCGCTGCAGGGACGGCTCGCAAGAGACATCCCACCGTTGCGTCGGCTATTTCTTCAACCGATTCTTGCTTGGTGCAGGTCGTTCCTGGAAGAACCATGTTGGGCTTCAGAATCATGCCTTCAGGCCTTACCCGTTGTGCATAAAGCTGGCAGAAGACTTCTCGCAGAACTTCCTCTGTGACTTCGAGGCACCGCTCCAACGTATGTCCGCCGTCCATGAGCACTTCGGGCTCAACGACTGGAACCAGTCCAGCTTCCTGGCACAGCGCGGCATAGCGAGCCAGAGCGTGCGCATTGGCCTCAATGCAGCTCCGGCTGGGGATGGCGTCGCCAATGGCAATGACTGCGCGCCACTTGGCAAAGCGAGCGCCCAGACGAGAATACTCAGCAAGCCGGTCGCGCAATCCATCAAGACCTTCAGTCACCTTTTCACCGGAACATCCCGCCAACTCCTTGGCACCAATGTCCACTTTGATTCCTGGAACGATTCCGGCTTCAACGAGGACTTTGACAAAGGGAATGCCATCTATTGTTTGTTGACGGATCGTCTCGTCGAAGAGGATCGCGCCGCCGATGGACTCACCGAGCCCGTGGGTGGTCACAATCAACTCGCGATAGGCCCGTCGAGCCTCCTCTGTCTGGGGGATCCCCAGGCTGGCAAATCGCTTACTGCAGGTTGGAGTGCTCTCGTCCATTGCCAGCAGACCTTTGCTGTGGGCGAAAATCGTGGTTGCAATGTCTCTAAGAACTTGCGATTTCATTTGGGCCTGCTCTGCTTCCTGATTAAGATCTGTAAAACCAGAACCCATCTCGTTCTATTTGTCGGAGGATTCCCGATTGCCACGGTCAAGACCTTCTGACGCGTGGACCGCTTTGAATACTATCAAGGGCTTTACGACCTTCAGACAGGTCAAATCTGAACAGCAGGCAGCCCGGTCGACGTTTAGAAATCAATGATAGCTAAGCCGGTTCCAATGGGTACTAGCTATGCAGACTGGCAGTGTAAATCGTAGTGTCAGCCTTCTTCCCAGTTTTCCAAATGACAGAGCCGTCAGAAAAAAGAAGGCATGTTCGGCCAAGGAGAGTGTTCATGAAAACTACGCTGATTTGCGATCATCCTGGCTGTAACTGCCAGCCCACGAGCGGCAAGAAACACTGCAATACAACATGTCTAGAATCCAAGAAGTACCCAGAGAAGGCCTGCGAATGCTAGCACCCTGCATGGAACGGGAAGGCGATCAAAGCCTGGTCCGGAGAGGCCTGGCGCGCGTGCATGGACCTGAAATCCTCAGCGAAGTTCATCCCATTCCAAGACTGAAAGGCAAAGTGCACGCCATGGTACCTTGTGCAGAACTCTCGGCTACGATCTCACCATTGGCATTGGATGAATTGTGCGTCAACACACTGCTATTTCTTGCGGTGGACATGGTGCAGAAGGCCAACTCGTTTTTCCGTTACCAGTTCGGCGGTCATGAAGAAAAGGCCGCTGCCGGCAAGGCAGGCGCCAGATGACGAGGCCGCATTCGGATGCGCTGGTGCTTTTCGGTGTGACGGGCGACCTGGCACACAAGATGATCTTTCCGGCACTTTATGCAATGGTAAAGCGAGGGACCCTCAAAGTTCCGGTGATCGGCGTTGCCTTCCCGAAGTGGGGGATGTCGCGTTTGCACAATCGGGTGACGGACAGCATTGAACGGTCGGGGGGAATCGATAACAAACAAGCGCTCAAACGTCTTCTGTCTCTGCTTAAGTATGTGAGTGGAGACTATAAAGCCCCAGGCACGTTCATAGCCATCAAAGAGGCGCTCGGTAACGCGCGGCGACCCGCGCATTATCTGGCTATTCCGCCTTCGCTCTTCGAGACGGTAATCAAGGGTCTCGGCGCGGCGAACCTGGCCGAGCATGCACGCGTCATTGTGGAAAAACCATTCGGGCGGGACCTGTCCTCTGCACGAGAGCTCAACCAAGTCGCGCATACCGTCTTTCCGGAAGACTCAATCTTCCGCATCGATCACTTTCTCGGGAAGGAAGCGATCATGAATATCCTCTACTTCCGCTTTGCCAACTCATTTCTGGAGCCGATCTGGAACCGCAATTACGTGGCTAGCGTCCAGATCACACTGTCGGAGAATTTCGGTGTGGGGAAGCGCGGCGCGTTTTACGAAACCGCCGGCTGTCTGCGCGACGTGATCCAGAA